>NZ_CP156626.1:959667-1279556 GCF_039852015.1 Robbsia sp. KACC 23696 | reverse complement strand
AGACGCCCAGCAAGGCCAGTGCGGCCTCCTGTCGCTGCTCGGCCGGAACATCGAAGATGATCGACGGGTCGGCATCGACCGTCAGCCAGCCGTTCTGCGCGATTTCGTTCTCGAGCTGCCCCGCGCCCCAGCCGGTATGCCCCAGCGTCAGCAGGAACTTTTTCGGTCCCTGCCCGCTTGCCACCGCTTCGAGCACGTCTTTCGACGTGGTCATTTCGAGCCCACCCGGTACCGTCATCGACGACGTATATTCGCCGCCCGGTTCGTGCAAGACGAAGCCGCGTTCGGTCTGAACAGGCCCGCCGAAGTACACTGGGAGGGAGGACAGGGTCGCGCTGTCGAGTTTCAGATCGATCCGATCGAATAACGACTTCAAGTCGATATCGGTGGGGCGATTGATCACGAGGCCGAGCGCGCCCTTCTCGCTGTGTTCACAGCAATAGATGACAGTACCCGAGAAATTCGAGTCCGCCATGCCGGGCATAGCGATCAGGAATTGGTTCGTCAGGTTAATGCGATCGGCAGAGGACTTGGACATGATGCAATTTTAGCAAAGACACGGTAACGGTATGCCCGAATTCAGTAACGCCCTGGTGTGGTTCCGGCGCGACCTGCGTACTCGCGACCAGACAGCACTCTACCATGCGCTGGAGGCCGCGCAGCAGGTCCACTGTGTGTTCATCTTCGACCGCGCCATCCTGGACGGGCTTCCCGCCAACGATGCGCGGGTCGCTTTCATTCACGAAAGTCTGGTCGAACTGCAGCGCACCTTGCAGCAGCACGGCGGCGGTCTGTGGATCGGCGAAGGCGATCCCGTCGAGCTGGTGCCCGCGCTCGCGCAGCAATTGCACGTCGACGCGGTCTTCCTCAACCACGATTACGAACCCGCGGCCATCGCCCGTGATGCGCAAGTCGCGGACCGGCTGGACGATGTCGATATCGTGCTGCGGTCCTTCAAAGACCAGGCAATTTTCGAGAAAAACGAGGTCCTGACGGGCGCCGGCAAGCCTTACAGCGTCTACACGCCGTACAAACGGGCCTGGTTGCTGGCCGCGCAAGGCGATCGCGCCTTCGCCGCGCGGCCGTCCGAGCGACATCTGGACCGGCTTGCCGCACCGCCGGCCCGCGCGCCAGCTTTCAAAGACCTGAAAGGGCGCCTGCATCCCCGCGAGCTGCCGTCGCTGCAGGCGATGGGCTTCGGCGAGGCGCAGACGCCCCTGCCGGCCGGCGAAGACAACGCATTGACGCTGCTGGAGCAATTCGAGAGCCGCGTGGGCGACTATCATCGCACCCGGGATTTCCCGGCGCTCGCCTCCACCAGTCTGCTGTCGACGCATCTGCGGCATGGCACGATCTCCCCGCGCGCGCTGGCCCGCACGGCCTATGCCGCCAGTCACGCGGCGCGCGACCGCGAGGGCGCGGAGACCTGGCTGTCGGAACTGGTCTGGCGCGATTTCTTTTTCCAGATCCTGTTCCACAACCCGCGTCTGGTCGTCGAGGACGAGCGCGAATTCGACGAGGACGAACACGCGGAGAAGGACGCGCTTCCCCGCCATCTCCGTACGCCGAAGCCGGCCCGCTACGCCTACAAACCGGAATATGACCGGATCCAATGGCAGAGCGGCAAGACCGCCGAGGCGCATTTCGCGGCCTGGTGCGAGGCGCGGACCGGCTATCCGCTGGTGGATGCGGCCATGCGGCAGATCAACCAGACCGGCTTCATGCATAACCGTCTGCGGATGGTGGCGGCAACCTTCCTGATCAAGGACCTCGGTATCGACTGGCGTCGCGGCGAAGCCTACTTCGAGCGGTTGCTAAATGACTTCGACTTGTCCGCCAACAACGGCAATTGGCAATGGGCGGCGTCGAGCGGCTGCGATGCGCAGCCCTGGTTCCGTATCTTCAATCCGCTGACGCAATCGGAAAAATTCGACGCCAAGGGCACCTTCATCCGCGAATGGGTGCCCGAGCTTGCCGCGCTCGACGACAAATCGATCCACGCGCCCTGGCTCGCAAAGCCCGAGATCCTGGCCCGGGCCGGCATCACGCTCGACAAGCACTACCCGCGTCCGCTCGTCGACCACGCCGAGGCGCGTCAGCGAACGCTGGAGCGCTACGACGTCGTCAAAAAGGTCGGCACCGAAGAAAACTGAGCCAGGCGATCGCACCACGCAAAAAGCCGGACCGCGTCGTGCTGACGGGGTCCGGCCCTATCGATCCATCGCGCGTCGTCAAGACACGCGTTGCGGATCAGATCTGAACCATCTCGAAATCTTCCTTGCGGGCCCCACACTCAGGGCAGGTCCAGTTGATTGGCACGTCATCCCACTTCGTGCCGGGCGCAATGCCCTCTTCCGGCAGTCCTGCCTCTTCGTCATAAATCCAACCGCAAATCAGGCACATCCAGCTTTGATATTCCATTCTTTCGATGCGTCCTACGACGATCCGCTACAATGCAAACCATGATGGTAACGGTTTGGCGCATCGACGAAAAGCCCGACTGGGCTTTTCTCATCGCGCGGAGCACCTGACCGCGCAATAAATTGACGCATGATAAGTTCCCCCCCTCCCATAGTTTTGACTTTCGGCATTGCCGATCCCACCGGCGCCACGGGCATTCAGGCGGACTTGGCCACCTTTGCGAGCATGGGCTGCCACGGCGTGAGCGTCCTGACCGGATACGCGGTCCGCGATTCCCGGGATTGCCTGGGCGTCACGGCCGTGGATCCCGAGCATGTCGCGGCACAAGCCCGCATGTTGCTGGAGGACATGCCTGTGGCGGCCTTCAAGATCGGCGCCACGGTACGCGCCGAGATCGCCAGCGCCATTGCCGAGGTCGTCGCCGACTACGACACCCTCCCGCTGATCCTGCACCCCGATCTGGGCCGCGATGCCAATGGCCATATGCTGGCCGACGAGCATCTGTGCGCGGCGATCGGTGAGCTGCTGGTGCCGCAATCGTCGATCGTCGTGGCCGATGCCTTCCTGGCGCGCCAATTGGCGAGCTACGAGGGCCTGGGCGCCGGCTTCACCGCCGATTTCATCGACGAGGAGCTGATCGAGGAAGCGATGCTGTCCGAAGAGCGGCTCGCCGAGCGCGTGTCCGACCGGCTGGCGCAGCGTTCGGCCGAGCAACGCGACGGCTGGCCCTCCACCGCCGCGATGCCGGCCGGCGCGGGGCTGGACGACCCGATGGGTGCCGATGCCGCCACCGCCGAGGCGGTTGCGCGCATCATCGACGCCGGCGCGGAATTCGTGCTGTTGTCCGCAGCCCACGGCAGCGACTACGCCCATACCGTGTTCAGCGAGCGTGGCCGCATCGGCCATCATCGCTTTGCCGGTGCGGCACCGATGATGGGACCGTGGCACGGCGTGGCGGGTCGGAACAGCCGGGATATCGGACAAGGCGGCAGTTCGGCCGCGGTCGCCGAGGGACGTGTGTCGTTCGCGCGCTCCCAGCCGGGCAGCGGCATCGGCTTCAGCGACACGCTCGCGGCGGCCGTCGCGGCGTTGCTGGCGCTCGGCCACACCGCCCCGGATGCGATTGCCGAAGCGCAACGCTATCTGGCGCAGGCGATGCGGCATGGTTTCCGCCCGGGCATGGGCGCGTGGATCCCGCATCGCTATTTCTGGAGCCGCGGCCCCGGCGCGCCGGGACTGCGTCCCCACGCGGGCAACGATAGCGACGACGAAGGCAACGCCGATCTCGCCGCGCCGCCGGCAGAAGTCGAGAGCACGGAAGAGGCGTCCGACACGCCGACACAGCCTGCCAGTGGCGAGATCATCATCGCCGAGCGTCGGGTCGCACCGATCGATGCCTGGTCGATGCAAGGCTCGCGTCACTAAGCGCGATCGGAGAAGCGGCGCTTGATGCGCCGTCCATAAAAAAACGCTGGTGGATCCAAGGATCCCCAGCGTTTTTTCTTTGTCCGCGGCCCGACTGAGACCGCGGAACACCGTGCGGTGAAGGCACGTGCCGATGAACTCGCCATCGACGCCCCCGCAATAAGACAGACAAGCGAACCTGCCGTCGTCTCGCGAGGTATGCCCCCACGGGCAAGGATATTTACATATCCATGCCCATGCCGCCCATGCCGCCCATCCCGCCCGGCATGCCACCACCTGCCGGCGCGTCGTCCTTCGGCAGATCGACCACGGCGCAGTCCGTCATCAGGACCAGGCCAGCAACCGAAGCGGCGTTTTGCAGCGCGCTACGCGTCACCTTGGTCGGATCGACCACACCCGCTGCGACCAGGTCTTCGTACTTGCTGGTTGCTGCGTTGTAGCCGACGTTGCCGCTTTCTGCCTTCACAGCAGCCACGACGACGCTGGCTTCTTCGCCACCGTTCGACACGATCTGACGCAGCGGCTCTTCCATCGCGCGCAGCACGATCTTGATGCCTGCGTCTTGATCGGCGTTAGCGCCCTTGACCGTTGCCACTGCTGCCAGTGCGCGGATCAGTGCCGTACCGCCGCCAGGAACGATGCCTTCTTCGACAGCAGCGCGCGTTGCGTGCAATGCATCTTCCACGCGTGCCTTCTTTTCCTTCATTTCGACTTCGGTCGCAGCACCGACGCGGATCAGTGCAACACCGCCTGCCAACTTGGCAACGCGCTCTTGCAGCTTTTCACGGTCGTAGTCCGACGTAGCTTCTTCGATTTGCGCGCGGATTTGCTTGACGCGTGCTTCGATGTTCACCGACTCGCCTGCGCCGTCGATGATCGTCGTGTTTTCCTTGCCGATTTCGACACGTGCTGCGTGGCCGAGGTGTTCCAGCGTGGTCTTTTCCAGCGTCAGGCCGGTTTCTTCCGCGATCACTTGACCACCGGTCAGGATAGCGATGTCTTCCAGCATGGCCTTGCGGCGGTCGCCGAAGCCCGGAGCCTTGACGGCAACGGTCTTCAGGATGCCACGGATGCTGTTGACGACCAGCGTTGCCAATGCTTCGCCTTCGACATCTTCAGCGATGATCAGCAGCGGACGGCTCGACTTAGCAACTTGTTCCAGCACCGGCAGCAGGTCACGGATGTTCGAGATCTTCTTGTCGAACAGCAGGACGTACGGATTTTCAAGAACGGCAACTTGCTTTTCCGGGTTCGTCACGAAGTACGGCGACAGGTAGCCGCGGTCGAATTGCATCCCTTCTACCACTTCCAGTTCGTCTTCCAGCGACTTGCCGTCTTCGACGGTGATGACGCCTTCCTTACCAACCTTGTCCATCGCGGCAGCAATCTTCTTGCCGACGGATTCGTCGCTGTTGGCCGAGATCGAACCAACTTGTTCGATTTCCTTGCTGGTCGTGCACGGCTTGCTCAGCTTCTTCAGCTCGGCAACCGCTGCCACGACGGCCAGATCGATACCGCGCTTCAAGTCCATCGGGTTCAGGCCCGCGACCACAGCCTTTTGGCCTTCGCGAACGATGGCTTGTGCCAGCACCGTTGCCGTCGTCGTACCGTCACCGGCGTTGTCGCTGGTCTTGGAAGCAACTTCCTTGACCATTTGCGCGCCCAGGTTCTGGAAGCGGTCCTTCAGTTCGATTTCCTTCGCAACCGAAACACCATCCTTCGTGACCGTCGGGCCACCGAAGCTACGCTCCAGCACCACGAAACGACCCTTCGGGCCCAGCGTAACCTTTACTGCGTTGGCCAGGATGT
The DNA here is from genome assembly GCF_039852015.1 of Robbsia sp. KACC 23696. NCBI lineage: Bacteria > Pseudomonadati > Pseudomonadota > Betaproteobacteria > Burkholderiales > Burkholderiaceae > Robbsia > Robbsia sp. KACC 23696. The sequence goes on along the minus strand of NZ_CP156626.1, from coordinate 1,273,901 downwards.
TGATACCCTCGACCATCTTCGCGCGGGGCGAATCACCAAAAGCGACTTCTTTAGCTGCCATGTTCTCAAACTCCTAGAATGCTTTGTACTTGTCGAACAACAGGATTCCGGCACGATGCGGCGCGGGCTCACGGCCCTCTTTCACTGCGCTGCGCGCAACTCGCGCATCCGTACCGGTGCGGCGCATTCCCGTTCGGCGCCGCGCACTGAAGCGTGGCCGGCCAACACAGGGAATGCGCGACGCGCCTATTACTTGTTCACGACCGCCATGATGTCTTCTTCACGCATCACCAGCAGTTCCTGACCATCGACCTTGACGGTCTGGCCAGCGTACTTGCCGAACAACACGCGATCGCCAACCTTGACGTCGAGGGCCACACGGCCGCCCTTGTCATCACGCTTGCCATCACCGATGGCCAGCACTTCACCTTGGTCCGGCTTTTCAGCTGCCGAATCCGGCAGAACGATACCCGAAGCCGTCTTGGTTTCTTGGTCGAGACGCTTGACGATGATGCGATCGTGCAAGGGACGCAGGTTCATACACACTCCTTTCAATTCAAAACAGGACATGACCACGAGGTAAATCGCGCGTGGCGCGATGCTTCTGCATCGGCGCCCGGTTGACTCCGCGCCACCTGAGACAGGCAGCTGTGGCGGGACGAAAGCCGCGTTTCCGCGGCCCGACGTGGTACTGACAGCCCGAAACCCCCGCCAGATGGCCCTTTCAGGCCTTTCCCGGCGTCTTCTGGGAAGGCTGTTAGCACTCTCCGCCAACGAGTGCTAAGTATAGGGGCGACCTATGGCAATTTCAAGGCGCAGATGCAATTTCCGGGAAAACCTGACCGGACGGCCGTAGGACCGGGTCGCGGGGCAAGCCAAGACGCGTGTATCGCGAACCGGGAGCCTATAAATACGCGAGAAGGAGGGAGAGGACCTATTCCCATCCCCGCCTTGCCTCCCTTCAGCCGTCTCACACACTGTCACGCCCCAGTCATTTCGATTTATTACATTGCAGGCTCAATCGAATCCCATAGAGGACCTGACCTGAAATGAAGAACTTCCCGCTTTGCGTGGAGGGCACCCCTGTGTCCAACGCGTCCATGATCGCCGCTTCGGCAGCATCGTTTGTCCCGCGCTTTCGCGCAACGCCGTCCGCCCGTGCGGTTCGCCGTGCCCTCGCCGCCCTCCTTCCCCTTGCCGTCCTTGCAGCCCCGCACGCCCATGCAGCGTCCAACGTGACCTTGTACGGCCTGATCGACTCCGGCGCCGAATTCCTGACCTCGGCAGCACGCGAGGCGTCAGGCAGCAAGGACAACGTCGTTCGTGCCACCTCCGGCAATATGTCCGGCTCGCGCTGGGGCCTGAAAGGCAATGAAGATCTGGGCGGCGGCACGCAGGCCCTGTTCCTGTTGGAAAACGGCTTCGACATCACCAGCGGCAAATCCCTGCAAGGCAGCCGCGAGTTCGGTCGTCTGGCGTATATGGGCCTGTCGAACAAGACCTACGGTCGCTTCACCTTGGGACGCCAGGGCGGGATCTTCCTCGACTGGGTCAGCAAGTACAACCCGCTCGGCAATGCCGTCTACGCGGTCAAGATGCAAGATCCGGTCTTCTCGGACCGGCTCGACAACACGGCGCGTTACGAGAACGCCTTCGGCCCCTTCCATGTATTGGCCCAGTATTCCAAGGGCTATGACGATGTGAGCTTCGGCACGTCCACGGCCGGCGACAACCGGCGTGCGCAAGTGATCGAAGGGGGCGTCGAATACCGTGGCGGCCCGTTCAGCGCCGTGCTGGCCTATGACCAGAAGAACGGCGGCTCGACAGCGCTCAACGCCGCCAGCACGGCGAAAGTCGGTGGCTATGAAGGCAATGTGAACCGTAGCGTCGCGCTGGCGGCCAAGTACAAGTTCGCCAAGGTCGACGTCTCCGGCGGCTGGCGCTATCGGGACGGGCGCGCCACGCATTTGACGACGCTGACGACGGAAGCCACCGAGATCTCGAACTTCTACTGGCTCGGCGCGACGTACAAATACACGCCTTCATTGTGGCTGTCGGCCACCGCGATGTATCAGGACTTCAAGGATACGAACCGCGATCCGTGGTCCTTCCAGATCAGCAGCGACTACTTTCTGTCGAAGCGCACCGATGTCTATGTCAACGTCGGCTATGTCCTGAATCGCCATGGCTCGAACCTCGGTCTGAATGGCTTCGGCACCGACGTCGTGGCCGGCAGCAATCAGTTCGGCACGATGGTCGGCATCCGGCATCGCTTCTAATATGGCGGCCGACGACGCCTCCGATGTCCTCGATACGCGCCCGCGCGACGCGGGCATCGCGATCCACATCGATCGGTTGAGCCATGCGTTCGTGCCGATGCCCGTGTCCGACGATGCGGCATGGGTGTTGGACGCGCTGACACTGACTGTGCCGGCCGGCACGACGATGGCCCTGCTCGGCCCCTCCGGCTGCGGCAAGAGCACCTTGCTCAAGTTGCTGGCCGGGCTGCTGCAGCCCTCCTGCGGCGCCATTCGCTTCGGTACGCGCTATGTCGCCAGCGGCGCGGTGCGCTCGCCCGCACAGACGCCGTCGGACGCGGCGGACTTTCCGCCGAATGTCTGGGTGCCGCCCGAGGGGCGCTCGCTCGGCATGGTGTTCCAGGACTACGCCCTATGGCCGCACATGACCGTGGCCGGCAACGTGTCTTTCCCCTTGGAAATGCGTGGTGTATCGCGCGCGGAGCGACGCGATCGCGTCCATGACGCATTGACGATGGTCGGCCTCGCGCATCTGGCGGAGCGTCGACCGCAAGCGCTGTCCGGCGGACAGCAGCAGCGCGTCGCGTTGGCGCGGGCCATCGTCGCGGCACCGGACGTGTTGCTGTTCGATGAACCGCTGTCGAACCTCGACCGCGATCTGCGTGTCCGTCTCTGCGAAGACATCGGCGCGATGCTGCGGCGTCTCGGCACCACCGCCGTCTATGTCACCCACGATCCCGAAGAAGCGCATGCCCTGGCGTCTCACATCGCCACGCTCGCCCACGGCCGCGTAGCGTCCGTGCGCCCCGCTCACCTCATTGAAGCTTTTCATCATGACGATCCCCGACGCGCTGGTTAAACTGTTCGCCAGACACGCTTTCCTCCCTTTTCTGACCATGTTGCTCGTCTCTCCCGCCGCGCCGGCGCATGCCGATACGCACGCCATTACTGTTTATACGGCCGGTCCAGGCACGCTGAGCCGTAAGCTCGCCGCGGGCTTCGAAAAGAAGACCGGCATCAAAGTCGATCTGTTCCAGGCCACCACCGGCAAGGTCATGGCGCGCCTGGAGGCCGAGCAGGCGAATCCGCGCGCGGACGTGCTGATTTCGGCGTCGTGGGATGCGGCGCACGACCTCGATGCGCGTGGCTGGCTCGCGCCGTGGCAGACGGCCGGCAGCCATGAAGCCGACGCCGTTCCCGCGCCGTTCAAGGCGCCGCACTACGTCGCGCAAGGCATCTCGGCGCTTGGCATCGTGTGGAACAGCCAGAGCAAGACACCGGAGCCGACCGATTGGCATGACCTGACGCTGCCCGCCTTCCGTGACAAGGTCACGATGCCGGACCCGGCGCTGTCGGGTGCATCGGCGGACCTGTTGCTGGGTCTGCAAGCGCGCCTCGGCACACAGGCCTGGCAATTGTTCGACGCGTTGAAGCAGAACGGCATGCAGATATCCGGCCCGAATGCGCAAGCATTGAATCCGGTGCTGCAAGGCGCGAAAGCGGCAGTATTCGGCGCCGTGGATTACGTTGCCTACGCCGCGGCGGCACAAGGCGAATCGATCAAGGTGATCTTTCCGTCCAGCGGCACCGTGATCGCCCCGCGTCCGATGATGGTGCTGAAAACATCCGCGCATCAAGCGGAAGCGCGCGCCTTCATCGACTATGTGCTGTCGAAGGAAGGTCAACAGGCGGTCGGCGAAGCGTGGCTAATCCCGGCACGCACCGACATCGCGCTGAAGCGCGCATCGTTCAACGATCTGCGCCTGCTGCCGCAAGACGGCGCGACCGGGCATGACAATCGCGCCGACGTGCTGGCGCGATTCAAGACGCTGTTTGCACAGCCGTGAGTCACATCGTCGACGCGCAAGGTCGGCGCGACACCGACAACCGGCCACATCCCGACCATCCCGTCGGCGCACGACGGTCCCCACGGCACGACGCATCACCGCAGCGCGGCGTGCGTCTGGCATCTATCGCGCCCGCGCTGCTGTGGCTGATCTTGTCGATCGTGGTAGCGCTGCCGATTGTCTTCATCGTTTTGCAGGCGATCTTCCCGGCGCTCGCCGATGGCCGCTTCACGCAGCCATTTGCCGCGCTGCCGGCGACGCTCGGTGCACGACAAACCTGGACCCTGCTAGGTAATACGGTGCGGCTCGGCATTGCGGTGGCGTGCGCCGCAACGCTCATCGGGACCGCGCTGGGTGCGGTGCGCGGCCTGTTCGCCTTGCCGTTCGCACGCGTCTGGGACGTGCTCTTCCTGATCCCCTTCTTGATTCCGCCCTATCTCGCGGCACTCAGCTGGATGCTGCTGTTGCAACCGGCCGGCTATCTGCAGCAGCTGACGGGCCTCCATCCCGGCAACGCCTTGTTCTCGTTTACCGGCATTGTCTTCGTCATGACGATGACCACGTTCCCCGTGGTCTATTTCGCGGTCTCGCGCGCCTTCGCGCAGATCGGCGGACGTCTGGCCGACGTCGCGCGCGTCCATGGTGCCTCACCGTGGCGCGCATTCGCACGCGTGACGCTGCCGCTCGCCGTCCCAGCGATCGCCGCCAGCGCACTGCTGGCCTTTACGATGTCGGTGGAGGAATTCGGCGCACCGGCAGCACTGGGGGCACGCGCCGGCGTCACCGTGTTGGTGACCGCCATCGAGTCGCGCTTCTCGGATTGGCCCATCGACTTGCCCGGCGCATCGATCCTCTCGATGCTGCTGGCCGGACTGGCGATCGGCGCGTTCGCCCTGCAGCAACGTACGCTGTCCGGTCGCGATGTCTCGGTGGAAAACGGCAAGCCGGCGGCGGTAGCGGCACGCGCCCTCGGCGTCTGGCGCTGGCCGGTGACGCTGCTATTCGGCCTGTTTGCACTGTGCGCCACGGGGGCCCCGCTCGGCGCGATTCTGGCCACGGCGCTGTCGCATACGCTGTCCGGCGGTCTGCATCTCTCGAACCTGACGCCGGCGCATTTCACCATTTTGTTTTCGCAAGGCGAAGATGGGCTGAGCGCGATCGCCACCAGCGCCGGACTGGCGGCCGCCACCGCCGTGTTGACGGCGGCCCTGGGCCTGGCGTGCGCGTGGTATGCGGTGCGTTCGACGCTGCGCGGTCGCGCTGCATTGGACGCGCTGAGCTTGCTGCCGCACGCGTTGCCCGGCGTCGTCGTGGCCGTCGGACTGATCCTCGCCTGGAATCAACGGTTCTGGCCGGTCACGCCCTATGGCACGTGGTGCATCCTATTGCTGTCGTATAGCTGTCTGATGCTGCCCTATCCGGTCCGCTATGCAGGCATGGCGTTGCGGCAATCCGGCGCGTCATTGGAAGCCGCCGCGCGCGTGCACGGCGCCTCCGCCGCCCGCACGGCATGGCGGATCACCTTGCCGCTGGTGGCGCCGTCCCTGGTCGCGGCATCGATGATCGTTTTTGCCACCGCTTCGCGCGAGCTGGTGACATCGCTGTTGCTCGCCCCTAGCGGCCTGCAGACGGTCTCGATCTTTGTCTGGCGTCAGTTCGAACAAGGCTCCATCGGCGATGGCATGGCAATGGGACTGGTGTCGATTCTGGTCTCCGCGACGCTGCTCGGCATCGCATCCCGTCTGACGTCGTCGCGCGCGCCGTGAGACGCTGCGAGCAGCGCGCTGACATCATGACGGGGGGACGCGGCTACCGCCGCGCCTGCTTCAGCCGTGCACGGCAACCCATTCGGCGATCCGCGCCACGCGCTGGCGTCGGAACGCCTGCGATGCGGCGTAGTTGCGATGCTCGATACGAATCAGATCGATCGGCGTCATCCTTGCCGCCTGCAACATCCAGGCGAACGGACCATCGCGTCGCAACGAGGGACGCGTCGAGATCGCCGAGAAATACACATCGCCCCATGCAGTGGCGATCATATCGATCTGGTAATAGCTTTCGTCGCGAAATGTCCGCGCGAGGCGGCGCGCCGCCTCGTCGACCCGCGCCAGCACCGCGTCGGACAGCGGCAACTGCGTCGGTAGCGCGATGCCGTCGTCGGGGCCGGCCGCAGCGGGCGCGCCACCGGTACGCTGCGTCATCATTGCCTGCTTCACCTGCGCCCCACGCCGGCCGCGCGCGCCCATCGTGACGCCCTCGCTGTGGCTGACGCCCAAGCCGGCGCATATCGGCAATACCGTCCATTTGCCATCGCGAAACAGGACGCCAACCGATAAGGGCAGCCCCCCGACGCACTGCTGAACGAGGAAATGATCGTCGTACGGCGAGATCTCGGCGGCGAAGCGGGCGATCTCGTCGGGCGTGACGAAGGGCAGCGCCCGCACCTGAAACCCGGCACCGGCCGCATTCGGCCGCAATACGACGGGCGTCGCACCAAACCGTTGCCGCGCCGCCTGATACGCCTCGTCGGGCTCGGCGATATTGGCAAGGATCGTCGGCACCGGCATCAGCAGGTCACCGGCGATCTGCTGCACCACGGCCGCCTGCGCATACAGGTCGAAGGCGAGCGCCGCCGTCAGCGTCGAACTGCGGTTATCCGGAAAATCGAAAAACCGCGCCAGACCGTGAAACGTCCCGTCTTCGCCATCCTGCGCCTGCATCAACGAGAACACGATCCCGCCCCCATCCATCAACGCCGTCATGCATTCGACCGCACTGATCGCGCGGCCGTTCCGCAACAGATGCGCCGCGACCGGCAAGCTGTCATGCGACGCCGGCTTGTCGATCCTGATCGTACCGTCCGGCGCGATCAGAACGACCGCCTTCACGACGATATCGTCGGGCGCCCCGTCGCGTAACGTTTCGCGAAGATGGTCATACCCTTGGCACGATGCCCGCCATTCCACGGAACGCCCGCCAAACAAAATCGTCACCATCGGCATGCGGTGCGCCTCCTTGATCGATGTATGCGCGCGCTCGGACGCGCGGGATGGTGCATCGACAACCTGCACCGGACGTAGCGCGTAAAAATGACGCAGCGCCATCGGCGACGGACAGCGCGTCGCCGCCTGGCGCACCGCGACGCAGGACCGGAAAACGTGCCCGCACGGCTTTACTGCTTCGTCATCCTTAGCACTGACAAGCCCCTATTTTATGCAGAACGCGCGGTCGGCAGCGCTACGAAAGTTCGTAAGCTGAATGGGATTTCGCCTAGCCGGTACGCGGGGTGGTCGGCGCGACCGCCCGACCGTTTGCGTAACGCTGCGCGATGTTTCGGCGCGGCGACACGCACCGCGTCCACCGCAAATGGTTGCTTATGGCAAGATAGAGCGATCCCTTATATGGAAAGGAGTGGCGCCGTCATGTTTTCTTTTATCGGAACCGTGGTCGTCGGCCTGATCGTCGGGCTGCTTGCCCGCGCGTTGAAGCCGGGCGACGATAAGATGGGCCTCTTATGGACGATCGTCCTCGGTATCGCCGGCTCCGTCGTCGCCGGCTATGTCGGGCGCGCGCTGCACTGGTATGCACCGGGCCAGGGTGCCGGCTGGATCGCATCGATCATCGGCGCGATCGTTCTGCTCGTCCTCTACGGCATCGTGCGCCGTCGCACATAATGCCTCCGGCAGCCCCGTCCGAGGGCTGCCACTCAGGCCAGTCGCCGGTATAGATCGCGCAGCTTGACGTCGTCGCGCAGGACCCGCGCCATGTTGCGCCCCGTGTACCGCGGCACCGCGTCCAGCGCAATCCACGCGAATTCGTCCATTTCCGGAATCATGCGGCCGTTCCTTCGGCTCGGGAAGAGCGACGTGCAAATACACGCACCAATATCGATGTCCTCGCTGGCGACGCGTTGCGCGAACAGATGCAACGATTTGTCGCTCCGATAGGCATAGACGCCCAGATCACTGAGTCCCGCACCGGCGAGCACGAGCCCCGTTTCCTCCCACAGCTCGCGCAGCGCCGCATCGCGCGGCAGCTCACCGGGGTCCGCCATCCCTTTGGGGATATCCCAATGGTCGGTTTCCGTGGCGTGGCATAAAAGGATTTCCGCGCGCTCGTTCAATAACAGCACGCCCGCCGACATCGTCTTCCCCACTCCGCCTCCTTCGCTTCGCCCGATCCCCGCACCCTTCGCACCCGCTGCAGCCGCGGCCCGCGGCGCGGACGCGCTACCCGCGAGCCCGGTATTTCCGTGGGCTCCATCGCAGAGTCTACGCAACAACGCGCTGTGATGCGCAATGCGTCGATTACAGCCTGTCTCAGCCGATCTGTAGACGCACTTGAAGGTTATGATATATTATTACATTCGTCGCTCCAGCCCATCCTCGATACCATGCCCGTCAATCGTCCTCGCTTTGCCGTCGCCGCTTCGTTACCGTCCGTCTCCTCGCAACGCCGCCCCACGCCCCTTGACGCAAGCACGCGGCTGATGCGCCGCGTGAGCGTTGCCGTCGGCCTCGGCGTCGCCGCCTTGGTATCGGCGCCCGCCGCCTTTGCCGCGCCGACAGCTGCTGCATCGACGGCCGCCACCGCTCCGACCGCTGCACCCGCTGCGCCGTTACGCGTGGTCGCCGCCGAGAATTTCTACGGCAATCTGGTACGCGCGCTTGGCGGCAGCCATGTTCGCGTGGACAGCATTCTGTCGAATCCCAATCAGGACCCGCATAGCTTCGAGGCCAGCCCGTCGGTCGCGCGCGCGCTGTCCGCCGCCGATCTCGTCGTCTATAACGGCATCGATTACGACCCCTGGATGCTGAAGCTGCTGTCGGCATCGCCGCGCGGCGCGCGCCAGCAGATCGTCGCCGCCGACGTATTGGGCAAGCACGAAGGCGACAACCCCCATCTTTGGTACGATCCGGCGACGATGCCGGCGCTGGCCAAGGCGATCAGCGCCTATCTGCAGGCGCATGACCCGGCCCATGCGCCGGAGTACCGTCAACGCCTGCAGCAGACGCTCGACGCGCAACAAGCCATCGTCACGCAAGTCGCGGCGATGCGTGCGCGTTACGCCGGCATCAAGGTCAGCGCCACCGAGCCGGTATTCGGCTATATGGCGCAGGCGGTCGGCCTCGACATGCAGAATCAGCGCTTCCAGCTCGCCGTGATGAACGAGACCGAGCCCGCCGCCAGCGATGTGGCGCGTTTCGAACAGGGCCTGAAAGCCAAGGAAACCAAGGTGTTGATCTACAATGCGCAAACGTCCGACCAAATGAGTCGCCGCTTGCAGCAAGTGGCGAAGCAGGCGGGCGTGCCGGTGGTGCCGGTCACGGAGACCGAACCGCCTGGAGTCAGCTATCCACAATGGATGTTGAATCAATTGAACGCCTTGGACAATGCGCTGAAACACGCGCCGTAATATGCAAGCAGCATCAGAAAACGCCGGCGCGCCGGCGATCGGTATCGATCACCTCAGCATTACGCTCGCGGGCAGGCGCGTCCTAGACGACGTCTCCCTATCGATCGAGCCGGGCGAATTCATCGGCGTCCTAGGCCCGAACGGCGCCGGCAAGACCACGCTGATGCGCGCGCTGCTGGGCCTGGTGCCCGCCACCGCCGGCAGCATTTCCCTGTTCGGCGCGCCGGTCGCGGCCGGCCTGTCGCGCATCGGCTATATGCCGCAAGTACGAGCGATGCAGGCGGCGCAACGCATCTCCGGGCGCGATTTCGTCGCCTGTGTCGTCGACGGTCAACGGTGGGGCTGGCCGTCGCTGGCGGCCCGCTTCGGACGTGGCGCGCGCGCGGAAGCACAGCGCCAGGCCGTCGACGATGCGCTCGATATCGTCGGCGCGCGCAAGCTCGCGGATCGGGCGATCGGCGATATGTCGGGCGGGGAGCGCCAGCGCCTGCTGCTCGCGCAATGCCTGATCGGCAAGCCGCGGATCCTGCTGCTGGACGAACCGCTGATCAGCCTCGATCCGCATCGGCAACAATCAGTGGTCGATCTGGTGACCGACGTCACCCGCACGCTCGGCATCACGACGCTATTCACCGCACACGAACTGAACCCGCTGCTCGGCGCGATCGATCGCGTGCTGTATCTGGGCAGCGGCGCCGCCGCGCTCGGCACCGTCGACGATGTCATCACGGCACCGATTCTCAGCCGCCTCTACGGTGCGCCGATCGATGTCATGCGCATCCAGGGCCGCATTTTCGTGATGTCGGGCAGTCAATTGATGGAAAAGGACGCGCACCACCATGCTTGAGTTCGATTTCATGCGCCACGCCTTCGCGGCGGCCGGGATCGTCGCGGTGGTGGCGGGCGTCGTCGGCTACTTCCTCGTTCTGCGCGGCCAGACCTTCGCCGGCCATGCGCTGGCGCACGTCGGCTTTACCGGCGCCACCGGCGCGGTGCTGCTCGGCTTGTCGCCACTGACCGGCATCGTCGGCTTTACCTTGCTCGCCGGTCTCGGCATGGGCGCCTTGGGCGAGAAACTGTCGGGCCGCGACGTGGCCATCGGCACGATCCTCGCGCTATCGCTCGGCACCGGCATGCTTTTCATGCGGTTTTTCACGTCGTATGCGGGTCAGGTCACGGCGCTGCTGTTCGGCAACGTGCTCGGCGTCGACGATCGCACGCTGATGGCGCTGGCGCTGCTCGGCATCGTGACACTGCTGGCGCTGGCGCTGATTTCGCGTCGCCTGATTTTCGCGACGCTGCAGCCGGAACTGGCGGAAGCAAAAGGCATCTCGCTGCGCGGCATGTCGATGCTGTTCCTCGGCATCGTCGCACTGGCCACCGCGCTGGCGACGCAGATCGTCGGCGTGCTGTTGATTTTTACGCTGATGGTCAGCCCGGCCGCTGCCGCGCAATTGCTGACGCCCCGGCTGGGACGCGGTATCGTGCTGGCCACGGTGCTGGCGCTGATCAGCGCCTGGGCCGGCATCACGCTGGCCTTCTACACCGATTGGCCGACCAGCTTCTGGATCACCGCCGTCAGCGGCGCGATGTATTTGATCAGCGTGCTGATCGCCAAGGCGCGTAGCACCCGCGCCGCCCCCGAAGGGCCCGCGACCAACGACGGGCACGGGCATGATCATGCGCATCATCACTGAGCCACATCGGGCCCTGACGTTCCAGGGCCTTTTCACATCGACGGTCGGCTTACGCGCCGATTAGATCACGGCCTTCAGCAAGGCCGCGTGATGATCGATGTGATCGGCGATATACGATGAGATGAAGTAATAGCCGTGGTCATAGCCCGGCTGCCGACGCACGGTCAGAGCCTGACCGGCAAGCCGGCACGCGGCTTCGAAGCGCTCCGGTTGCAACTGCCCATCGGCGAGAAACTTATCGGCGAGTCCTTGATCGATCAGGATCGGCGTGCCGTTCGCACTGCGTTTGCCCTGCTCGATCAAAGCGGTCGCGTCGTATGCCGCCCAGGTGCTTCGATCCGCCCCCAGATAGCCGGTGAAGGCTTTCTGCCCCCACGCACATTGACTGGGCGAGGCGATCGGCGCAAAAGCGGAAATCGTCCGGAAAAGCGCCGGATGACGCAGCCCCAGCACCAGCGCGCCATGGCCACCCATCGAATGGCCGAAGATCCCGAAACGCGCGCCATCCACCGGCAGCTGCGCGGCGACCAAGGCGGTCAGTTCGTCGACGATATAGGAATACATCCGATAGTGCGCCGACCACGGCGCGACGGTCGCATCCAGATAAAAGCCGGCGCCGACACCGAAATCCCAGGCATCGCTGTCGCCGGGCAGATTAGCGCCGCGCGGACTCGTATCCGGTGCGATCAGCGCCAGACCATGCCGCGCGGCGTGCTGTTGCGCGGCGCCCTTGGTCGGGAACGTTTCTTCGGTGCAGGTCAGGCCGGCGAGATAAAACAAGGCCGGCACCTTGACGGTCGCATCGGCTGCGGCAACCGCGCCCGTATGGCGGTCGACGACCGATGGCGGCAGGAATACCGAGAAGCGCATCGGCAGGCCGATGGTCTCGGACGAGTGTTCATAAAAGCGCTGAATACCGCCGAAGGCGCGGTGTTCCGAAATCAATTTCATCGTCATAGGCCTCTTGTTGCTCCGACGCACAAAACAAAACAGCCCGTCCCACTTGCGTGACACGGGCTGAGCGCGCGCTCGCGGACCGATCAGTGTACACGGGGCGACCAAACCGTCGATCCCCCGCGTGCCACGGCTCGGCGCCGCACAGACGCTTTCTTACTTCGCGGCGGTCTGACCTGCCTTGTCGTCCGCATGCTTCAGCGGATTGCCGTACTGATCGACACCCCAATCCGGATCGCTGTCGGGCGCACGCGGCGTGTCGCCGGTGTGGGCCAACCAGCCGCCGCCGAGGTACTGGTACAACTGCACCAGATTCGAATCGCGCGCCTGCTGCGCACTGACGAGCGTTTGCTGCGCCGTGTACAGATTGGTTTGCGCCGTCAGCACGTTCAGATAGCTGTCGGTACCGCTCTTGTAGCGCAGCTCCGACAGATCGAGGTAAGTCTGCTGCGAGGAGACATAGCGCTGCAAGGCATCGATCTGCAGATCATACGTCCCACGCGCCGCCAAACCATCGGACACTTCCTGGAACGCCGTCTGGATCGCCTTCTCGTAATTGGCGACCGCGATGTTCTTCTCGGCTTCCGTGTAATGCAGATTCGCCAGATTCTGGCCACCGGAGAAGATCGGCAAGGAGATCGACGGTCCGAAGCTCCAGTACGCCTGGCCCGGCTTCAGCAACTGGCCCAACGACGCACTCGCCGCGCCGGCCGAACCGGTCAGCGTGATCTTCGGGAAGAACTCCGCACGCGCCGCGCCGATATTGGCGTTTTGCGACAGCAGCTTGTTCTCGGCTTCGACGATGTCCGGACGACGCATCAGCAGATCCGACGGCAAGCCGGCCGGGATATCGGCGATGATGCCCTGCTTGTCCAGCGGCAACGGTTGCGCCAGATCGTCAGGCAACGGCGCGCCCACCAGAAGTTGCAACTGATTGAGCGCCTGCGCACGCGACCGGATCTGCGCTTGCAGATTCGACTGCGCCTGATCGACGACCCCTTCCGATTGCTTCAGGTCCAGCTCGCTGCCCACGCCGTTGTCGAATTGCAGCTTCGCGATGCGATACGACTCGCCCGCCGTCTTCAACGTGTTCTGCGTGACCGCCAGCTGCGCGTCGTACGCCCGCACGGTCAGGAATTGCACGGCAACCTGCGAGACCAGCGAGATCTCGGTTGCCTTGCGGGCTTCCGCCGTCGCCAGGTAGGTCTGCAACGCGGCATTGCTCAGGCTACGGACGCGGCCGAAGAAATCGAGCTCCCACTGGGCGTTACCCAGCGCCTGATAGGTGTTGCTCACCGTCGGCTGACGCGTGTACGTCAAGTCGGCCGGCGTGCGGGTACGCGTGCCGTTGCCTTCCGCCGTCAAGGTCGGGAACAGCGCCGCACGCTCGATGCGGTACTGCTCACGCGATGCCACGACGTTCAACACCGCGACCCGCAGGTCACGGTTGTTCTTCAACGCCATCCCGATCAGCTGCTTGAGCTGCGGGTCCGTGAAGAACTCGTTCCAGCCCAGATCCGCGGCCGCAACCTGCGTGGCCGACTGCTGCGCCGGCGGCTGCGTGTCATACGGACCACCGGTGGGGTAGCCCGCCTGTACCGGCGATGCCGGACGATGATACTTCGGCGCCAAGGTACAGGCGCCGAGTACCGCCACCGTCATCACGGCCAGCACGCCGGCCGAGACGACGGATGCCGGGCGATGGCGCGCCGTGCGGCCTTCCGCTGCCGACTGCCCCGTCCACGATTGTTGTTTCTTCATATCAGTGTTCATCCTTCCGGTCGGTCGGCTCGGCCTTGCGGTTGTTGCCGTCATTGCCACCGCTCGTACCCGCCGCGCGATGCGCCTTCTCGTGCTCGGAGAACCGGCCCGCGATCACCACGTAGAACATCGGCACCAACGGCACGGCCAGGAAGATCGCGGTCAACATCCCGCCGATCACGCCCGTACCGATCGAGTGCTGGCTGCCGGACCCGGCACCGTTACTGATCGCCAGCGGCAACACCCCGAGGATGAAGGCCATCGACGTCATCACGATCGGTCGTACCCGCAGACGAACCGCTTCCACCGCCGCATCGAAGATGCTCATGCCTTCTTCATGCAGATCCTTGGCGAACTCGACGATCAGAATCGCGTTCTTCGCCGCCAGACCCACGGTCGTCAGCAAGCCCACCTGGAAGAACACGTCGCTCTCCAGGCCCCGCAGCGATGTCGCGATCAGCGCGCCGAGAATACCCAGCGGCACCACCAGAATCACCGAGAACGGGATCGACCAGCTTTCGTACAGTGCGGCCAAGCACAGGAACACGATCAGCACGGACAACGCATACAGTGCCGGTGCTTGCGAACCCGACGCCTGCTCCTGGTACGACAGCCCCGTCCATTGGTAGCCGATACCGGTCGGCAACTTGGCCGCCAGCTTCGCCATTTCCGCCATGGCCTGACCCGAGCTATAGCCGGCTGCGGCTTCACCTTGGATTTCGACCGACGACACGCCGTTATAGCGTTCCAACTTCTGCGGACCGTACGTCCAGTGCCCCATCGCGAACGACGAGAACGGCACCATCGTTCCGGCCGTGTTGCGCACGTACCAGTCGTTGACGTCTTCCGGATTCATCCGGAACGGCGCCGCGCCTTGCAGGTACACCTTCTTGACCCGACCGCGATCGATAAAGTCGTTGACGTACGACGACGCCCATGCGATCGACATCGTCTGGTCGATATCGGACAGCGACAGACCCAATGCGCTGGCCTTGTCCTTGTCGATGTCGACCTTGTACGTCGGCGCATCGTCGAGACCGTTCGGGCGCACGCGCGTCAGGATCGGATCCTGCGCCGCCATCCCCAGCAGCTGGTTACGCGCGGCGATCAACGCCGTGTGACCCAAAGCCGCCTGGTCGATCAGTTCGAAGTCGAAGCCCGCGCCGGTACCTAGTTCCGGAATCGACGGCGGGTTCACCGGGAAGATCATCGCGTCCTTCACTTGCGAGAAGTGCATGAACGAGCGACCGACCAGGGCCTGAATCGTCTGGCTTGCCTTCTTCCGTTCGCTCCAGTCCTTCAAGCGCACGAACGCAAGACCCGAGTTCTGACCGCGACCGGCGAAGCTGAAGCCGTTGACGGTGAAGACGGATTCGACGTTGTCCTTCTCGTCATTCATGAAGTAGTCGTTGACCTGCTTCAACACGCCTTCGGTACGCTCCTGCGTCGAGCCCGGCGGCGTCTGAATGATGACGAACATCGTGCCCTGGTCTTCCTCGGGGAGGAAGGACGTCGGCAACTTCCAGAACATGAAGCCCACGAGGACGCAGATCAAACCGTACAGCACGAAGTAGAAACCCGAGCGGCGAATGATGTGCTTCACGCCGACGATCGTACCGTCGCGACTCTTGTTGAAGTTACGGTTGAACCAGCCGAAGAAACCGGTCGTCTTCTCGTGACCCTTCTCCACCGGCTTCAGCAACGTCGCGCACAGTGCCGGCGTCAGAATCAACGCGACCAGAACCGACAGCGCCATCGCGGACACGATCGTCAGCGAGAACTGCCGATAAATCGCGCCGACGGAACCGGACGAGAATGCCATCGGCACGAACACTGCCGCCAGCACCATCGCCACACCCACCAGCGCGCCGGTGATCTGTTCCATCGCCTTGCGCGTGGCTTCCTTCGGCCCGAGACCTTCCTCGGCCATCACCCGCTCGACGTTTTCCACCACGACGATGGCATCGTCGACGAGCAGGCCGATAGCCAGCACCATCCCGAACATCGACAGCGTATTGATCGAGAAGCCGGCGGCCTGCATGATCGCGAACGTACCCAGCAGCACCACCGGCACGGCGATCGTCGGAATCAACGTCGCGCGGATGTTCTGCAGGAACAGGTACATGACCAGGAACACCAGGACGATACCTTCCAGCAGCGTCTTGACCACTTCCTCGATCGACAGCTTCACGAACGGCGTGGTGTCGTACGGATACTTGACGACCATGCCATGCGGGAAGTACGCCGACAACTGCTGCACCTTGTCACGCACGGCCTGCGCCGTATCGAGCGCATTCGCGCCCGTTGCGAGCTGGATACCGAAACCGGCGGTGGGCTGCCCGTTATACTTCGTGTTGAAGTTGTAGTTTTCCGAACCGAGGCCGATCGTCGAGACATCGCCCAGACGGACCGTCGCACCGGTGGTCGTCGTCTTCAGGATGATGTTGCGGAACTGCTCAGGCGTCTGCAAGCGGACGTTTTCGGTGATGGCAGCGGTCAATTGCTGGCCCGGCACCGACGGCGTACCGCCCAACTGACCGGACGCGATCTGCACGTTCTGGTTGGTCAGCGCGGTCTTCACGTCGACCGGCGTCAGTCCATAGCTGTTCAGCTTGTTCGGGTCCAGCCAGATCCGCATCGAATACTGCGAACCGAACAACTGCACCTGGCCGACACCGTTCACACGGCTGACCGGATCCTGAATGTTCGACGCGACGTAGTTCGACAAGTCGGTCTTGTTCATCGAGCCGTCTTCGGACACGAAGGCCATCACCAGCAAGAAGCTGCTGCTGGACTTCACGACCTTGATCCCCTGCTGCTGCACTTCCTGAGGCAACAGCGGCTGGGCCAGCGACAGCTTGTTCTGGACCTGCACCTGCGCGATGTCCGGGTTCGTACCCGCCGCGAACGTCAGCGTGATGGTCGCATTACCCGAGTTGTCGCTGGTCGACGCCATGTACAGCAAATGGTCGATACCATTCATCTGCTGCTCGATGACCTGCGTCACCGTGTCTTCCACCGTCTGCGCGGACGCGCCCGGATAGGTCACCGACAACTGCACCGCGGGCGGCGCAATGGTCGGATATTGCGAAATAGGCAATCGCGTGATCGAGAGAATCCCCGCGATCATCAGCACGATTGCGATCACCCATGCAAAGATGGGACGATCGATAAAAAACTTTGCCATATTGGGTCAGCCCCTGTCTTTACTGTGCAGCGGACGCGCCGGATGCCGTGGCGGCACCCGAAGCGCCCGAGGCCGGCGACGTTACAACGGCGCTCGATGCGGCATCGGCGGTCTTACCGTCGCTACCACCCATCGCACCGCTGGTGTCTTCCAGATCCTTCGAGGCGGCCGGCAGCTTCGCATCCACCGGTTGCACGGTCGCGCCCGGCTTGGCCTTCTGCGTCCCTTCGACGATCACGCGATCACCGGCTTGCAGGCCGCTCGTCACGACCCAGGAGGAACCCAGTGCCTGCGACGTCGTCAGCGCGTGCACCTGCACCTTGTTGTTCGCATCGACCACCATCGCGATCGGCGCGCCCTTCTGGTCATGCGTCACGCCCTGCATCGGCACGATGAAAGCGTGGTCGTTGATAGCCTGTTGAATGCGCGCGCGGACGAACATCCCCGGCAGCAGATCCCGTTTCGCATTCGGGAAAACCGCGCGAACCGTCGTCGTGCCGGTGCTCTGATCGACCGATACGTCGGTAAATTCGAGCTTGCCCTCGTCCGGCAGCGTCGTGCCGTCGGACAGCACGACCTTGACCTTCGCCGCGTTTTCGCCGGCGTCCTTCAGCGAGCCTGTCTCGATATTGCGGCGCAGGCGCAGCAATTGATCGCTCGACTGCGTCAAGTCGACGTACAGCGGCGAGATCTGCTGAACCAGCGCCATATTCGTCGCCGCGCTGGATTGGACGTAGGCGCCCTCGGTCACCAGCGCCGCACCGATACGACCGGTGATCGGCGAGCGAACCGTGCAATAGCCCAGATTGATTTCCGCGGTGCGCACGGCGGCGCGGCCCGCTTCGACATCGGCCTTCGCCGAGCCGGCGGTCGCGACCGCGTCGTCATAGGACTGCTTGCTGACTGCATTTGCAGCAACAAGTGTCTTATAACGATTCGCCTGCGATTGCGCCGATGTCAGCGTCGCCTGCGCCTTTGCCAACGTCGCCTTGGCGCTCATCAGCGTGGCTTCGTACGGTGCCGGATCGATTTGGAACAGGACCTGGCCGGCCTTGACCTCGGCACCCTGCTGGAAGAAACGCTTCAGAACGATGCCGTCCACGCGTGCATGAACTTCGGCCACCAGGAAGGACGAAGCACGCCCCGGCAGTTCGGTGTTCACGGCAACCGCCTGGGGTTGGACAGTCATCACACCGACCTGCGTCGGCGGCTGCTGCCCGGCCGCCGGTTGGTCTTTCTTTCCGCAGGCAGCGAGCGTGAGCATCATTGCCCCCGAAGCGGCGCAAATAAGACGGTACTTGACCCGATCAACGCGCATGGAACGACCTCTGACAAAAAATTGTTCTTTAAAAACCGCTGTTTTATCACCGTGAAGACGGCGGCCTACTCTATCTATCGCGTCAGAGACTACTGGCTTTCAACGCCGTGGGTGTGACCGCGCCAAAACAACCCTATTCCTGACAAGGTTTTTTTCGACGCGAAACCCGATTTTGTAAGCAATTCCGCACCGGCTAACGCCAAGCGCGGCGGCGTCCGTTCTTAAAATTGTCTTTAAAAACAGATGCCTCCGCGCAGAGTGGATGTTATTATATATACATTCACTAATGTATGTATTACCGTGCATTAATTCCCCAATGGCAAAACGCCGCAGGACGTGCCTACCCGGCTGTGCTGAGGGCCGGCCGACGCCCGTAAGCAAGCGCCGGAAAGACCGTCAACTTTTTTGAGATCAGCGCAGGCGCGCCATGCCCAGAAGAACGAAAGAAGAAGCGCTAGAGACCCGCAATCTGATCCTCGACACCGCGGAGCGCATGTTCTCCGAGCGCGGCGTCGCGCACACTTCCCTGGCGGACATCGCCGGCGCGGCCGATTTGACCCGTGGAGCAATCTACTGGCATTTCAAAAATAAGTGTGAATTGTTCGTCGCGATGGTCGATCGGGAACTGCTGCCGCTCGACGAACTGATGGCCGAGTCGATCGATGCGCGAGAGCCGGATCCGCTCGGCCGTCTGCGCGCGATTCTGGTGCAATGTCTGCTCGATATCGTCCAGAACCCGCGCCGTCGCACCGTGATCGAAATATTGGTGCTGAAGTGGGAACATACGGTGGATATGCAGCCAGTCATCGAGCGCAAGCGCGACAATGCGCGCCGCACGATCGATGCGATGCAGCGCGCGCTGGCCAATGCGGTCGATAAAAACCAATTGCCCGATACGCTCGATACGGCATTTGCCGCCTCGTTTCTTCATGCGATGATTGTCGGTACGGTGACCGACCACATGGCCGCCTACACGCCTCGGGCGCTGCTCGACGATGCGCAGCGGCTGATCGACGGATTCGTCGACATGTTGCGCCGCTCCCCCGCCCTGCTGCATCTCCCGCAGGCCGGCACCGGATTGGCCTAGCTGTCTGCGGCGCCGGCGGTTCCCGCCTGTTCTCACGCTGCGTGGCGTGAATTTTGCTGCTAGTGTCGCTTGATATAGGCTGCGGATCCCCGTGCGCCCGGACTCTCTCGAACAAGGTGCGCCTCGCATGGACAACGTCGACCTCACTGTGATCGAAACCGCTGAAAAATGGCGTCGAGCGGGTCAGCGCGTCATATTGGGAACGGTGGTTCGGACATGGGGCTCCGCACCGCGCCCCGTGGGATCGATGGTCGCGGTACGCGATGATGGCCTCATCGTCGGCTCCGTCTCCGGCGGCTGTATCGAAGACGATCTGGCCGATCGCGCTATCCGGGGCGTACTGACGCCGGACGATGGGCTGCCCTGCGTGGTGCGCTACGGCGTGGATGCAGAGGAGGCCCAGCGCTTCGGTCTACCGTGCGGCGGCACCCTGGTGCTGGTGCTGGAACCGATCGGTGCACGCAGCGCACTCGCCGACTTGATAGCGGCGCTGCGCCAGCCCGCACCGCCGCGGACGGCCGAGGAAATCACCGGCGTCGCGGCCGTGGCGCCACTCGGCTTCCGACGCACGCTGCTCTGCCGCGATCTCGATATGCGAACCGGGGCGGTACGGTTGCGCGACGGCACGTCGGGGGCTGCGCATCACGAACCGGACGACACCGTCGGGGCGACCGACTCCAGCACGGACGTCGATGCCGATATAACGGCCGTCCAGCCGCGTGATTTCGCGTTCGACGGCAAGACCTTGACCACGCTGCACGGCGCCGCCTATCGGATGGTATTGATCGGTGCCGGCGAGATCGCCTCGCACCTGGCCCGGATGGCGGTGCCGCTGGGCTATCAGGTCATCGTCTGCGAACCGCGCGAACAGTATGCCGGTTCATGGGAGGTCGACGGAGTGGATCTGACTCGCGCCATGCCGGACGACGTCGTGCTCGGCATGGGGGTAGACGCCCGCACCGCCATCATCGCGCTAACGCACGATCCGAAACTCGACGACCTCGCGCTGATCGATGCGCTACAGTCAGAGGCTTTCTACGTGGGCGCCATCGGATCCCGCGGACATCGCGAACAACGGGTCGCCCGTCTTGCCTTGTTCGACGTCTCTCCCGAGCAACTGGACACCCTCCATTCGCCGGTCGGCCTCTACCTGGGCGCGCAGACCCCGGCCGAAATCGCCGTCTCGATTCTCGCCGAGGTCACCGCCTACCGTCACAATGTGCCGGTTCTGCAGTCCCATGCGATTCGGGCCCGTGCAAAACCGGAACGTTCGGTTTCGCACGGGCCCGACGACAAGCCGGCCTGCGGTTTGGTGCCGCCTGGCGATATCGCTCAGGCGGACAGCCTCTGATTTATGCGTGCTTCCAGCTGAAGCTCAGGCGTGCATGGCCTTTGCTGGTCACGTTCGTCGTGTGCGAGACTTCCTTGCCGGCGTAAGTGGCATGCACCGTATAGTGGCCCGGCTGCAGGCGCACGAGCATATACGGGCCCTTCGCCGACGTTTCCAGCACGGTCGCGCCTTTCGAGTCGGTAATCTTCACCGCAACATCGGCAACAAAGTTACGGTCGCCGCCGATAAAGCTCAGCGACAGCGGCCAATGCGCCGCCGCTTTTTTGATCGCATCGGACTCGTCCTTACCGACACCGCCCGACAGGAAGGTCACATCGCCTTGCTGCGCCGCGGCGGGCAGACTGCCCTGATCGGTCGACTGTGCATGCACCGCCGGTGCAACTGCCGTCAGCGTTGCCGCCAGCGTAAAGGCCAGGACGCTGGCGCCCTTCGTCCATCCGCTTGCGGAAAGGGGCTTCGATCGTTCAACCATCGGTGTTTTCTCCTCATTTATTGTTTGCTTGGGATCAGACCGTCGGCGGACCCAGGGACTGGGTTGCCGCCGAACTATCGATCCGACCATGCAAAAGCGATGCCAGCTAGATCGCCGGCACGCCACAGGCTTAATTGTTAGCCGCGCCGCTCAAATCCACCGGGACGAAAATCTGCGAGTCGTCGCGTTGGATCAACAAGGCCACGCTGCTGCCGGCCTGGGCGATTCGATCGCGCAATTGCGCCACCGTCGTGACCGGCGAACCGTTGATCGAGAGGATCACGTCCCCCGGTTGAATACCGGCATTCTCCGCCGCACCCACCGCCTGCTGCACCAGCAAGCCGCCGCTGATCTGTGCCTGATCGCGTTCCTGCGGCGTCAGCGGCCGAACCGCAACGCCCAGGCGTCCTTGCGGCTGATCCGGCGTTGCAGTCGGCTTCGCATCGCCGTCCTTGGCGCCCAGCTTGGCCACCGTCACGTCGATCGTCTTGCGCGCCTTATCGCGCCACACCACGATCGATGCCTTGGATCCCGGTGCGATATTGGCCACCTCGGCCGGCACCGCCGCCGAATCCTCGACGGTATCGCCGTTGACCGACAGGATCACATCGCCAGGCTTGATACCAGCCTTCGCCGCCGGACCGCCCGGTTCGACGGACGCGACCAGCGCGCCATTCGAATTCGGCAGACCGAAGGAGTTTGCCAGTGTCTGGTTCATTTCCTGGATCGTCACGCCGATCCGGCCGCGACTCACATGGCCATCCTTGACCAGCGCCTGCTCGACCTTCATCGCCACGTCGATGGGAATGGCGAAGGAGAGACCTTGGAAGCCGCCCGTCTGGCTGTAGATCATCGAATTGATACCGATGACCTGACCATCCAGGTTGAACAGCGGACCACCGGAATTACCCGGATTCACCGGCACGTCGGTCTGGATGAACGGCACATAGGTGTCGTCCGGCAGCGAACGCGATTTCGCGCTGATGATCCCCGACGTCACGGTGTTGATAAAGCCGTACGGCGAACCGATGGCCACGACCCACTGACCGACCTTGCTCTTGTTCGGATCGCCGATCTGCACCGTCGGCAGATCCTTGGCATCGATCTTCAGCACGGCGACATCGGTCGGCTTGTCGACGCCCACCACCTTGGCGCGGAACTCACGCTTGTCCGTCAGCTTGACCGTGACGACATTCGCCCCGTCGACGACGTGCGCATTGGTCAGGATATAGCCGTTCGCATTGACGATGAAACCGGAGCCCAGGCTCATGCTCGGCGCATCTTGCTGCTGCTGATTCGGTACGTCGCCGTAGAAGTGCTTGAAGAACTGGTAGAACGGATCGTCGGGGCTGATCGGCAGCTGTTGCTGCGATTGTCCACGCTTCGACGAGGCGCGCACCTCATGCTTCGCGCTGATGTTCACCACGGCAGGACTATAGGTCTCCGCCAGGCCCGAAAAGTCCGGCACGCCGGTACGTCGGGCTGCTTCGGCGGGCATCAATGCCGGCTGCGCGGGCGCTGTCTGCGCTGCTTGCGGCGCCGGAGCCGATGCCGGCGCGGGGACGCTGGGCGCGGCGTGCGCCGGCTCGACGAAATTCGTTTCGTAATGGTGCGTGCCGGCCAGATAGCCGCCCGCCACCGCCAATGTCAGCACGCCTGCCAGCGCGGTGCGTTTGAATGTCCGTTGCTTCATTCTCGACTCCTCGATCCGATGAGCATGTGCTGCCCTTGGTATCAAGCGTACGAGCAAGCGCTTAAACGGAACTTAAGCACGGTCGCAACGTCGTGCCGGTTCATTGCCGGCGACTAGAAATTCAGACCGAGCGCTGCGACCCGGCTATCTGCACACGGACCGTCAAGCCATGCGGCGCGCGGTCCGCGAGGGTGATCTCGGCGGCGTAACGATCGGCGATCCGTTTCACGATCGCGAGTCCCAGGCCGCTGCCGCGCGGGTTCACCGGATTATCGGCATGCGTGGCATCGGGCGAGCGATAGAACCGATCGAATACGCGGGTTTTGTCGGCATCCGAAATGCCCGGTCCGGTGTCGGCGATTTCGAGCCAGGCGCCTCCGTCGCAGGGCCCGAGCGACACATCGACGCGGCCGCCGCCCGGCGTGTATTTGACCGCGTTGTCGAGCAGATTGCCGATCAGGACCTGCCAATCGTCGGCATCGCCGTCGATGCGAACGCTTTCCGCGCTTCCCATCCCCAGATCGACGCCCTTGTCGATCGCCAACGGTGCCAACAGCGCGACGCAGGACTCGACCATGACGCGCAGGTCGGGGTTCCCGCTCCCCTTGCCCGCCTCGCCCACGATGACACCCGTGACAGGGGAGCCGCCGGAGCCGCCAGGCGGCAACGCCGCCGCGCTGTCTGTACGCGCGCCGACGTTTCGCGCGCCGGCGTCGCCCACCGACGGCGCCATATCCGAGCGGGCGAGCAACAGCAGTTGCTCGACCAGACGCGTGGCGCGTTCGACGCCGTGCTTGAGATCGGTCAACGCTTCGCGCCGTGCGACGTCGTCGCTCGCACGCTCCAGCAACTGGGTCTGGATCCGCAGCGCGGCCAGCGGCGTGCGCAACTCGTGCGCGGCGTCGGCGACGAAGGCTTTCTGCGTATCGAAAGCCACGCTCAAGCGCTGCAGCAAACCATTCAGCGCCTGTACCACGGGGCGGATTTCCGGCGACACATTGCGCTCGGGCAGCGGATCGACCGCCTCGGGCTTGCGCGCCTCCAATGCCCGCGCCAGCCGCGACAAGGGCCGCAAGCCGCGGCCGACGCTGAGCCACACGGCAATGCCCATGACGGGCAACAATACCACCAGCGGCCAGACGGTCCGCCAGGCGGTTTCCGCCGCCAACAGGCTGCGCACGGCCATCGGCTGCGCCAGCTGGACCACGTTGTCGCCGACGATCGCGCTGTAGACGCGCCAGTCGCCGCTCGGGGTGTGCTCGGTGGAAAAACCGAGTTCCGCACGCGGCGCCAGCGGCGAACGGGGATGGGAATAGTAGAGTTGCGCGCCGTCGCGGCTCCAGATCTGGATCACCACGCCGTCGCTGCTCGCCGCGTTATTGCCGAGAACCGAGGAAAACGGCTCCGAGGGCAGCGCCGCCGCCGTCTGTTGCAGTTGATAATCGAACAGCGCATTGGCTTCGGCCTGCGCCTGTCGGTAGATCAGCACGCCGGCCAGGACGATACCCAGCATGACGATGCCGAGCAGCCAGAACAGCAAAACCCGTCGAATCGATCGCATCGGCGCCCTTACTCTCCCGCCCGACCGGACGCATCCGGCGCGGCGGTGGGCGTGGCGGACGTGGCCGACGTCGTTCCGCCGGTGCCGTTGCCCTCGGCGCCTTGCCGCGGAATCAGATAGCCGAGGCCGCGCACGGTCCGAATGAAATCGGCGCCCAGCTTTTTGCGCAGCGCGTGAACATAAACTTCGACGGCGTTGCTGCCGATTTCCTCGCCCCAGCCATAGATTTTCTCTTCGAGCTGCGCTTTCGACAACACCGCGCCCGGCCGTGCCGTCAGCGCCTCCAGTAGCGCATATTCGCGCGCGGAAAGGGCGACCGTCGTACCGTCCACGGCGACCTCGCGGGACGTCGGATCGATCGTCAACGCGCCGAAACGCATCACCGGCTCGCCACGTCCGGCCTGGCGCCGCAGCAGCGCGCGCATCCGCGCGGCCAGCTCGTCGAGGTCGAATGGCTTGACGAGGTAATCGTCGGCGCCGGCATCAAGCCCGCTGACACGGTCGGCCACCGCATCACGCGCGGTGCAGATCAGCACCGGCACCTTGTTGCCCGAGGCGCGCAGGCTGCGCAGCACGTCGAGGCCGTCGCGCTTCGGCAATCCGAGATCCAACAGCACCAGATCGTATTGTTCGAGCCCCAGCGCCGACGAGGCCGCTGCGCCATCGGCGACCCAATCGGTCGCCCAGCCGTCGGCGCGCAACGCCTTACGCACGCCGTCCGCGATCATTCGATCATCCTCTACCAGCAAAATCCGCATTTATCGTGCTCCCTCGGGCATCGCATCGGCCTGCGTTGCGCCCCTGTCCCAGTTAGCGCCTATCCAGCCCGGCACGAAAGGCTGGGTCCGTGCAATCAGCACCGCCCGCATATCCGCCAAGCAGGCATCGACGCCGCCCGCAACCACACGGCTCGAGCAAGACAGCATCAGATTACGCGGCAAGCCAAAGTCCTCGACCTGCCAGTCCGCGCTATCCCGCCCCGCTGCGTCGTGGGCCACCTGCTCGCTGATCGGCTTGTCCGGTGCGCCATAGGCCCAGACGGGGAGCCCCAGCGCCACCGCATAGCCGATTTCGAAGACGGTGCCGGAATCGGGCTCGGCGCCGCGAAAATCCTGCACATTGGCCATGACGGCGTCGCAGCCGCGCAGCAGGGCGATATTCGCGCGATAGATACGCATCGCGCTCCCCGGCGTCGGCGGCAAAGCGGTACTGCCGTCCGGCTGCACGATGTCGTCCGCGTCGGGCGGCAGCGCCGCGTCCAACGGGAAATGGCCCGCGAAGCCGAAAGCGGCGCAACGCGCGCGCAACGCCGCGCCACGGGCAATCGGATCGCGAAAAAACACATCGGGTCCGGCCAAATAGATTTTCAAAGGGGCCTGCATGGCGGCATGAGACGGAGCAAACGAAGTGGGGAGTGTAGCGTGCCGACCGACCGCTCGCGCAAGGCCCTAACGAATTGTCACGAAAGGAGGCGAATTGCCGCGCGCGAGCAAGCCGCATGTAAGCCAGCAGCGGCAACTTATGTCTACAATGTCCGATCCTCTCCCGACCGCCGCCTGCCGCCGGTCCCTTTCAGTCGAGTTGATCTTTCGTGCTGCGTTTTTCCGGTTTGTCGCCTTTCCGTTTTCCTCCCGCTGCGGCCGGCCGTGTGCGGGCCCTCGTCGGATCGCCGCCACGCGCGGCCGCCTCTGCCGTCACGGCGCTCGCCTTGGCCTGCGCCGCGTTGAACGCGTCGGCGGCGCAAACAACGGCCACGCCGACGGAGAAGCGCCACGGGGCGCACGTCGTGCGCGTCGCGGCCCACGCCGACACGCCGAAGAAGCGTCACGCGCGCGCCCGACGGTCCGACGAACCGTCGCCAAAGGCGCGCGTCGCGGCGGCCGAGTCCACGGCGCGTCTTAACGCCCGTGCCGCCAGCGTTCCCGCGCGCGGCCGTCACATCGACGTGCCTGCCGGCCCCTTGCCGCCGGCGGTGATGCGCGGACTGGCACTGGGGCATATCCCGGTCTCATCGGTCAGCGCCCTGGTGGTGCGCCTGGACACGAATCAGCGCGTGCTCGATTACGACACGCAGCGCCCGATGGCGCCGGCCTCGACGATGAAAACGCTGACGACCTACGCCAGCCTGTCGATGCTGGGTGCGGATTACCGCTGGACCACGTCGGCCTTCATCGACGGTCAAGTGCAAAACGGCGTGCTGAACGGCAATCTGTATATCGAGGGCACCGGCGATCCCTTCCTCGTTCCCGAGCAGTTGGTGGACCTGATCAATCAGATTCGCGCCGCCGGTATCAACCGCATCAACGGCGATCTGGTGCTCGACAAGAATTACTTCGATCCCTCGACCGCCAGCGCCGACATCATCGACGAATCGACCGATGCGCCGTATAACGTCGGTCCGGACGCTTTGCTGTATGCGTTCAAATCGTTGACGATCAACGTCGAGCCCGATGTCGACGGCCATGCGCAAGTGTCCATCACGCCGCCGCTGTCGCAATTGCGCGTCACCAACGATATCCGGCCGTTCCGCGGTCCCTGCCGCAGCACGGCCGCCGCGCAACCGCATATCAGCAATGGCCCCGACGGCACGTTGAATGTGGATTTCCAGGGGCCGCTGTCGCTACGTTGCGGCCCGATGCAAAACAACATCGCCGTGATGGACCCCACCCGCTTCTTCTCGGGCGGCTTCCTTGCCTTGTGGCAGCAGGCCGGCGGCACGTTCAACGGCGCGATACGCGAGGCGACGATCCCGGTGGCCGCACGGCGTATCGCCGCGCATCAGAGCCCGACCTTGACCGACATCGTCAAGAGCATGAACAAGGTCAGCAATAACACGATGGCGCGGAATATCTACCTGACCATCGGCGCGGTTGCGTTCAAACCGCCGGCAACCTTGGACGGTGCCGATACCGTCGTCAAGCGCTGGCTGCGGAAGAACAAGATCGAAACCGACGGTCTGGTCATCGACAACGGCTCGGGGCTGGCACGCGATGCGCGGATCAGCACCGATACGATGGGTGAAATGCTGGACTCGGCCTTCCATAGCCCGGTTGCCCAACCGCTGATCGATTCCCTGCCGACGGTCGGCGTCGATGGCACGATGCGTCACCGTCTGGTACGCAGCCCGATTGCCGGACATGCGCAGATCAAGACCGGCACGCTATCGAATGTGCGTGCGATCGCCGGCTTTGTCTATGCCGCGAACGGGCATCCCTATCTGGTGGTGAGTTTCATCAACGACCCGCGCTCGTCCCTCGGCGGCGCCGCGCACGATGCGCTATTGGAGTGGGTGTATAACCAGCCGCAGTGACGGCAAGCGCGCCGCGCGCTAAAAGGCGCGGCGCGTAAAACGCCGCGCTCGGGCGGCGCCTACCGCCTTGCTCAAACGACGGTCGGCAGACCGAGGTCCTGCGCGACCTGACGGGCGCGCTGCTTTGCGCTGGCGGCATCGGGCCCCGTCGCGGTGATATGGCCCATCTTGCGGCCCTTCCGTGCGGCTTCCTTGCCGTACAGATGGATATGCACCTCGGGCAACGCTGCAGCCATGTCCCAGGCCGGCGTGCGTGCCGTCTCGCCGTTGCCGCTCTGAAACCAGATATCGCCCAACACGTTCAGCATCACCGCCGGCGAATGCTGCCGGGTATCGCCGAGCGGCAAACCGGTCATGGCCCGCACCTGCTGCTCGAACTGGCTCGTCACGCAGGCGTCGATCGTATAGTGCCCCGAGTTGTGCGGCCGCGGCGCCATCTCGTTTGCGACCAGCGTGCCATCGGTCAACACGAAGAACTCGATGCACAGCACGCCGACATAGCCGAGCGCCGTCACGATCGTGCGCGCCTGATCGGCGATCTGCGCCGCCAGGCGGGCCTGGCTCAAGCCGCCGGTCATCAGATCCAGCTTGGGCGCGGGCACGACGGTTTCCGCGAGGATGCCGTCGATATGCGTGTTCTGTGCGATTGGATAGACCACCGTGGCGCCGTCCGCGCCGCGCACGACGAGCGCCGACACTTCGTAGTCCAGCGACAGACGCTTTTCCAGGATGCAGGCAGCGCCACCCAACTGGGCGAAGCCATCGCGTACTTCCTGCACCGTCGCGACACGAATCTGCCCCTTGCCGTCATACCCCATGCGGGCGGTTTTCAGGATGCCGGGGAGCACGCCGTTGAACGCACTGTCGTCCAGCGCATCGAGTGCCGTTTGCGATTCGATCACGCGATGCGGTGCGACACCGACACATTGCGCCAGAAACTGTTTCTCGGCGATGCGGTCCTGCGCGATGGCCACCGCACGTCCCGGCGGACTCACGCGCACCGTCTCGGCAAGCTTGTCCAACGCTGCGGCCGGCACGTTTTCGAACTCGGTGGTTACCGCTTCGCACAATTGCGCCAGCGTTTCGAGGGCGTCCGGATCGTCGTATTGCGCCTGGATATGGCGATCGGCAACCATGCCCGCGGGACTGCCGGCATCCGGCTCCAGCACGGCGACCTTATAGCCCATCGCCTGCGCCGCGTGACAGAACATGCGGCCAAGCTGACCGCCGCCCAGCACGCCGAGCCAGGCGCCCGGCAGCACTTTGCGATGTAGGACGTTATCGGTACTCACGATCACGCTTCCTCGTCGAGCGGCAGCGTCATGGCTTCCGCCGCCTTGCGTTGCCTCACACGGAATGCCTCAAGCTGCTCGAGGATGTCCGGTGCATCGGCGGCCAGCAGCGACACCGCGAACAGCGCGGCGTTGGCGGCACCGGCTTCGCCGATGGCAAACGTCGCCACGGGAACGCCCTTCGGCATTTGCACGATCGAGTGCAAGGAGTCCACGCCGCGCAGATACTTACTTGCCACCGGCACGCCGAGTACCGGCACCGTGGTCTTGGCGGCGAGCATGCCCGGCAGGTGCGCGGCACCGCCGGCACCGGCGATGATCGCGCGCAGCCCTCGGGCGCGGGCGCTTTCCGCATAGGCGAACATCTCGTCCGGCATCCGATGCGCGGAGACGACTTTCGCTTCATGGGCAATGCCGAATTCCTTCAGCACCGCCACCGCGTGACGCATCACGTCCCAATCTGAATTGGAACCCATCACGACGCCGATCACCGGCGGCTTGGCTGTTTGTTGTTCGCTCATTGCTGCAAGTCAATTTGGGGGAGTCGGACGGCGGACAGCCGGCGTCATGCGCCGGCTGTCACGCTTCAAGCGTACTGCTGCCGATTTCAGCGCAGGGCCTGGCCAGTTACGCGGGTCAACGCTTCGATGTACTTTTCCGACGTCTTGGCAATCACGTCGGCCGGCAGTGCCGGTGCCGGTGCGGTCTTGCCCCAGGGCTGCGTTTCCAGCCAGTCGCGGACAAACTGCTTGTCGAAAGACGGGGGATTCGAGCCTACCTGGTACTCGTCGGCCGGCCAGAAACGCGAGGAATCGGCGGTCAACACTTCGTCCATCAGCACGATGCGACCGGCGTCGTCGAGGCCGAATTCGAACTTCGTGTCGGCGATGATGATACCGCGCGTGGCGGCGAATGCCGACGCTTCCGTGTAAAGCTTGATCGCGATGTCGCGGATCTGCTCGGCGATATCGCCACCCACGCGCTTGGCTGCATCGTCGAACGTGATGTTTTCATCATGTTCGCCGAGTTCGGCCTTGGCGGCCGGCGTGAAAATCGGTTGCGGGAGTTTTTCCGCGTTGCGCAGACCGGCCGGGAGCTTAACGCCGCAAACCGATTGATCCGCCTGATATTCCTTCCAACCGCTGCCGGCCAGATAGCCGCGCACGACCGCCTCGATCAGGATTGGCTTCAGGCGGCGCGCCACGACGGCACGACCCGACACTTGGTCGATCTCATCGGCTGCGACCACCGATTCCGGCGCGATGCCGGTCAGGTGATTCGGGACGATGTGGCCGAGCTTGGCGAACCAGAAATCGGACAGTTGGTTCAGCACGCGTCCCTTGGCGGGGATCGGTTCACCCATGACGACGTCGAACGCCGAAAGGCGGTCCGAGGTAACAATCAGCAGCTTGTCGTCGTCGACCGCGTAATTTTCGCGGACCTTGCCACGGCCGAGCAGCGGCAGCGAGCGGATTGTCGATTCGTAAAGCGTCGAGGGCATGGGGGTCCTTCCTGTCGTCGTCCGGGAGGCCGCCGGGCCACGCATTGGCCGGGTCCGGGGGCGAAAACGGCGTATTTTAATACTTTTGCCCGACGGGGGGCCGAAATCGCTCAGAACGTGGTGTAAACAGACCACCTATATTCGGCCCCGCCCCCCTGTCACCCCTTGCGTTAGCCGGCGGTCCCGTTTCGCGCCCGTTTCACGGCGGCTTCGGCATCGAGAATACCGGCACCGGGCGGACGCTGACAGATATCCGGGAGGTCTTGCATCGTTTTATTGGCGGAGTCCGTCAGTATGGTCTTGATTTCGTCCGGACGTAAGGTCGGGTTGGCCGCCAGCATCAGAGAGATGACACCGGCCACTTGCGGCGAAGAAAAACTGGTGCCGATGACCTTGGTTTGGAACTCCGTCCCGTCGATCGGTGTACGGCTGGCTACTCGGCCATTTACCGTGAAGGCACTGTCGATCGTGACCGACCAGACATCATCGGCCGGCGCACTGATCGTCACGGCTTTCCCATAGGCGCTGCCCGCATATTTTCGTTGAGGCCGCAGGAAACGACGATCGTTGACATCGGTACCGCCGACAACGATGACACCATCGCAATTGCCTGGAATAGACCACGATGCGGGCGAATCATTATTTCCTGCCGAGGTGACCACGGAGATTCCCTGCGCGTTTGCATACGTGATCGCCTGCTGCAACGGTGCGGGGCATGCCACCAAGACGCGACTACGCGGGTCATTCGTCGGTCGGCCCAAGCTGATGTTTATCACACGCACCTTGACCATCTGAGGGCCATACGATGGGACCGGCTTCCCCGCGACCCAGTAAATGGCTTCGCTCATATCGCTGGCCATGTCCTTGTGCATCAAGAGACCCATGGTGCCCATCATCACCGGCAGCAGGCGGCTTCCCGGATTGACGCCATTCGCCGTGATACCCGGTATGGACGGCGTCGTCGATGCGCCGATGAATCCCGCCACACCGGTGCCATGGAAGAAGTCGTCTACGTCGGAATTCCCCGACGGATCGATCAACCCGACGTTCCGAAATTGCTGGGCGGTCGGTGAAGTCTTACGCATTGCCGAGAAATTCGCCCCGCCTTCGTATCTGGATGCTGTCAGCGACCTATGCTTGACCCATCCACTGTCGATCACCGCCGTCGCGACCGCCTGACGCGCAGCATCGTCCGGCAGCAGTGCCAGGGCTGCGTCTGCTTTGATTCGCGTCAAGTGCCATCGCGGATCGTCGACAGACGCCCCGGTCCCTGGGTCTGCGGTGATGTAGTGCTCGACGATTTCACTGTCCGGATCGGCGGCGAATACGTCGGGATCGCTGACGATATAGTCGAGCAGACGCTGCACTTCTCGACTCGGCACGCGTTGCCCCAGCGTGATCACCGCACTGCCATCGGGAAGGAAGCGATCGATCTTGACCGCTTGTTGGTCGATCGCGCGCGTCAGCATCAATGCGCCACCGAGATCGCCGTCGCGCGCACCGTCGGCATGCATCTTGAGCGCCCGTTTGAGTACGGCGTCGACACGCACGCGATTCCCCTCCGCGTCGTCGTTCTGGCCCTGCGGCTGTAAGGTGATCGTGATTTGCGTCAGCGCCTGCGACGGATCTTCCGCAGCACCGCTGGCGTAAGTCATCACGGAAGCCGGATTACAGAAATCGGGCTCCTGCTTCGCCAAAAGCTGTCGGCGCCGCTCGTCCGCTTCGCGCCGGGCCTTTGCCCGCGCTTCTTCCGCCTCTCGCGCTTTTTGCGCCTCCCTAGCCTCCTGTTCCTGCTGGACCTTCAATCGTTTCTGCTCGTCACGTGCTGGTGCGTCTGCAATCCATTTGCGTCGTTCGTCCAACAGTGTCGCCAACGTTTGCTTTGCATTCTGTATCCGGAGGAGCAACGCCTCGTCCTTGACGACGTCCTTCGAATGAAGCTCGGTTTGAATTTGCTGCGCTTGCGCGGACGCGGCTCTCAAACGGGTGCCGATTTCGCCGGTATCGTGCTTTTTAAGCATGTCATCGGCCAGGGCCAGTGTTGTCTCCTTGCTTCGATCCGACAACGTCTTCGCTGCGACGTTGATGCGTCGTTCTCGTTCTTGTTGATCTTGCAAGGCGACCCGTGCCGCTTCGTCCTTCGCTTTCTGTAGCGCTGCCAGACGGTCCACCTCTTCTTGCGCCTTCCGCAGCGCGGCCAGACGCTCTTGCTCTTCTTGCGCCTTCTGCTGCGCGGCCAAACGCTCCTGCTCTTCCTGCGCCTTCCGCTGCTCGGTCTGACGGTCCTGCTCTTCTTGCGCCTTCCGCAGCGCGGCCAGACGCTCCTGCTCTTCCTGCGCCTTCCGCTGCTCGGTCTGACGGTCCTGCTCTTCTTGCGCCTTCCGCTGCTCGACCAACCGTGCCGCTTCTTCTCTGGCTTTCTGCGCAAGTCCGTTGATGCGCTCCTGCTCGGCGGCGTCGCCCTGTTTCGCCGGAGCCTCCTTATCATTTTGCAAGGGAGTATTTTCGTCCGATGCAGGCTTGTTCGCGTCGCCCCCGCCGCCGCAGCCAGCAAGCGTCGAAGTGAGAATGAATGCCCCGGTGACCGAGACCACGCCCAGTTTTCTTATGAAACGCATTTTTCGGCCACTCGCTAAAAATAAGCTGATTATTGAGGGCGCGACGGCGTTCTTTCTATAAGACAAGACCTAAATTCGCTTAGGTTTTTATGTAAATTACTATGTCATACTAAATGATTGACTTCGCAAGACATTTGCGCAACCGCATCCGCCCCCCCCAAACGCGCACTGCACCCGATAAGCCGGACATCGGTCCGACCCATGGGATGCAGTGCATCGGGGCGGCAGGGCCGTTAAGCCAAGGCGCGCCCAGTCGGCGTCGCGATCGATTCCTGGCTTAGCGCCACGAATCGCAGCTCAACGCTTATTTCACGACTTGGTTCAGCTCACCGGCCTTATAGCGCTCGGCCATCTTTTCCAGCGAAATCGGCTTGATCTTGCCGGCTTGTCCTTCGCAACCGAACGCGATGAAGCGGTCTTTACAGACTTGCGATGCGGCAATCCGGGCCGGCTTCAGGTAGTCGCGCGGATCGAATTTAGACGGGTTTTCGACGAAGTAGCGACGCAAGGCACCGGTGATCGCCAGGCGCAGATCGGTATCGATATTGATCTTGCGCACGCCGTTCTTGATGCCTTCCTGGATTTCCTCGACCGGCACGCCGTAGGTTTCCTTCATGTCGCCGCCGAACTCGCGGATTTCCGCCAACAGTTCCTGCGGCACCGACGACGAACCGTGCATCACCAAGTGCGTGTTCGGAATACGACGGTGGATTTCCTTGATACGCGAAATCGACAGGATGTCGCCCGTGGGCTTCTTCGTGAACTTGTACGCGCCGTGCGACGTCCCGATCGCGATCGCCAATGCATCGCAACCGGTCTGGCGCACGAAGTCGGCAGCCTGCTCCGGATCCGTCAGCAGCTGTTCACGCGTCATCGTGCCTTCCGCACCATGACCGTCTTCCTTGTCGCCCTTCATCGTTTCCAGGGAGCCCAGCACGCCCAGCTCGGCTTCCACCGTCACGCCGATCGAGTGCGCAAGCTCGACCACCTTGCGCGACGTCTCGACGTTGTACTCGTACGACGCGACCGTCTTGCCGTCCGCTTCCAGCGAACCATCCATCATCACGCTGGAGAAGCCGCTACGGATCGCCGCCATGCACACGGCCGGAGATTGACCGTGATCCTGGTGCATCACGACCGGCAGATGCGGATAGGCTTCCACCGCCGCTTCGATCAGATGGCGCAGAAAGGCTTCGCCCGCGTATTTACGCGCGCCGGCCGATGCCTGCATGATCACCGGCGCGTTCACCGCGTTCGCGGCTTCCATGATCGCCTGGACTTGCTCGAGGTTGTTGACGTTGAAAGCCGGCAGGCCGTAACCGTTTTCAGCGGCGTGGTCCAACAGTTGGCGCATCGAGACGATGGGCATGGTTTTTCTCCTTTATATAAAAACTTTTTGCGTGAGGACTACAGCATTCCATTCCGCGCGACGGCATGGCCCGCTTTGGCGGGCCGGCGTTATTCGCCCACCGTCACGATCTTCAGTGCATTCGTACCGCCAGGCTGTCCCATCGGCGAACCGATCGTCAGCACCACGCGATCGCCCGCGCTCGCATATCCCCGTTCGACCAAAACGTTAATGGCATCGGTCAGCACTTTGTCGCGATCGTCGCCGGTTTCCATCGGCAGCGGCGTGACGTTGCGATACAACGCCATCGCCCGCTCTGCCCGAACGCGCGGCGTCATCGCGTAAATCGGCACCTGGGTCCAATGTCGGCTCATCCACAGCGCCGTCGCCCCGGACTCGGTCAAGGCGACGATCGCCTTTGCACCGAGGTGATAGGCCGTAAACATCGCACCGATCGCAATCGACTGGTCGATCCGCTTAAAAGTGCGATCAACGATATCACGATCAAAAGCCACTTCCTGTGTCTTCTCTGCCTCGCAGCAGATTGCGGCCATCGTTTCGATCGTTTCCACCGGATAACGGCCCGCGGCGGTTTCAGCGGACAGCATCACCGCATCGGTCCCGTCCAGCACCGCATTGGCGACGTCCGACACTTCGGCGCGCGTCGGCACCGGCGCCTGGATCATCGATTCCATCATCTGAGTGGCCGTGATGACGACACGATTGGCATCGCGCGCCATCTTGATCATCCGCTTCTGCAAGGCCGGTACGGCCGCATTGCCCACTTCCACGGCAAGATCGCCGCGCGCGACCATGATGCCGTCGGACGCCTCGAGGATTTCGTCGAGCGCCGGAATCGCTTCGGCGCGCTCGATTTTGGCGATCATGCGCGGCTTGATGCCGTGCTCGGCCCCGGCGACGGTGGCCAATTGTCGGGCCATCGTCATATCGGCGGCGCTTTTTGGGAAAGACACCGCGATATAGTCGGCACGGATCGCCATCGCCGTGCGGATGTCGTCCATGTCCTTCGCCGTCAGCGCGGGCGCGGACAAGCCGCCGCCCTGCCGGTTGATGCCCTTGTTGTTCGACAGATCGCCGCCGATCCGGACGCGGGTGTGAATCTCCTCGCCCACCACTTTATCGACGACCAGCACGATCAGTCCGTCGTTCAGCAACAGCACGTCGTTCGGCGACAGATCGCGCGGCAGCTCCGGGTAATCCAGCCCTACCCGCTCGTCGTCGCCCATCTTGCATCCCGCGTCGAGGATAAAAGCCTGGCCGGGGCGCAGCGTCGTCTTGCCGTTCGCGAACTTGCCGACGCGAATCTTCGGACCTTGCAGGTCCGCCATGATCGCGACTTCGCGACCGCAGGCCTGCGCCGCCGCCCTTACGCGCTCCGCACGGTGACGATGGTCGTCCGCGGTGCCATGCGAGAAATTCAGACGGGCGACGTTCATCCCGGCCCGCACCATGCGCGTCAGCGTCTCCGCGTCGTCGGAAGACGGACCGAGCGTGGCGACGATCTTCGTCGCGCGCTGCAAGGTGTGGGCCGGTTGGATCGGGGCCCCGGGCGGCGCGATGAAGTGCGCCGGCGCCGGACCGTGACTGCCGCCGTCGGCGCCATGCGACGGAGGCAAAGAGTCGTGCGTGTCGTTGTTCTCCGTCTTCGTCATGGCTTAGGCCCTCTCTGCAAGAACAGCGACTGCCGGCAAGGTCTTGCCCTCGAGGAATTCGAGGAAAGCGCCACCGCCGGTCGAGATATAGCCTACCTTATCGGAGATGCCGTATTTCGCGATCGCGGCCAGCGTGTCGCCACCACCGGCAATCGAGAAACCGTCCGAGGCGGCGATCGCTTCGGCCAGCGTCTTGGTGCCGTTACCAAAGGCGTCGAATTCGAACACGCCCACCGGACCGTTCCAGACGATCGTCCCAGCCGACTTCAACTGCGTGGCGAGGGCCTTCGCCGTATCCGGACCGATATCGAGGATCGTGTCGCCGGCAGCCACGTCGGCGGCAGCTTTCACCGTCGCCGGCGCCGTCGCGCTGAACTCGGTCGCGGTCACGACATCGGTGGGGATCGGCACCTGGGCGCCGCGGTCGCGCATCATTTCGATGATCTGCTTCGCTTCATCCACCAGATCCGGTTCGGCCAGGGACTTGCCGATCGGCAGTCCGGACGCGAGCATGAAGGTGTTGGCGATGCCGCCGCCCACGATCAGTTGATCCACTTTCGACGCCAGCGACTTCAGGATCGTCAGCTTGCTTGATACCTTCGAGCCCGCGACGATGGCGACCAAGGGGCGCTTCGGCGCATGCAAGGCCTTGCCCAGCGCGTCCAGCTCTTGGGCGAGCAAGGGGCCGGCAACGGCGACCGGCGCGTACTTGGCCACGCCGTGCGTCGTCGCCTCGGCGCGGTGCGCGGTGCCGAATGCATCGTTGACATAGACGTCGATCATCGAGGCGATCCGCTTGGACAGCGTCTCCGAATCCTTTTTCTCGCCGACGTTCACGCGGCAATTTTCCAGCAGCACGACATGACCCGGCTGCACCTCGACGCCGTTTTCGACCCAGTTCTGAATCAGCGGCACCTCGCACCCAAGCAGTTCCGCCAGGCGCTTGGCGACCGGCGCCAACGAGTCTTCCGGCTTGAACTGCCCTTCCGTCGGACGCCCCAGATGCGAGGTCACCATCACCGCCGCCCCTGCCGCCAACGCTGCCTTGATCGCCGGAACCGATGCCTTGATGCGCGTGTCTTCGGTGATATTGCCCTGGTCGTCCTGCGGCACATTGAGATCGGCACGAATAAAGACGCGCTTGCCGGCCAATTGCTTGGCGGCGATCAGATCGTCGAGGCGGCGGATAGTACCAGGGGAGGCAATGGAAGCGTTTGCAGGCGTGTTGGACGTCATGAAGGGTGTCTCGCGTTTCTCGATGTAATCTCGATATGTTTTTGCGGGCGGTCCCCGGCGTCGGGACGAAGAAGGCAGCCAGCATGCCCCTCTCCGCGACGCCCAGCCCGCGCGGCACCGAGTGCGCGCCGAGCCGGACCGCAGCTTTGCGTTACTTGCGTTACGAACGCCGATTATTCTACCGCGATGTGTCCGGCACGCGGCAGATCGATACAACCGGACACAAACCTGGCCGCGCGGCCCCGCAGAAACGCCGGGTGAATTACAATAGACAATATATGAGCGGCGGAGAAGCCGGTCCGGGAACCCTATCCCGGATCGGGCCGAGCCGCCTGGCCGCCCGGCGTCGCTGTCCGCCATCCGCGGCCGCCTCCCCGCCGGGCGCCGCGACGCCCCCATCCGTAACTAGCTGGATTGGCCGTACGATGTCGAACGTGAAAGAGATGCCGCTGGTCGAGGTCGGTGCAAAAGACCTGCCCGTGTATTGCCCCAACCCCGAAATGACCCGTTGGAATGCGCATCCGCGTGTTTTCATCGATGTCACGCACGGCGAGACCAAGTGCCCCTATTGCAGCACGCGGTACAAGCTGCGCGACGGCGAAGTGGTACACGGCCACTGACAGTTGCCGGGCATCGAAGGCTGCGTCGTGCCGGTCGCGCCCTGACGCGGCCGACAGGCAAGCGCCCGCCGGCCCGCTCCGGCAAGGCAGAACGGGTCGCCGCCGCGGCCTTTGCCACTTGCCTGCTGAATGGCCGCCCCCACGAGCGCCGCGCGATGCGAAACCCGCCGCGCGGCAGTTTTTTATTTGAGATGGATTGCTAGCTGATGCGTCGCGCGCTCGTCATCGCCCCGAACTGGATAGGCGATGCGTTGATGGCCCAACCGTTGTTCACGGTATTAAGACGGCTACACCCCCGGCTACAGATCGATGCCGTGGCGCCGGGCGCCGTCGCGCCGGTTTTGGAGCGGATGCCGGAGATCCACACGGTTCACACCACCGACCTGGGGCACGGCAAGCTGCAACTGTGGCAGCGTCGCGCCTTGGCGCAGGAGTTGCGCGATATCGGCTATGACGCCGCCTACGTGCTGCCGAATTCGTTGAAATCGGCGTTGATTCCGTGGATGGCCGGCATTCGACTGCGGATCGGCTATCGCGGCGAGTACCGCTACGGGCTGTTGAATGTGGTGCACGCGCAGCCGCCGAAGGACAGTCGGCCGCCGATGGTGCCGCATTACGTCGCCCTCGCGTATGCGCCCGGCGCGACCTTGTCGGACAGCCTGCCGACGCCACGCCTCGAAACAGACCTGAACGAGAGCGCCCGCGTCTCGCATCGCTTCACGCTGGACAATCGCGTGCCGCTGATCGCGTTCTGCCCGGGCGCTGAATACGGCCCGGCCAAGCGCTGGCCGCCGGAACACTTCGCGCGACTGGCGCAATTGCTCCGTCAATCCTTTCCCTACGCGCAATTTATCGCGCTGGGCTCGCGCAAGGACGCGCCGGTCGCGCAGGCGATCTCGGACGGCGCGCCCTTTGTGCGGAACTTGTGCGGACAGACGGCATTGGGCGAGGCATCGGCGCTGATCGCCCGCGCCGCCTTGGTGGTCAGCAACGATTCCGGGCTGATGCACGTGGCCGCGGCGTTGCGTCGACCGCTGGTGGCGCTGTACGGTTCGACCGATCCGCGCCACACTCCGCCGCTGTCCGATACGGCACAGGTACAATGGCTGCAGTTGGAATGCAGTCCCTGCTTCAAGCGCGAATGCCCGCTCGGCCATTTGAATTGCCTACGCGAGCTCGCGCCGGAGCAGGTTTTCGAAAGCGCGCGCCAGCAACTCGCCTTGCATCGCTGAGTTGCTGGAACGCGCCCGCGCAACGCGATCTCTCGATCCCGATCCCGACGAGCCACGATGCCACGATTCGCCAGACTGTTCGAAGCCGCCGCCGACACGCTGAACGCCTACTATGCCGCCGTTGCCGAGCGCAATCTCGAGGCGGTGATGCAACTTTGGATCGACGAGGAATTCGTCTCGTGTATCCAGGCGGACGGCGCGCATCTGCACGGCCTGGAGAAAATCCGCGCCGGCTATGCGCTGCAATTCAATCAAGGCAGCAAACATATCGAAGCGCTGGATGTGCGCGTCTACGATAGCGTCGGTACCGTCGTCTATGCCGCGGCGGAAATCCATCGCGGCCCGGGTGAGACCGAGTCGATGGTCTTCACCACCTATGTCATGGTGCACGAGCATGGCCGCTGGAAAGTGGCCCATGTGCATGCGAGCACGATGCCGGCCGAGACCGCCAGCCAGTTCGCGGCCAAGTCCCGCAGCCGGCGTGGTCCGCTTCACTGATCCGGACGTCGTGCCGCACCGGAGCGCCCCCCTTCCCCCCTTGCGTTCGCCGGCCTGGTTGCCGGGCGGCCACGCGCAGACGATCGTCCCCTCGCTCTGGCTGCCAAAAGCGGCGGTGCGATATCGTCGCGAACGTTGGACGACACCCGACGGCGACTTCATCGATCTGGATTGGGCTGTTTCCGATACCCTTTCGGACGCGTCGCCAGTAGCGGGCAGCCGGCCGCTGTTCGTGTTGTTTCATGGACTCGAGGGCAGTTCGGACAGCCATTACGCGCGCGCGTTGACGTCGGCCGCGCTCGCACGCGGCTGGCGCGCCGTTATCCCGCATTTCCGCAGTTGTAGCGGTGAGATGAATCTCGCGCCCCGTTTCTATCATTCCGGCGACGCCGAGGAAATCGATTGGATCCTCGCGCGGCTGTCCGCGTCGCTGGCCGCTGGTACCCCGCTGTATGTCGCCGGCGTCTCCCTGGGCGGAAATGCCCTGCTGCGCTGGTTGGGCGAACAGGGGCACGAAGCAAGCCGCAGCGTGCGCGCGGCGGCATCGATTTCCGCGCCGCTGGACTTGGCCGCGGGCGGTCATTCGCTAGCGCGCGGCATCAACCAGATCTATACGCGACACTTCCTGCAAACATTGAAGCAGAAGTCCGCCGCCAAGCTGCGTCAGTATCCACGGCTTTTCAAACAGGAAGCGATGCTGTCCGCGGCGAATCTGCATGCCTTCGACAATGTCGTGACGGCACCGCTGCATGGATTTCGCGATGCCGACGACTACTGGCACCGCGCATCGTCGAAGCCGATCCTGCCCGCCGTTCGCGTGCCGACGCTGGTGCTGAATGCCCGCAACGATCCCTTCTTGCCCCACTCGGCGCTGCCCGTTGCGACGGAGGTTTCATCCGCCATCACGCTGCTGCAACCGCTCCGGGGCGGCCATGTGGGATTTACCGCAAGCGGCGATCAGGCGGACGATACCTGGCTGGCCCGATGCGTGCTGGGTTACCTGGCGCAACACGAGGAGGGTTGAGATGGACCGTATCGTCAAGGAAGCGATGGCGAAATGGCCGAATGTGCCGGCCTGCACCGGCTGGCTGGCGCTCGATCGACGCGGTCGCTTTCGCATGCGCGACGAAGCCTGTCAGGCCGCCGACGCGCCGGGCGAGCCGATCCGCCATGCGGCGCTAAATGCCTTTATCGCCCGCAACTACACGCGCGATGCCGAAGGACGTTGGTTTTTCCAAAACGGCCCGCAACGGGTTTTCGTCGATCTCGACTATGTGCCCCTGGTCGTTCGATTGCACCACGGCACCACCGACGACGGCCTGCCGACGCCGGCCGATGCGCCGCCGGTACTGATCGATCAATGCGCGCAGCCTTTTATTCCGAGCGCCTGCTGGTGTGACGAGCAGGGCAGCATTCTGTTTGCCGGACAGCGCGGACGCCGAATCGACGCGCAGTGGGACCACGCGCCCAGCAGTGCTTCAAGCGGCCCGACGGACAATCCGACCGGCAGCACGCATGACACGGAAGATACGACGAGCACGGTCGCGCTGCTCTACGATCAGGACCTGGATCTGTTCCTGAGGCTGTTTCCAGAAGCCTCCAACAAGATGGCGGCGCTGCTGGAAGCGGCCGACACGGGATCGTCCGACGGCGCCGTCCAGGCAACGCTGCATTGGCCGGGGAAAACGGCTCCGCTGCCCTGCGGCGTCATCGATGCCCACGACGTCCCCGTTCGCTTTGGATTCCATCAGCGCCCCGTCGCCTGAGCGACACGCGGAACGCGCTTTTCGCGGCTTTTCGCGGCTTTCCGCGTTTCTGAAACCGACATCGAGCTCTATCGCATGACTACCGAATCCATGACCCAAAAAGGCGTCTCCGCCATCGCCTCGGCACCGAGTGCGCCCGACGATCTCATCGGTACGGACCCGGCGCCCCCGACGACCGCGTCCCCGCTGACTCACTTCGATGCGTCCGGTCAGGCCCATATGGTCGATGTAGGCGCGAAGGCGGAGACGCGCCGGATCGCGGTGGCGCGCGGCAGCATCGTCATGTTGCCGGCAACGTTGCAGCTCATCGAGAACGGCACGGCGGGTAAAGGCGATGTCATCGGCATTGCGCGCATCGCCGCCATCCAGGGATCGAAGCGCACCGCCGATCTGATTCCCCTCTGTCATCCGCTGGCGCTCACTCGTGTCGCCGCCGATTTCGTGTTGGATCCGGCGCTGCCCGGCGTTCACTGCACCGTCCGCACCGAAACGACCGGCCGCACCGGCGTGGAAATGGAAGCACTGACGGCGGTTCAGGTCGGTCTGCTGACCATTTAC
This sequence comes from Robbsia sp. KACC 23696, assembly GCF_039852015.1. Taxonomy (NCBI): domain Bacteria; kingdom Pseudomonadati; phylum Pseudomonadota; class Betaproteobacteria; order Burkholderiales; family Burkholderiaceae; genus Robbsia; species Robbsia sp. KACC 23696. Next base: position 1,231,647 of record NZ_CP156626.1, on the reverse strand, counting down.
GATATGTGCAAGGCGGCCGATCGGGGCATGACGATCACCGACGTTCGCCTTCTGGAAAAACACGGCGGGAAATCGGGCGTCTGGATCGCCTAAGCTGGCACAGTCCCTGCGAAGTAAGCGTGTGGTGTCGATGTCCAATCGATGCGAAACCAGCGAGGCTGCGAGGCCTCCCCTGCAGCTTCTACGCGGATCTCACTGATATCTCAAGCGAACATCGCTTTATCGCCGGAAAGTCGTAACCCTTTGTTACGCAAACGATACTTCGGGTTGACCCGGATAGAAATCGTTTCTAGGCTGGTAAGGGTGTCGCCGGGTAGCGGGGCGTAATTCCGCGTAATGGCGTGAAAAACATGCCGGGTCGTCTGAACGCAAAATTGGCACACAGCACTGCAGCGCCACGCGGATACACCCAGATTCACGTTGGCGATGGCGACAGGGCCCGGCCGGGCGTGTCGCGACGACAGCGGAACGGAGACAAGCATGCCAGCCAGCAACACCGTCGCCCTGGACAGCGCGTCCAGCACAGCCTCTCGCGGCACCATGCCCGGTTCATCGGACAGCCGGCGCAGTGTCGAGGTGGATTTTTTCCGCGGCTTGGCGCTGGTGGTCATCATGCTCGACCATATCCCGGAGAGCCTGGCATCCCACATCACGCTCCATAACTACGCATTCTGCGACGCCGCCGAGATGTTCGTCTTCGTCGGCGGCTATTCCGTCGCGGCGGCTTATACCGCCATCCTGAATCGTCAAGGCGAACGCGCCGCGGCACAGCGATTCTTGAAACGCGGTTTCGAAATCTACCGGGCCTTTCTGTTGCTAGCGGCAATGATGCTGGTGCTTGGCATGGTGTTCCACGGCCTCAAGCTCGATACCGGCGAAGTGATGGCGACTGAATCCGGCACCTTCCTGAACCGACCGCTCGGCATGCTGCTCGACATCGCCACCTTGCGCCGCCAGCCTTTCCTGTCGTCGGTGTTGCCGATGTATCTGCTGTTTGCGCTCGCGGCGCCGGCAATCATGGCGCTTGCCCGTCGTGCGCCCTGGCTGACGCTTGTCATTAGCATCGGCGTCTGGGCCGCCGCACCCTTGCTCGCGGCAGGCTTACCGAGCGCTTACCCGGAAGGCTGGCCGTTCAATCCCTTCGCCTGGCAACTGATGTTCGTGTCGGGCGCCGTTTTCCGGCTCAAGCCGGTGAACGCCGAGATCCTCGCCACCCCTTGGGCGACGGTGATCACGCGCGTGGCCGTCGCCGCGGTGATCGGCTTCGCCATCTGGCATCTTTTCTTCCTGTCGGCACCGACGCCCGGCTATGACAAGCAAAATCTGGCCGTCAGCCGCCTGCTGAATTTCGCCGCCTTGGCATGGTGTGCAAGCTGGATCACGGCCCGGGGCTGGGCGGGTCGTCTCGCCACCGCGCTTCCCGCGCTGGTGCGCACCGGACAACATAGCCTGCCCTGTTTCGTCGCGGGCGCATGTATCTCGGTATCCGTCGATGCGCTGTCGCGCCCGCTCGCCAATGCCCAGCCCTGGCTCGTTGGAGCGATCGACGATGTGACGGCGACGGTGCTGCTGCTCTGCATCGCCGGTATCGCCGCCTCGCTGAAGCGCCGCGCGCGCAAAGCGCCTTCGGCGCGTCATGCGACGACCCCGACCAAGCCCTCGCTCGCGCCTACGGATCGTCGTGCGGCAGCAGTCACTGCCCGCCGTTGAGCGGTGTGATGCGCTCACGTGCGCTTCTTGTCACCCGCGGCGCCCACCGTTTTTGTGCGCACCGCTGTGTTGCGCGTGGATGGCGGCATTGACGGTTCACGCGAAAAGCCGGTCGATCGGTCACAGTCCAACCATCTTTGTGTATAGTCGCCGGTTGCCGTGACCACTTCTTATATCGATGCCGATTTCGACTTCGCGTAGCGGATCCGCCCTCGCGCCCCCGTCCTGGGCGTCTAAAACGCCCGCGCTTCCCCTCGCCTGTCTCGCCTTGCTGGTGTGCGCCTGGCTCGTTCCTTATTCGATCGTCGGCCATACCTATCCGATTCCGACGTTTTACGCGGAATACGCGGCGTTCTGTCTGTACGTCGGCCTCGCGGCCTTGGTCGGCCTCGTCATGTGGCGCACGCCGACGTCGGCGTCCGGCAAAAATGGACCGACGTCGCCGTGGGTAGCCGTCGTGCCACTAGCCCTCGCGGCCGTGCTCTTGCTGCAGACCGTGCTGCTGCCCACCGCCCAACCCTCGATGAATGTCCTGGGTGCCGGGAGCTTATTGGTCGCCGCGCTGGCCATGCACGCCGGGCATTGGCTCGAAAAGCTCGATTGGCGCGCAGAGATCTCGACCTGGATCGCCTGGGCCTTGCTGGCCGGTGGCTGCTTCGCGGTGTTCTGCCAGTGCGTGCAGCTCTTCCACGCCGAGCGCACCTTCGCCCCGTTTGTCGTGTCCTACAACGTGGCGACGTTGCGTCGACCTTTCGGCAATATGGCGCAGGCGAACCACCTTGCCACCTATATATCCTTTGCCCTCGCCGCATCGGTCTATCTGGTGCAGTCACGGCGTCTGCCGCTGGCGCCCTGGATCGTCCTGGCCGCCGTGTACTCCTTCGGTCTTGCGCTGACGGTGTCCCGCACGCCCTGGCTGCAGGTTGCGGTCATCTTGCTGGCGAGCCTGTTGATGGCCTGGGCGGCGCGCCGCGACGTCGCCACTTCGCGTGTGACGCTGGGCAGCGACGGTTTCCTTCTCGACGCCACCGGTCAAGGCGACGACAGCAAATGGATGCGGCTGCGGCGCTGGCTGATCCCGGTGCTGACCTTACTCGTATTCGCCGTCGTGAACGTGCTCGTGCGTAAGCTCAACACCTTCTACGGCTGGCATTTGGACGAGTCGGCCTCGTCGCGCTTTCAGGACGTCGGGCAGATCTCGCCGCGTCTGGCGCTGTGGAAATACGGCTGGACGATGTTCCGCACGCATCCGTTGCTGGGCGTCGGCTGGGGCGAGTTTCCGCGCTTTCAGTACGAATACGTCGAGCAGCTCGGCCATGTGGAAATCGCCAACAACTCGCACGACATCGTCATCGATCTGCTGGCGAAGACCGGCTTGGTCGGCGGCCTGATCGTCGGTATCGGCTTCTTGTGCTGGCTCTGGCGCAATCTCGGCGCGATCGTGCGTCGCGAAGGCGATGTGTTGGCGCGGCTGTTCGGTCTGGCATTGATCGGCGTACTGGCGATGCATGCGCTAGTCGAGTATCCGCAGCAATACCTGTTCTTTCTGTTGCCGGCGGCGTTTCTATTCGGCCTGCTGGAAACGCGATCGATCCGCCGCCTGCCGGTGCCCGCGAGCGTGGCCGGCTATGCGGTGGTCACCGCCGCCGGCGCGGCGATGATCTATCCGGTGCTGGCCGACTATCACCGGGCCGAGACGCTGTATTACGGGAGCGCGCCCGAACAGCAATATCGCAGCGACCCGGCCTGGATCTTTTCCGCCTGGGGACAGTTCGGCCTGAGCACGCTGATGCCGCTCGATCGCGCCGCCATCGATGCGAAGCTCGATGCGCATCGGCAGGCCATCGCATTGCTGCCCGGCGAGGTAGTGTTACGCCGCTATGCCATCTTGCTCGCCCTGGCGGGCGATCAGAATGCCGCGCTCGATCAGGTCATCCGCCTGAAGATCTTCGCGGAATCCCTGCACGATTGGCCCGCGCAGTTGAAATTGCTCTACAGCCTGTGCGCGCAGCGCCCCAATGAACTGAGCGACTTCAGCGCGCAATTGAAAGCGCGCTACGGCGTACCGCCCGGCGATGTGCCCGCGACGGACGACGATGACGACTGACGCGCGCGCGACAGTCGGGCGCCGGGCGCCTTGTCAGGACTGCGCGATATAATTCTGTAGGGCGCTGGCCGCTCCCCCTCGTCATTCGCGTCATACGCGTCGTCCCTACTGGGACGATCGAGGGGCATGGTGTGCATGACGACACCCCACCGTCTTTCAATCCGCTTGCCAAAACGATCCCTCACCGGTCGTTCATGCGCGCTCTTCGACCGTCCACTATGCCGAGATCGTTTGCCTCACTCTCCTCCATGACGCAGCATCGCGTGCACCAACTCTGGCAGGACTACGGCATCATCTGGATGGGTGCGATCGTCGCCGGCTTGATCGCCGTCGGTTATGCCAAGTTGATCGACTACGGCTTCACGCTATTCAGCAGCCTGCGTGACATGTCCATTTGGGCGCCGTTGGTGGTCACGCCCGCCGTCGGCGCCCTCTGCGTGTGGCTCACCCGCACCTTCTTCAAAGGATCGGAAGGCAGCGGCATTCCGCAGGTGGTGGCGATGCTGCATCGCGACGCCTCGCTCGGGAGCACCTTGCTGACGCCGCGCATCATCGTCGGCAAGATCGGCATCTCCTTCATCGCGATTCTCGGCGGGTTCACGATCGGTCGCGAAGGCCCGACCGTTCAGGTTGCGGCGTCCTTGATGTACCAGTTGCGCCGCTTCTATCGCAACTCCACGGTCGCGCTTGAGCGCCAACTGGCGCTGGCCGGTGCCGCCGCCGGTCTGTCGGCCGCCTTCAACACGCCCTTGGCCGGGATCGTATTCGCGATCGAGGAACTGGCGCGCAATTTCGAGCAGCGCGCCAGCGGCGTGGTGATCACGGCGATCATCTTCGCCGGTATCGTCGCGCTTGGCATCAACGGCAACTACACCTATTTCGGCACGATCGAGGTCCGCACCGATTTTCCGAAGATGTTGATTCTGGCGTGCGTCGCCGTGGCCGTCGTCACCGGTATCGCCGGCGGCGGCGCGTGCTGGCTGATCGTCAACAGCACACGCTGGATTCCACAACCGATCGCGCGCATTCGCGCCGAACGGCCGGTCGTATTCGGCGCCCTTTGCGGCCTGCTCGTCGCGGTATTGGGATTATTGTCGTTCGGCGCAAGCTATGGCAGCGGTTATGCGGAAGCCCATGCGGCCTTGGACGGCCGACAGTCGCTGTCGCTGCTCTACCCTTTCCTGAAAATCGCGTCGATGATCGCGTCCTACCTGCCCGGCATTCCCGGCGGCATCTTCGCGCCGTCGCTTGCGATTGGCGCGGGACTCGGCAATCTGCTGCACGAAGTCTTCGGCAGCTTGTCGATTCCACTGCTGATCGCGCTCGGGATGGTGGGCTTCTTGTCGGCGATCACGCAAGCGCCGATTACCGCCTTCGTGATCGTCATGGAGATGATCAACGGGCACGCGCTGGTGATTTCATTGATGGTGACATCGCTGCTGGCCAGCCGCGTGTCGAAACTCTTCGCACCACCCTTCTATGAAACGCTGGCGCTGCGATATGCGGTGCAGCCGGCACCGTCGGCACCGCCGCCGACCGCGGAAAGCGCCACGGCCGCCGCAGTCCACGATCCGTCGTCGGAGGACGACGGCGCAAACAAAAAGATGCCGGATAGCGAAAAACCGCCGACGCCTCAGGTCTGAGGAATCTCAATCTTCACTTCGAGCACTTCCAGGTTGCCCTGGTGCTCGATGTTCAGCTTGATGTCGTCGTCACCGATCTTCACGTATTTGCGAATCACCTCGACAAGCTCCTTCTGCAATGCCGGCAGATAATCCGCCGGCGGCCTGTCGCTGCCGCGCTCGTGCGCAATGATCAGTTGCAGCCGTTCTTTTGCAACGGCCGCGGTTTTTTTCTTTTCGCCCAGCAAAAAAGAAAGAAACGACATATCGTCTCCTTACTTGTTGCCGAAAAGGCGTTGTAACAATCCTGGCTTCGTGTAATCCGTGAAGCGCAGCTCCTTTGTTTCGCCCAGGAAGCGGCCGATCACGTCCTTGTAGGCTTCGGAGACATCGCTGCCTTCGATATGTACTGCCGGCAAGCCTTGATTCGACGCCTGCAGCACCGATTCCGATTCCGGAATCACACCGATCAACGGAATGCGCAGGATTTCCTGGATATCGGTCAGCGACAGCATTTCGCCGTCGTTGACGCGCTTCGGGTTGTAGCGCGTGATCAGCAGATGTTCCTTGATCGCGTCCTTGCCTTCCTTGGCCCGACGCGTCTTCGACGACAGGATGCCGAGGATACGGTCCGAATCGCGCACCGAGGACACTTCCGGATTCGTCACGATCAGCGCTTCGTCGGCGAAATACATGGCCATCAGCGCACCGGATTCGATACCGGCCGGCGAGTCACAGACGATGTACTCGAACTTCGCTTCGATCAGGTCATTGATGACCTTTTCCACGCCTTCCAACGTCAGCGCATCTTTGTCACGCGTTTGCGACGCCGGCAGGATAAAGAGGTTGTCGCACTTCTTGTCCTTGATCAGCGCCTGATTCAGATTGGCTTCGCCCTGAATGACGTTGATCAGGTCATACACGACGCGACGCTCGCAACCCATGATCAGATCGAGGTTACGCAGGCCGACGTCGAAATCGATGACCGCGGTCTTATGGCCGCGCAACGCCAGGCCCGACGCAAAGCTCGCGCTGGTCGTGGTCTTGCCCACGCCACCCTTGCCCGAAGTCACCACGATGATTTTTGCCATACGCTTTTGCCACCTAATGTAAATGGAAGAACCGCTCGTGCCGTCAGGTCAGCCGCAGCGGTTCGAAGATCAATTTTTCGTCATCCAGGCGAACCTGCACCGGCTTGCCGTGCACATCCGCCGCCAAGGGATTTTCCGTCGTCCGATAGATACCGGCGATCGAGATCAGCTCCGGCTCGAGGCACGTACAGAAAATCCGCGCAGCATGATTGCCATGCACCCCCGCCAGCGCACGGCCGCGCAGCGGCGCATAGACGTGAATATTGCCCTCGGCGATCACCTCGGCGCCATTGCTGACCTGGCCGAGTATGACGAGGTCGCCCTCGGCATAGATCCGCTGCCCGGAACGCAAGGGGCGGTCGATGACCAATGTCGGGGTCGCTTTCGACGACGGCGCGCCGGATGCCGGGCTCGACGCGGCGGCATCGCCACCTGTCTCGGTAGTCGCCGTCGCGGCCGCCGCTGTCACGGCCGAGGGCGTTGCAGCGCTGTCCTCGGCCAGCTCGCCATTCCGGCCTCGCTCGCGCGACTCCAGGATCGGCGCATGCTGACTTTCGGCCCAGCCGCGCTGCAACGCGTCGTTCGTGTCGATCACGACGCCCGCGGTGCGCATGCGGAATTCGGTCAATAAGGCCTCGATCTGCACCAGATCAAGACTGGAGAGCGGTGTTTCGAGACGTCGTACGTCGACGGCGACGGACTCACCGGCAAAAAACGCAGGCGTCGATTCGAAACGGCGCGCCAATTCGGCACGTAACGCGCCGACGTCGGCGGTTTTCATCACAAAATGCAATAGATCGACGGTACCACTTCGCAATTCGAAGAACGGCGTTTTTTTGAGCGACATAGATTGCTGACGGGGCTGCAGTCACGGGTTTGTGACAAAGTTTCGCGTATTTTACAGGCATGGCCCCGCTGGTCGAGCGTTGTAACGATTTCTTTTCATTTTATGCGTACCGCCAATGCCCTCGCGCAGGCGTTTGCGCCCCTGTGCGAAGCGGGAGCGCCTTAGCCCAGGCGGCCGGACAGTCGCTGCTACAGTGAGGGAAAATAGCGGGAGGCACGGCGGTTGCCGGCCTTTGCCGAAGCATTCGTTCGCACGCCGTTACGGTATTCGCGGCCGTTACGGGTAAGATAGATAAAAAACTCCGCCGGTCACCGCATCGCACCAACGCGCGGGCCGGCATTAACGATATCTCGATGCAATCCGGAAATTTCTTCGAAGGGCTGGGCAATGTGCTCGGCAGCGTCTTACGGACCATCGTCCACTTGCTGACAGCGGTGATCGGTGGGATCGGCCACGCCCTGCATGAATTCACCCACGGCTTCGCCGACGCCTTGGGCATTCACGCATCCGCCGTCAATATTCTGTTTTTGGTCGTTGGCGTGCTGTTTCTCGTCGCCGGGGTGCGCGCCCTGATTCGCCGCAGCTTTATCGGCGGCATCATCTGGCTGGTCCTAGCGGCCCTGATCCTCGGCAACTTGATCGCCTACTGATCACCGCGCCGCGTCGCCGGTCACGGTGAGCGTCGCGGCGCCGTTGTTCTACCTTATTTCTTCGTCCGATTCGCCAAGCTGGCGATCACGAGACCCGTGCCGGCCGCGAATAGCGCGGTCGCGACCGGGTGTCGGGTGCGCGACGCGACAGCGCGGCCGTACGAGGTTTTCACGCCGGTCACATGCGTGACGCCGCGTTTCGGCGGCGCCGGGCGCTTCTTTCCTTGGAACAAGGCGGCGAGCATCGCCGCGACGACGGCCGACTTTCCACGCCCTTTCGACGGCTCAGCCGTGGCCCCTTTGGCCCCGCGCGCCGGTGCCGCCGGCGGCGTGGCCGCGCGTCGATGCGTCGGCAGCAACAGGCTGATCCCCTGGAGCACCAACGGTGCCGCCTGCGTTGCCAATTTCAGCAGGGTTGGATAGCGCGAGCGGGCAATCGCACGATCGACCGCCGCTTGCAGGCTGCGCGCGGTCGACGGCGGTGCCAGCGGCACCGTCGATGCCGGTGCCAAACTATTCTCCGGATGCTGTACGGCCTGACCTGGTACCAGGCGCGCCGCCGACCTATTCGACCCCGCGCCGCGATGGGCGGTCGCGCTGTCATCGGGAAGATCGAATCCGCCCCGCACGGCCGCGACTTCGGCGCCTAGCAGCAGTACCGCCGCAGAGAAATACAGCCACATCAGCAAAACGGCCAGAGATCCTGCCGCACCGAAAGCGCTGGCGGTCCCGGCATGCGCCAGATACATCGCAAAAAGTTTCTTGCCGATCGTGAACAGCAGCGCCGAGACGGCGCCGCCCCACGCCGCATCGCGCCAGCGCACCAGAGCGGACGCGTCGGGCAGGAATTTGATCAATGCACCGAATGCCGCCAGCATAATGACGAAGCTGACGAGCATCTGCGCGAGATTGCCGAAGAAAACGAAGGGCGTGTTCTGCCAGAGCATGGCGCCGATAAACGTGATCACCGTATCCAGGACGAGGGACACGATCAGCAGGAACGCGACGCCCAGCACAAGGCCGAACGAGATAAGGCGTGTGCGGACCATCTGCACGACGCCGGAGCGCGATTCACGCTTCGGCATCGGGAGGACCACATCGAGAGCGGTATTCAGCGATGAAAACGTCGCGGAGGCCCCGACGACGAGCAGCACGATCGACAGAATCGCAGCAAAGCCGCCACCGCCCTGCTGATGCGCATGTTCGACGATGGCCTGAATCGCGGCGGCGGCGTCGCTACCGAGGAACCCCTGCACCCTGGAAAACAACTGCCCACGTGCCGCTTCGGCGCCGTAGAACCAGCCGGCCACGGCGATCACCATCAGCAGCATCGGCGCGAGGGAAAACGCCGAATAGAACGCGATACCGGCCGCCAGCGTCGTGCATTTATCGGCGCCGAAACGTTTTGCCGCGCGCATGCCCACCGAAACGGACTGCTTACCGTCTTTTTTCAGTTCTCGTGCGATGGATTTGGTATCGACTGCTGGCATGGTGCGGCCCCCGGGAAAGAGACAGGCCGGCACGGTAATGCGCAACGGGCTGAGATGCCCGTCCGATACGCCGTGGCGGCCTTGCGAAGCGAAAGGTTTGCCGGTGATTTAGCACATTTCGTTCCCGGTCCGTCAGCAAGGCGCGATCGCGTGAGGACACCCGACGCGTTAGCCAGAGGTGCCGCGTGGCGGGGTCGGGTCAGTGCGACGCGGCGGCTGGGGCTTCCGCCGGGGCGCTCGCCGCAGCGGGCTTGGCCGCCGTGGCATGGCTGGTCGATGCGGTCGGGGCGGCCGAAGTCGACGGTGCCGCGCTGGTGACGCTGTCGCTGGCCGCCATCGATGCGGCCTTCGCGGCAGCGGTCGGCGTGCCCGAGGCCCCGATCAAATCGGCGGCTTGCTCGCCGTCGCCGACGTCGGTCCGGCCCCCGTCGCGCAGGAAGGCCGCGAGGCTTTCATGGTTCAGCACCAGGATGCTGATCCGTCGATTCATCGGTGCAGCCGGATCCTTGAAATCCAGCGGTAGCGCGTCGGCCAAACCGCGTACCTGAATCACCTTGCGCTCGTTCATGCCGCCCGAGATCAGTTCACGTCGCGCCGCATTCGCCCGTTCGCTGGACAGCTCCCAGTTTGAATACCCCTTCTCCCCGCCGCTGTACGGCGCCGAATCCGTATGCCCGGCGATGGACACGCGGTTTTCCACGTCGTTCAACGCCACGCCGATCTCATAGAGAATCGACTTCGTGTATTGCGCCAGGACCGAACTCCCCGAAGCAAACATCGGCCGGTTCTGCGCGTCGGTAATTTGAATACGCAGGCCTTCGCTGGTGATATCCAGCCGAATCTGGTTCTTGAACGGCTTCAGCTTGATATTCTGATCGATCAGTTGCTCGATCTTCTGCTTCAGCGCGCTCAGCTTGCGCAGATCATCAGCCTTCGTCTGTTGCTGCTTCTTCTCGTCCAGCGGCGACGTCGGCTTGGCCTTCGACTTCACCGGGTCGTCGTGCTTGACGTCGCCGATATTGGTCTTCGTCATGTCCGAGCCGCCGCCTTGCAGAATCGACGTGGCACCGCCCGAATATGCACCGCCCGTCAACGCGACGCGCAGCGGCGTATTGAAGTAATCGGCGATCCCGGCTTTCTCGCCCTTTGTCGTCGAGCCGAGCAACCACATCAGCAGGAAGAAGGCCATCATCGCGGTCACGAAGTCCGCGTAGGCGATTTTCCATGCGCCGCCATGATGTCCGCCGTGATCCCCCTTGGACTTCCGACGGATGATCGTCAGCGAGACGCGATCCTTGTCGTCGCTCATCGCGGCCCCTTGGTCGCCTTGACCGCTTCTTCCAGTTCATTGAAGGAGGGGCGATCCGCGGTGAACAAGACCTTGCGGCCGAATTCCACGGCGATGCTCGGTGCATAACCGCCGAGCGACGCGAGCAACACGCACTTCACGCACTCGTAGGGCTTGCCCGCTTCCTTCGCCTTCGCATTGATCAAGGTCGCCAGCGGGCCGATGAAGCCATAGGCCATCAAGATGCCGAGGAAGGTTCCCACCAGCGCGCCTGCGATCAACTCGCCCAGCACGGCCGGCGGTGCGCCCACCGAGCCCATCGTGTGCACCACGCCCATCACCGCCGCCACGATCCCGAACGCCGGCAAACCGTCGGCCATGCCTTGCAAGGCACCGCCCGGAACGGCGGCCTCGGAGTGATGCGTATCCATTTCCGCGTCCATCAGGTCCTGGATTTCGTGCACGGTCAGGTTGCCCGACGACATCATGCGCAGATAGTCGACGATGAATTCGAGCAGATGATGGTCTGCCACCACGTCCGGATACTTCTGGAAGATCGGGCTGGAATCGGGCGACTCGACATCCGCTTCGAGCGCGATCATGCCGTCCTTACGCGCCTTCTGCAGCAGCTCGTACAGCAGCGAAATCAGTTGCACATAGCGTTCTTTCGTAAAGGCATTGCCCTTGAACGCTTTCGGCAGCGCAGCCATCGTCGCCTTGATCGTCTTGCCGGGATTGCTGATCACGAAGGCGCCGGTGGCCGCGCCCAGGATACAAAGGAGCTCGAGCGGCTGAATCAGCGCGGCGACGTGTCCGCCCGCACCGATGAAGCTGCCGACAACGCAGCCGACGACGAGAACCATCCCAATGATCACAAACATTGATGCACCTTCCGAAGCAAAGAGGGTTCGGGCAACGCCCGGATACCTCGGATTACGACCGGAAAGGGCAAAACTTGAGTGCGACCGTCAGGGCGGCACCCTGCCGCAGCAAGCATTAATGCATTGAATTTGAAGAGAAATTATTCTAACAGTCGCTTTCAAACGATCGCTTCGAAAGGGAATTTTCAGCGTTTTTGTGCGTCTTGGACGCACTGCCGTGGCAAGGGGTCAGCCGATTGGCCTCCTTACTTCAGCCAGGTCTGCACGATGAGGTCCTGCAGCACGAGTCCGGCCAGCGCGGCGAGCAGCGCCGGCACCATGACCACAACGCCGACGCGCAAGAAGCGCCACGCGCTGACATCGAGGTTCTCGCGCCGCAATGCGGTCAGCCACAGCAGCGTCGCCAAGGAGCCGGTGACCGATAGATTCGGCCCGAGATCGATGCCGATGGCGACCGCGCTGGCTGTCAGCGCGGGAACATGCGCCTGGCCGACGATCGTACCGGCAACCAAACCCGCGGGCAGGTTGTTCACCAGATTGCCAAGCAAGGCCGTTGCGATGCCCGCACCGCCCGCGACCATCGCCTGGTTCGTTGCACCGCCGTCCTGTAATCGCTGCTGAAGCCATTGCGCCGCCGCGTGCAAGGCGCCGGTCTGCGCCAACGCTTCGACCAGGACGAACAGTCCCGCCACCATCGGCAGCACGCCCCACGACACGCCTCGCAGGACGTCGAGAACGCCGAATGCATTGGCATCCGCGTTGACATCGGCCCCAGCGGGCTGCTTGCGGCGTGCCGCGATCGAGACGACGGCAAGCACGACGCAGCCGCACACCGCCGTTGGCGCGCCAAGCGCCATATCGCGGGCCGAGGCGGTCAACATGACGACGACCAGTGTAGCGATACCGGCCACGGCCCACCGGCCTGGCAGCGACAGGGTTGCGCCGGCCTCGTCGTGATCGCCATGATCGTCGTGATCGCCCGCATTGCCAACGTCGGATGCGTCTTGCTCTTGTGCCGAGAACGCCTCCCGCAACGCCACGCGTTGCGTGAAACGAAGCGCACCGTATGTCAGGCCGACCGCGAGCAGCGACGGCAAGGCAAAGCGTGCCAACCACGCGCCCAGCGGCGGCATTTGATTTTGAAACACGACGAGATTCGCCGGATTGGCGATCGGCAGGATAAAGCTGGCCGCGTTCGCGACGAAGGCGCAAGCGTAAAGATACGGCAACGGTTCGCGCACCTTTGCCGCTCGCGTGGCCGCCAGAACGGCGGGCGTTAACACCACGGCGGTGGCGTCGTTCGACATCAACGCCGTCACGACGACACCTACCGCATACACCAGCCAAAGCAGTCGATAAGCGCTCCCTCGCGCGCGTCGCGCCGCATGCACGGCAACATAGTCGAACACGCCCGTTTGTCGCGCGATCTCCGACACCAGCATCATGCCCGTCAGGAACAGGTAGACATCCATGCCCTTGAGCACGGCCTGCCCCGCCGCCGCCCACGGCAGCGCGCCACCAAGGCACAAAACCGCTGCGCCGCCCAAGGCAAAAACAGCCTCGGGCAAACGCAACGGTCTTGTCATCACACCCACGATCGATAAGACGATCACGCACCAGATCAATCCAGTCGGCATGAGGCTCCCATATCAATAAGAGGGTGCCAGGACATCATGTCATTCACATCCAAGCGCGTTCGATCAGTGCGAGAGGATGATGCTGGTGATCACGCCCGTCGCCACTGCGGCCAGCACGTAGTCACCATTGACTTGGCGCCATTCATAACCGCGCGGCGGTTGACGCAGGCCATGTGCATGCCAATCGTTCACGACATAGCGGTTGTCGCGATAGTCGTTCGGCAGACGTTGGCCACGACGCCAGTCCTGATGCGGCACCGGCGGACGGCCGCCGTGATTGTCGGCATGCATGTCGCCGCCACGCGGTCCGCCTTGCGGGCCGCCGTGGTCACCGCCTCGCGGTCCCGGGCCGCCATGTTGGTCCGGTCCCCCATGATTGTCCGGTCCCGGACCACCTTGTGCGAAGGCTCCCGCCGACGTGCCCACCAGGGCCGATGCCAGCAACAACGCGATGGCTTTCGATTTCATGTTCTACTCCTTGCAACGTGTTCGTGTGAAACCATCATCGCCTATTTTTCGATCCGTTGCCTTACAGTGCACGTCACAGATGTAACAGCATTGCAGTGATGGGGCGGCGAACGCGCCGATCCCCGACGCCTTGATCGCGCTGTCATCGGCCCCGGGCTGCGGATCATCGTGTGTCATCGCGCCGCACCGTCATGCCCCGCCGGTAGGCGACGACGCTGCATAGCGTTTCGAGAGCACGACATTGGCCGCGGCGCTAAGCGCCATCAATACGGCCGTGCCGATGAAGACCGAGCGCATACCGAATGTGCCGCCCAACATGCCGCCCGCGAGCGGCCCGGTGACCTGCCCCGCGTATTGCGCCGACGTCGAATAGCCGAGCATGCTGCCCGCGATATGCGACGGCACCCGATGCCGGATCACGCTGGCGACGCAAGGCAGCAAGCCGCCCAATGCCAGCCCCATCATGAAACGCAGCAGAACCAACTGCCAGGCGGACTGCACGAAGGCCTGCGGCACCAGCAAAATCGCCGCCGCGATCATGCAGCTGATGATCACGCGCCAATGCCCGATACGGTCGGCGAGCTTACCGAGTCGCGACGCCGACAGCACACTCCCCAGCGCGGCCGCCGACATCGCAAGCCCCGACACCAAGGTGACCTGTGACGCACTGACGAGGTCGCCGACGAACAGCGTGATGATCGGCTCGATCGACATATTGGCGAACATCAACAACATCCCAGTTACGAGCATGGCGATGACCGGCCCCTTCTGCGGGATGGCTGCCCAGCCTTCCTTCCGTGGCGGCGTCGCTGTGTCTCCCGTCGATTGCGTGGCAGCGGTCGCGCCTTTCTTCGGCTGGCGTTGCGAGGCGTCCTCCTTGATCAGGAAAGTGGTGGCTAGAAAGGCGATGAATATCACGCCACCTGCCGCGAGGAAGGTCCAACGAATGCCGATCCATTGCGGCAAGACGCCGCCGATCAACGGTCCGACCAGATTGCCGAGCATGATGCCCGACGACAAGGTACCCAACGCCCAACCGACGCGTGCCTTCGGCGTCTGCGTGGCAACCAGGATCATCGATCCGGACGCATAGCCGCCGAGAATACCGGCCAGCAAGCGGACCGCCACCAATTGCCAGACGTCGTGCACCATGCCGAGCAGCGACATCGCGATCGCCATGCCGAGGCTGGCGCGAATCATCATCAGCTTGCGGCCGTACCGGTCCGCGAGACGCCCCCAGAGCGGCGACAGCAGCGCCGCGCTGAAAAACGTCGCGCCGAATGCCAGGCCTGACCACCGCGCGATCGCCGCCGGGTCATGCACACCCAATTCGGCCACGTACAAAGGCAGGAAGGGCAACAGCAAGGTCATGGCGACCAGCGTCGTAAACGAGCCGAAGACGCATACGGCGAGATTGCGGCGCCACGCCGGATTGAAGTATTCCGGCGCAGCCGGGGCCGGTGCGGGCGAGGATACGGCAGAGCGGGACACGATGTTTTTATCCTGAAGGGGACGGATCCGAACGCAGCCGGGCAACCGGTCTGCAGCGTTCGATAAGCGGCGCGGTCAGCGCAAGGGGTCGTCGACCGCCAACCCTTGCGCGCGAAGATACTGACGATCTTCTCGTAGCGAGAGCAGCAGACGATCGCAGGTGTCGCGGATATGCCGCGTGACGGCGAGCGCCGCCTCGTCGGCCTTGCGCAATTGGATCAGGTCGACGATGCGGCGGTGTTCCTGCCAACTCTGCTCGCGACGCTCCGGCGTCGACACTTCGAGCCATCGCACGCGCGCCAGACGCGTCATCACGCGCTCGATCGATTTGACGATAAAGGGGTTGCCGCTGAGTCGCGCCAGATCCACATGGAAATCGGTGCCGGCCCGGTGCCATTGGTCACGCCATTGCTCGGCCGGCCCGATCGCATTGCAAATATCGCGGACACGGTCGAGACGCGCGCCAAGCGCATCGATGTCCTGATCGCTGGCGCGCACGCACGCGGCCCGCACGCCGGCGATCTCGATCGCCTCCCGATATTCCGCAAGCGCGGCCAGCTCCCCGGTATCGATCGGCATGACGCGCCAGCCGCGCGCGTCGCGCTGGATCAATTCCTCGTTTTCCAGGCGCGTCAACGCGGCACGGATCGGCGTGCGTGACCCGTCGAGTTGCGCTTCCAGCGTCCGCTCGGACAGGCGTTCGCCAGGCCTTAGCGCCAGGCTCAGAATCATCTCGCGCAATTTGTCGTGAATCAGATCGGACTGGTGCATCTACAGGCATTTCAAGATGGTATACCAGTGAAGAATATCACGAACGCACTGGCAAATAAACCGCCTGCGCGACCGACGTTCGGACCCGATTACACGGGTCCGAGCCGGGCACGCAAACTGCGACAGCCGCCTCTCCACCCTGCGACGGAGGCCGCGATGCATACGCGCCTAGGAACGAATCTTCGACGGCTCGGCCAGCATCCCTTCCGTTTTGCTTGGGATACCGCCCGGCACTTTAAAGACAATCAAGGCTTGCTACTGGCGGGGGCAGTCGCGTATTACGCGCTGCTGTCGATCGTGCCCTTGATGATTCTGATCGTCATTGGACTGTCGCATTTCGTGCCGCGCCCGATGCTGCTCGACACGCTGCGGCATTTGCTGGAATGGCTGGTTCCTGGTCAGGCGCGCGCGATCGTGCGGGAGCTGGATACCTTCGTGCAACATCGCGAGGTGCTGGGTTGGCTCCTGCTGGCGACGATGATTTTCTTCAGCTCGCTGGCTTTCACGGTGCTCGAAAAAGCGATGGCCGTGATCTTCACGCATCGGGTCGAGGTGCAGCGGCGGCACGCGGTGATGTCGGCGCTACTGCCCTATTTCTGCAGCATCTGCCTTGGCGCGGGCGTGCTGATCATTACCTTCGTATCGAGCGGGCTGGAAGCGATCGGCGCGAACGGCGTCGTCCTGCTGGGCTATCAGATCCCGCTGGGCGCGGCAACGCGGACCACCTTGTACATTCTGGGATTGGGAGGCGAGGTCTGCGTGCTCACCGCGATTTACCTGGTGCTGCCGTCGCGGCGCCCGTTCTTCAACGACGCACTACTGGGCGCGATCATCGCCGCGGTACTGTGGGAAATCACTCGTCACGTGTTGGTCTGGTACTTCGCGACACTCTCGCAAGTCAGCGTCGTCTACGGGTCGCTGACGACATCGATCATCGTCTTGTTCAGCCTCGAAGCGCTCGCGACCTTGATGCTGTTCGGCGCGCAGATCATCGCCGAATTCGAGCGGCTCGATGGCCGCTTCGCGGGGAAACCGTCTCTGACGCATCGCGCGTCGGAAAGCACTTAGGGCTGTCATCACTGCGCAATCGGATTGGCTCCGCGCTCGCGACACGCAAGCGGCGATCGATGACGCCGCATTCGAGCACGCTCCCCCGCCCTATTCAGCGGGCGAGACGTGCCGAACGAAACAGTCCGCTAGTGTACGGACGAGGGATGATGCCGCGAACGCCTGTCTGCCGCCGCCCCCTGCGGCACCAGCGGTGCGTTTATCGGGGCGAGGGACGGAACAGGCTCCGGCTCGATGGGAAAGGCCGTGATATCGATGTCATGTTCGCGCTGCATCGCGGCATATTCGCCAGCGAAAACGCGTTTCATCAACCGGGAGAAGATTGAGCCGTTCATGGTGAGATCCTATTGGCCGGCACGCGACCCCTATTGCGACCTTACCAATCGTAACAAAATTGAACTGTCAAGTTAGCCGGTGAAAACCCTGTAAGTAGTTGTTTCAAATGACAGGCGTATGTCGATTGCAACAAAAGCCGTGCCGGCGCCCCGCTTCGCCTTGCAAACGGCAAAGCGCGATTCACGCGACATCGGCACGATTGCGCGGTGAATGGGCCAGGTCCGTCGCCAAACGTAACAGCAGGGATTCGACTTCCTCGAAGCACTCCACCCCGGCGATGTCGGGCGCACCTTCGATCGTTAGGACGCGCTTATTCCATTGTCGCCCCAGCGCCATCTCCGAAAGCGTCCCCAAGCCGCCACCCACGGCTATCAGGCACAGCGCCGCGCGCGCGATCAAGGCATTGCGGGTGATGCCGAGACCGGTCGGCAGCGCCACGCTCAGATACGGATTTGCCGCATCGGCATCGTCCTCGGGCAGCAACCCGATCACGAGACCGCCCGCCGATCGAACCCCCGCCGCGCCCGCCTCCATCACGCCGGACTTGCCGCCGCACAGCACCGGCACGCCGGCGAAGGCAAAGGCGGAACCGATCAGCGTCGCGCTGTGTTTTTGGCTCTCGCTAGCCTCACGCGGGCCGATCAGGGAAAGCGGCATCGTGTGCGGCATCGCGGCGGTACGGCCGCGTTGGCGCTCCCGTAGCGCGAACAGCGCGGCACGCGTCGCATCGCTCAGATGCGACAAAGCGTGCGGAAACGTGTCGGCATCATTCAATGATGCGCCAAGTGGGATCGCCGTCTGGCCGACAGCCGCACCGTCAAGCAGAGGTTCGTCTTGCAACACTTTCTCCTAGTGCCAGGATGGCCATACAGACCGCCATCAAAAGCAGCGACAACGCGGCCACCTCGGCGAAATCGGTCTGTCCATCCGACAGTTTCATATACATCAGCAAAGGCAGAATCGTGATCTGCGTCCCGGCCAGCGCCAGCGCCGTCCCGTAAGTGCCAACGGCAATCGACGTCACCAGACACCAGGCGCCGAAGATCGACGGCCACAGTTCGCGCAATGCCACATCGATCAAGGCGCGCCACGGGGGCGCCCCCAATGTCATGGCCGCATCCAAGGGACGACGGTCCAGATTCGCGAGCGTCGGATACAGCATCAGCGCCACGCGCGGCACGAGATAGTAGGCATACGCCACGACAAGTCCCGCAACGCTATAAATCCACGCGCCGATGCGCGCCGGATCGCCACCGACCATCGCCAGCAGAGTCGTGACAAAGCCCGCACGACCAAATGCCAGGATGAAGCCGTATGCCACCACCAGGCCGGAGAACGCGAGCGGCACGCCGAGAATCGCCATCAATACGCGACGCCGACGCGCCGACATGCCCGCGAGGCAGGCCGCCAGCGGCAGACCGATCCCGACGGACACGGTCCCGGCCGCGGCCGCGAGCAACAAGGACTCCAACAAGGCGCGCCGCACGAGGGGGTCGCCGAGCAATGTCATGAACACGGCGCTGCCGCCCTGCGCTGCCGACACGGCCAAGGCGCCGATCGGGAGGACCAGAAACACGAACAGCCCCACCGCTGCCGGCGCCGCTCCCCACCGTCGGACGAGGCCCGTCATGCGCGGACTCACGTTGGGCCGCACGATGTCATTGTCGTCGCGGCGTTTCAATTCGACAGCGCCGCCTGCGCCCACCATTTGTCGATATTCGCTTTTTGCGCCGCGGCCTTTGCAACGTCCAAGGGATGGACCTGCGGTGCATCCGGCATCTTCGCGCGAATGTCCGCCGACAGCGGCACATTCGGAACCGACGGCCGTACATAGCCCTGTGCGAACAAGGCTTGTCCGACATTGCTCATGATCAGGTTCATCCACAGCTGCGCCGCGTACGGATCCGGTGCGTTCTTGACGGCGCTGATCGCATAAGGTGCCGAGACCGACGCTTCCTTCGGAATCACGACGTCGACCGCATCGCCCATCCCATCGGTGTACTTTGCCTTCAGACCATCGTTTTCGTAACCGATCAAGATGGGAATCTCGCCCTTGAGAAACTTTGCGTACGGCGTCGTCCCCTCGACCCGCAGCACATTGCCCGCCGCCTTCAGGCGACCGAAGTAATCGGCACCCGGCTTCGGATTGTCGACATTGCCGCCGAACGCATAGGCCGCCGCGAACACGGCCACCTGCCCTTGTCCGGTCGAGCGCGGATCCAGATAGACGACCGCGTTTTTATATTCCGGCTTCAGCAGATCGTTCCATCCTTGCGGGACGTCCTTGACCAATTTCCGATTGACGAGCAGCGCGACATTCAAGGAATGAATCGCGAACCACTTGCCCTGCGCATCGCGGAAGACATCGGGCAGCGTGTCGAAGTTGACGGGCTTGAATGGCGTGACGACATCCGCCTTCACCGCGTCCAGCGCCGATGCGGCGAAGTAATACGCGGTATCGGCCTGCGGACGACGACGCGCCTTGTCGAGCGCCACCACCGTATTGGCGGAGCCGATATCGTTATAGGTGATTTCGACCTTCGGATAACGGCGCTTGAACTCCGCGAACAGGGCCTTCCAGTTCGCCCACTCGGGACCGGTATCGAACGAGACGACCATGCCTTCGTCGGCCGCCTTTGCGTACAAGGCGGTTTCACCGGGATACAGTTCGGTCGCCGGCGCGGCGATCGCGCTCGGCGTTGCAAAGGGCAAGACGCCGACGCCCAGAAGCGACAGCGTCAATGCGCCGAAGGCGCGACGCAGGAATGGCCGACGCGTCGGCACGCAAAGCGGTAAGGAGGTCGATGCCGTTTTCATAGGTGAGAGGAGCTCGGGAAGTCCATTGATCGAAGCGATTCGGAAAAAGAAAAGCACGTGGCGAGGCACCGCCTCAGCGGTGAACCGGAGGTGCCGATAGCGCACGCGCCAGCACGCGAATGTCGTCCGGCGCAATCGACACCGTGTGCGGCAGCATGTCATCCACAGCCTGCTGCGACAGATGACCGGACGGCATGCCGATGCCGCGCGCTTCACACAGCAAGACATCGTTCGTGTTTTCCGGGATGAAATCGTAGCGACAGGCCGCGCCGAAATAGCGCCTATTGGCAGCCCGCCCGGCAACGACATTCACACCCTGCCGCAACGGATCGGGCAGCACGTGTTCCGGCCGCACGACGATGTCGACCTGTTCTCCGCGTGCGAGACGGCCGGTATCGGCGAACCAGAAACCGAAACCCATATCCACCTGACCATGCGCATGCACCCGTCCGGAAAGCACGCTGGCCGCACCGACAAAGCGCGCTACCGCGGCACTCACCGGTCGTGTGTAGAGGGCGTACGGGCTATCCACTTGCAGCACGCGTCCGCCATCGACGACAGCGATGCGGTCGGCCATGCTGAGCGCTTCCTCCTGATCGTGCGTCACCAGCAGCGTCGTGGCACCGGCGGCGCGCTGAAGGGCGCGGATCTCGTCGCGCAATTGCTGGCGAATCCCGGCATCCAGGGCGCCCAGCGGCTCGTCGAGCAGCAGCACCTTCGGCGCGATCACCAAGGCGCGCGCCAAGGCCACGCGCTGTTGCTGCCCTCCCGACAAGGCGCTCGTGCCGTGCGCCGCATAGGCGGAGAGGCCCACGCGTTCGAGCATGGCTGCCGCTTGCGCGCGTCGCACCGCGCCGGAGACGCCTCGCATCTTCAATCCGTAGGCGACGTTGTCGAGCACGCTCAAATGCGGAAACAAGGCGTACTGCTGGAACACCATACCCACTTCCCGACGCCATACCGGCGTGTTGCCGATATCACGACCGCCGATCGAGATGACGCCCTGCTGTCCGGTGAGGAGCCCGGCGGTCAATCGCAGAATCGTCGATTTCCCGGAGCCACTATGACCAATCACCGCCAGCAATTCTCCTTGCGGCACATCGAACGACACATTGTCGATGCCGTGCGCGCTGTTCGGATAGCGATAGCTGACCGCGTCAAACGCGAGCCCGGACTGTTGCGTGGAGGGTTGCGTGTCCGGGCGCAGGGGCGCGGCGTTGCGCGAGATGGAAAGTGGCATGAAGGATCTCTGGCGTCCGATTCAGTGTTGGCTGCTGCGGCGGGTCCATCCCGCCGCAGCAGAGGACAGCAAGGTGGCCAGCACGGCCAGACAGAGCAAGACGACGGTCGCGGCGCAGGCAAC
Source organism: Robbsia sp. KACC 23696 (assembly GCF_039852015.1). NCBI lineage: Bacteria > Pseudomonadati > Pseudomonadota > Betaproteobacteria > Burkholderiales > Burkholderiaceae > Robbsia > Robbsia sp. KACC 23696. The sequence continues at coordinate 1,210,010 of NZ_CP156626.1, read as the reverse complement.
GCCGGTTGCGCCGTAGAAGGCCTGAAGCAATACGACCGGGTAATTGCGATAACGAAAACCGGCGATCAGATTGGACACCTGAAACTCTCCGATCGACAGCGCCGCCACCATGACGAGACCGGAGACGATGCTGTGACGAAGACAGGGCAAGGCCACCGATGTGAACTGCCGCCACGGCGGCGCGCCGAGCGTGGCCGCGCTGGTTTCCAATGCCTCGATACCCAGATGACGCAGATCGCTTAACAGCGTCTGCGTCAGATAAGGCAGCGTCAGCACGACGTGCGCCGCGATCAGAAGCGGCAGGGAGCCGATCCAGGTCATCGGACCATCGCTGAACACGGCGACATAGCCGAAGCCCAGCGTCAGCGCCGGTACGCCTATCGGCAACAAGCTGACCAGTCGCACGAGCAACGACACCGCGCGATGGCCTGCCTGCGCGCCATGATGCAAGGCATAGGCGAGCGGCACGCCGATCACGGCGGTCATCGCGCAGCAGCTCAAGGCCACGATCAAGCTGACGTTGAAGGCACGACGAAAACTGCCGTCCTCGGTCAGCGCCCGGAAGCTGTCGAGGGTGAAGCCGGAAGGCAACAAGGTGTTCGTCCAGCTCTTGCCGAACGCCCCTATCAGCACCAGCATCATCGGCAGCAGCAGATACACGAGGAACAGCATCAAAAATAGCCGCGAGAAAAAGCGCCAGCCCAGTCGCGAGGACGACCCGGTATGCGGGCGTTGCATTGGCATATCAGGACGGACGGCCATCGAGGGCGTCGCGAGGTCGAGCCCTTTCTGGTCCTGCGGACTGGCGATCGTCGAGGGTAACGGGGACATGGAAGGGCACGGAAATCGCGGTATCGAATCGAAGAAGCAACCGGTGCAGTGTCGGCAATCGACATGACAGCGTCATGAAAAGAATCTACAAAGCAGGCACGATACTGTGCGCGTTTCGCACAGCAGCATCCCTTTTCGATACGGCGGCGCGATGAAGCATCACTATCCGAATATGGCCGAGTTGCTGGCATTCACCATATCTGCCAAGCACTTGAACTTCAGCCACGCCGCGCGGGAGCTGGGCCACACGCCCAGCGCCATCAGTCGGCAGATTGCGAATCTGGAATCGTTTTTCGGGGCCGATCTGTTCATTCGGAACGGCCGCCAATTGACGCTGACGCGATCGGGCGCCTTGTATCTTTCACGCGTCGCGGCGCCGTTGCGCGACATCGGCAATGCGTCGGTCGAGTTGCTTGCCGCGCGCGGCGAAGGCGAATTGCTGACGATCGCCAGTGTTCCGACCTTCACCAGCAAATGGCTCGCCCCGCGTCTGCCGGCATTTCTCGCGGCGGCGCCGGGCGTGACCTTGAGCTTCGCAAGGCATCTGGCGCACGGCGATGCCTTCGGTCAGGATCTGGATGCGGCCATTCGCTATGGCGACGGAAAATGGGAAGGGGTGATCAGCGAATACATCGATGGCCGACGATTCGTCGTGGTCTGTGCGCCCGATTTCCGCGATCGCTTCCGCCTGCGTCGCATCGAAGCCGTCATCGACGCGCCCCGTCTGATCCACAGCCAGGCCGAAAACGCCTGGGTCGACTGGGCGCGGCGCTACGGTCTGCACCGGATGCACGCGATGGCGGGGCCGCGTTTCGAGCAATACGCCATCCTGATCCAAGCCGCACAGGCAGGGCTTGGCTTGGCGCTAATTCCAGCCTTCCTGATCGCCGATAATCTGGCGGCGGGCTCCCTGGTCGAGCCATTCGATGCGGGCATCGACGTCGATGACGGACACTATCTGTGCTATTTGCCGGATCGCCTCGCGCTCCGGCCGGGGCTGCGACGCTTTCGAGATTGGCTGATCGGCGAGGCGCACGGAAATAGGTTATGACGGCATCGTCCACCACCAGTGATATATTTGATATATCTAGTGCGATTCCGTACCGCAGCAACACCCTCACGCCCTTACAGAACGGCCAACGCCGCCCCTGCCATGCCCGACGACATTACCGCCGCTCCGTCCGACATCGTCCCGCTGTCCGCGATCAATGCGACACGCCCGATCCTCGAACAGATCACGAATAAATGGTCGGTACTGATCTTGACCGTGCTGTGCACGGCGCCCTCCCGTTTCAACGCGATCAAGCGACGGTTGGATCCAATCACGCACAAAGCGTTGACGGAGGCGCTTCGACGACTCGAACGCAATGGTCTGGTCAACCGGCGGGTCATCGCTTCGTCGCCGGTAGCGGTCGAGTATTCCATCACGCCGCTGGGTCGCACGCTGCAGGGGCCGTTCGTTGCGTTGATCGCTTGGGCGGAAGTACACGGCGGCGGTATCGAGATCGCGCAACAGGCATTCGATGCGCGGGACACGGCGAGTTGATGCGAGGCAGTTTTCTTCGAATGGGATGGCTTCCGCGCATTTGACGCTAGCTGGATGGCTAGCAATGCATTGATACGGTCGATTGGATTTTTAGCGCTTGCCGGCGAGCCGGCATAGCGTGTGTTGGAATGCGACCGACGCCTGCGCCGAAACTTGCAGTGGTATGGTTTCTGCATTAGAAATGGGGGTCTCGTTCGCGCCGTCCGCGCCCTACCATCCGAATGCACCATGCAATTATTCTTTAGAACATTGCAGTCAGACAAAACGTTACGGCCGGTCGGCGCAGTCGCTAGTAACGTCGTCCGCCTTTTCGCCATTTCCCTATCCGGTGTGCTTGCTGCCCGCCTTCGTTCAAGCACAAAACGGCGTGGCTGGCGCCGCATGCTGGTCACGATTCTCTGGACAGGCTTCACGGTAACGGTCGGCGCTTGCGGCGGAGGGGGGAGCTCCAGTAACGACGATTCGAGCAGCGCGGGCGGCGCCAGTGCATCGAGTGCCGCCGCGGTGCCGGGCACCTTGAGCGCCAGTGTTGCCGGATCGCCTTGGCTGACGTATTACGGACGCGCATCGGCGATGGGTTCGCTGGCAACCGTCGCCGATACGTTTCATATCATCGACGTCGACCTCGACCCGGGTCTCGGCACCTTCACCAGCAGCAATGTCACGACGCTGAAGAACGGCGGCAAAAATCTGGTATTGAGTTATTTGAATATCGGTTCGTGCGAATCGTTCCGCACCTATTGGTCGACGGTTCCGTCAGGTTATGTGTCCTGCAGCGCGAATACCGCAGCGCAGCTGGGCAGCTATTCCGGTTTTTCAAATGAAACATGGATGAATCCGGCCAATGCCGATTACCAAAATCTGATCGTCAATTACGTGGCCCCGCAGTTGGTTGCGCAAGGCGCCGACGGTTTCTTTCTCGACAATATGGAAATTGTCGAACATGGTACGGCAACCAGCAATGGCCCATGCAATGCGGCATGCGCGCAAGGCGGTCTTGATCTCGTGCGCATGCTGCGCGCGAAATATCCTTCGCTCGTGATCGTAATGCAGAACGCCACCGGCAATGTGACGCGCCTTGGCACGACGGGCGGCGTGCCGTTTGCCAGCCTGCTCGACGGGATTACCCATGAATCCGTGTATGCCCCCTCCTACGACGCGACGGCGGAGGCGCAGCTGCTCGCGTGGCAGGGCATGCAACTGACGCCCAATGGCCATCCGCTATGGATCGCCACGCTGGATTACGTCGGCAGTTGCGCGCAAACGTCCGCCGCGCAAACCGATTACCAGCGTAGCCGCGCCAAAGGCTTCGTGCCCTATGCATCGGATAAAAGTTCGGGGCTGAATGTCGTGTGTTATTGGGGGTTTTGAAGCAGACGCCGTCGTCGACCGAACGGAAAGCGCATAAGCGCTTTCTTAATGCCGAGCCTTCATTGCCGGCACAATCCTATGCCGTTTGGTCTAATAGATTTTGTGATCCCGGACCGCTATAGTGAGGCATCGACAAACGTCGAAGAAAGCAACTTGGTTTCTTATTCTATTAGTACTCTATATGAATAGCCTTACCAAGGCGCATCAACGTGTATTTTGCAACCAGGCGCCATGATGAGCAACACGCGAACACGACAATCGGATCTGGGTATGCACCGGAAAGTGGATAGCCACGAACATCGCCTCCGACGGGTGGAAGATATTCTTCCAACCTTGGCCACGAAATCCGATCTCAACGAACTCGGCTTGATGACAAAAGCTGATATCAACGAGCTTAGGCTTGCGACGAAAGCCGATCTCAGCGAGTTCAGGCTTGCAACAAAGGCAGAGATCAATGAACTGAGACTTGCAACGCAAGCTGATATCAAGGAGCTCAGTCAGTCCACTAAGGCAGACATCAAGGAACTCAGTCAGTCTACCAAGGCAGACATCAACGAACTTAGTCAATCTACCAAAGCGGAGCTCAATGAGTTCAGTCACTCGACCAAAGCAGAGATCAATGAACTGAGGCTCTCAACAAAGGCGGAGTTCGTCGAACTGCGTCTATCGGTCGACGCAGGATTCGAGCGGGTTTTTAAGCAGATGCACAAAATGGACGCCAGCGCGAAGACGTGGATGTTGGGCACGATGATCGGCATATTCGTTGGCTTTGGCGGACTGTTCCTTGCAATGAATAACAACGGGAAGCGGGAATCCCTCGCTACGACATCTCAAGCGATTGCGCATCACGCGCCCGCGTTGGACGCGCCTTCATTCTCCTAGCCGTCATTGAAAGCGCGCGATAGGAAAGCGACGTGGACCGCCTCGATAGGAAACAATGTCCGCGGCCTACGTTTCGCGCAGACAAAAAAATACCGCCACGAGGGCGGTATTTTCACAAGCGCAAAGCTTGATTTATATGGCGGAGAGGGTGGGATTCGAACCCACGGTACGTTTGCACGTACGCCTGATTTCGAGTCAGGTACATTCGACCACTCTGCCACCTCTCCTGCTTACTACCTCTGCCGGTCGCGCCGCACTCCATCACTGGTAATGCCTTGCTGTTCCGTCAGCGCTTCGCGGGTCGAATCGCGAAGAAGGAAGAGTATAGGTGAGAGTTTGAACTTTGCCAAGCTTTTTTATCAGCGTCGGTCTCTCACCACGATTCAACGCGTTAAACGCTCGGGCGCAACACTTCCAAGCCGCCCATATACGGACGCAATACTTCCGGCACCGTCACGCTGCCATCGGCGTTTTGGTAGTTCTCCAACACCGCCACCAGCGTCCGGCCAACGGCGAGGCCAGAGCCGTTCAGCGTATGCACCAGCTCGACCTTCTTATCGGCGTTGCGGAAGCGCGCCTGCATCCGACGCGCCTGGAAGGCCTCGGTGTTCGAGCAGCTCGAAATCTCGCGATAGGTGTCCTGCGCCGGCAGCCACACTTCCAAATCGTAAGTCTTCGACGCGGAAAAGCCCATATCGCCGGTGCACAGCAAGACCACGCGATACGCCAGACCCAGCTTCTGCAGGATCGTCTCGGCATGCCCGACCATCTCGTCCAGCGCAGCGTACGACGTTGCCGGTTCGACGACCTGCACCATTTCAACCTTGTCGAACTGATGCTGGCGGATCATGCCGCGCGTATCGCGGCCATAGGCCCCTGCCTCCGAGCGGAAACAGGGCGAGTGCGCGGTCAACTTGATCGGCAGTTGCGCCAGATCGAGGATGCTCTCCCGCACCGTGTTCGTCAGCGTGATCTCCGACGTCGAAATCAGATACTGCGTCGTCTTGGTCTCGTCGCCGCCCTTCTGCACCTTAAACATATCGTCGGCGAACTTCGGCAACTGACCGGTGCCGCGCAGTACATCGTCGTTGACGATATAGGGCGTGTAGGCCTCTTCATAGCCGTGCGCGCCGGTGTGCGTGTTCAACATGAATTGCGCGAGCGCCCGATGCAAACGCGCGATCTGACCGCGCAGCACCGTGAACCGGGCCCCGGACAGCTTGGCGCCCGTCTCGAAATCGAGACCTAGCGGCGCGCCGATATCGACGTGGTCCTTTACCTTGAAGTCATAGCTGGGCACCGTGCCGACCCGGCGCACTTCCAGATTCTGCGACTCGTCCTTCCCCACCGGCACATCGGCCGCCGCCAGATTTGGAACGTCCATCAACAGCGCTTCCATCCGCGTACGGATCTCTTCGAGCTTCACTTCCGACGATTTCAGCTCGTCGCCGATACCGCCCATCTCTGCCATGAGCGCGTCGGTGTCTTCACCGTTGCGCTTCATGATGCCGATCTGCTTCGACGCCGTGTTGCGGCGCGCCTGCAGTTCTTCGGTGCGCGTCTGGATCGTGCGGCGCTCCGCCTCCACCGCGTTGAAAGCGGCCACGTCTAGCGTGTATCCGCGGTCGGCGAGGCGCTTGGCCACGCCGTCGATGTCTTTGCGAAGCTGTTGAATATCGAGCATGAGGCTGTCAGGGACGCGATTCGGTGATTCGGTTGCGATGCCGTCGTAGACATCGCGTAAGCGGCGATTTTACCGCAGCAGCGAAACCGAGGGCGTGACAACGCAAGGCAATACGCGGAAGTTTCGGCGCAAATGGCCCTAATCCGCCCCGCTGTCCGGCAGAAAACGCAGAAAACTCGCGCAGGAAACCCTATTTCCGAGTGGCTTCGGTGGCCAATTCGGCGAGCCAGCCGCGCAGTGTCGTCGTGGTCTGTTCCCGGACCATCCTTTTCACGGCGCCGACGCTGTCCGCGTTGAAATCGCTCCAGCCCATCAGATGCAAGGCCATCGGTCGCGCGACGTGGAACACCAACACCTGCCCGAACAACATCAACGACTTCATCCGCAGCGTCGGATTATCGGCAGGCAGGCCGCTCAAGCGAGACAGTAGCGCGGTCGCCGTGCGATTCACCGGGTGGCTGACCTTATTGCGCAGCACCTCGATGCCGTCCTCCGGCGCATGACCGCTTTGCACTCGCGCCATGAACAGATGGCGACTGCGGTAATCGGTCGCGTTCAGCAGATGCTCCGCCAGCACGTCGAGCAGATCGCAAAACAGCGCAATGGCTTCGTCGTCGCTCACGCCCGCCGCCAACTCGGTCTCGACCCGCGCCATGATCGGCTCATAGCGTTCGCGCGACGAACAGGCAATGTGGTCCGCGCAGGCCCGGTACACCCCGTCCTTGTTTTCGAAGTAATACTGCAACGCCGGCGGATTGACGCCGGCGCGCTGCGCGATCTCGCGTGTGGTTGCACCGTCAAAACCGCGCTCGCCGAATACATCGATCGCCGCCTGGATGATCCGCAAACGCGTCTCCTCCCCACGCGCATAGCCACCGCCAGGGGGATGCCGCAGCCGCTTGTCGTCCGTCGCGGAGTCCGTCGCAGCGGCCTGCGCCTCCCCCGACTCATCCACCTCGCGCGCGCGCGTCGCTGCCGCATCCAGGTCTGCGGATCTGGCAACGGAAGCGAACGCGGATGCCGCCGACGGGGCGGTTTTGAGCGCCGACGCGCGACGCGTCGATTTACGGGGAACAGTCGTGGCCACTCTGGGAATCGTCGTTTTGTGGGAGCAGTACGAATAATACCACTTGACACAATTCTTCCAAACGGAATAATTATGCCTATTGGAATAAATTTGGAGCCAAGCGTGGCGACAAGCACTACGCCGCAGACCAGCGGCGGTCCGAACGGACAACCCGCACCCGGTAGCAACAACGGGGCGACCCCGGCCGAGCCGAAGAACAACAAACGCCGGACGCGCGTACTGCTGGGCCTGGTGATCGTCGCCGTGGTCGTCGGCGTGGCGTGGGGCGCGCACTGGTGGTTGGTGGGACGTTTCATCGAATCTACCGACGATGCCTATTTGCGCGCGGACAGCGTGACGATCTCCCCGAAAGTCTCCGGCTATGTCCTGCAGTTGTACGTAGGCGACAACGTGTCGGTCAAAGCCGGCCAACCGTTGCTGAAACTCGACACCCGCCAATATCAAGCGTCGCTGGATCAGGCCAAGGCGACGATCGATGCGCGCCAAGCCGATATCGTGCGTGCGCAAGCCGACATCACGCAGCAGGAAGCGAGCATCGAACAAGCCAAGGCGCAGGCCGAGGCGTCACGGATCAATTACGATCACGCCGCGCGCGAATACGATCGCTATGCACCGCTCGCCGCCACCGGTGCCGAGACCAGCGAGCGCGTCTCCGATCTGCGCAATACGCGTGATCAGGCCCAGGCGACCTATCGCGCCAACCTCGCCGCCGTGAAGGCCGCCGATGCGCAGATCGCCTCGATCAAGGCACAGATCGTTCAGGCGAAGGCGCAGATGGAAGCCAGCCAGGCCAGCATGCGTGATTCCGCCGTCAATGTGGAAGACACGGTCGTGCGTAGCCCGATCGCCGGCCGCATCGGCGACCGTACCGTTCGGGTCGGCCAGTACCTGCAGCCCGGCACGAAGACGATGACGGTGGTGCCGACCGAGCAGGTCTATCTCGTCGCCAACTACAAAGAAACGCAGCTGGGCGCCATGCGCGTCGGGCAGCCGGCTAGCTTGCACGTCGATGCCATGCCGGGCGTCGATCTGCACGGCGTGGTGGACAGCTTCGCACCGGGCACCGGCTCCGAGTTCGCCTTGCTGCCACCGGAGAATGCCACCGGCAACTTCACGAAGATCGTGCAACGCGTGCCGGTCCGTATTCGTATCGATGCCGACGCACAAACGCGCAGCCTGCTATTGCCTGGCATGTCGGTGACGGTCGATATCGACACCAGCGTCACGCCGCAAGCGCAGCCTGCGCAACCGACGACGGCCGCCAGCGATACGACGGCGACCGACGCCACGGCCGCGTCGGCGAACGCATCGACGATGTCACCGACGGCTGCGTCCGGCTCGACTGCATCGGCCGCGTCGGGCACATCGGCCAGCGCGCCTTCGGGCGTGACGTCGGGCCCGACGTCCGCATCGTCGTCGGCAGCGAATCATGGCTGAGGCAGCCGGCGTGCGCCCCGCCGCACCGATCGACGACGACAACCGCCGCGCCAGCACGGCCGACTGGATTGCGGTGCTCGCCGGTGCGCTAGGCGCTTTGATGGCGACGCTCGACATCTCCATCACGAACTCGGCGCTGCCGCAGATTCAAGGGGAAGTTGGCGCTACCGGCACCGAAGGCACCTGGATCTCGACCGGTTATCTGATGTCCGAGATCGTGATGATTCCGCTGGCCGCGTGGCTCACGCGGGTCTTCGGCCTGCGTAATTTTCTGCTGGGTACCGCGGCGTTGTTCACGGTCTTCTCGATCCTCTGCGGCCTATCTCATAATTTGCCGCAGATCATCGGCGGTCGGATCGGCCAGGGATTTACCGGCGGCGCCTTGATTCCGACGGCGCAGACGATTATCCGGATGCGGCTGCCGAGAAAACAGATGCCGGTCGGGATGTCGATCTTCGGCCTGATCGTGCTGCTGGGTCCCTTGCTCGGACCGGTGGTGGGTGGCTGGCTCGCGGAAAACATCAATTGGGCCTGGTGCTTTTACATCAATATCCCTGTCTGCGCCGCGCTGCTGGTGTTGCTATGGGTCGGACTGCCGCCGGAAAAGCCGCAATGGGAGCGCTTCTTCAAAGCGGACTGGCTCGGCATCGTCGGGCTGTCGATCGGGCTCAGCTCGTTGACGGTCGTACTCGAGGAAGGCCAACGCAACCGGTGGTTCGAATCACAGATGATCACGACGCTGGCGATCGTCTCGGCAGTCGGCATGATCCTGATCGCCATCTCGCAATTCGTGGCGCGCGAACCAATGTTGCGGCTTTCGCTGTTCCGCAATCTGCGTTACGCCAGCGTGATCCTGATCGTCTTCGCCGTCGGCATGGGCCTGTATTGCGTGTCCTATTTGCTACCGCAGTTCCTGTCCGGGGTTGCCGGCTATAACGCCGAGCAATCGGGCGTCGTGCTGCTCATCTCAGGACTCCCCGCCTTCATGATCATGCCGGTATTGCCGCGCTTGCTCGGTGCCGTGGATGCGCGCTGGCTCGTCATTACCGGCTTGCTTCTCTTCGGCGGCAGTTGCCTGCTCGATACCGCGCTGACCGCACAGAGCGTCGGCCACGATTTCACGTACTCGCAATTGATGCGCGGATTCGGACAGATGCTGGCGATGATGCCGTTGAATCAAGCGTCGATGGCCGCCGTTTCCCGCGAGGAAGCCGGTGACGCATCGGGGATGTACAACATGGCGCGCAACCTCGGCGGCTCCGTGGGCCTCGCGCTGATCGGTATTTTCCTGGACCGTCACACCACGCTGCACGACAACGTCCTGCGCGAGGCGGTGACGAATAATTCGGTGCTGGCCAACGCCCGGATCGACGGCAGTGCCGCCAGCTTCATCGCGCAAGGCAGCGACCCGGCTTATGCCCACATGCAGGCGCTCGGTCAGTTTGCACAGCAGATTCATGTGCAGGCCACCGTGATGACCTATTCGGAAACGTTTTTCCTGCTGGCATTCGCACTGTTGATCTGCATCCCGCTCGCCCTCTTCCTCCGGTCGCCACGCGGCATGGGCGGATCCGCGTCGGGCGGCGGCCATTGATCATCGTGAAACGCAATTTTGATATGGGCAGCATGACTTCCACCCGCTCCTCCTCGCGCGTATCGGCCTTGACCGATACGACGCCGACGGCCTCGATGCCGCCATCGTCGCTCGCACATTACGCACAACACGCAACGCGCACACCTGCCGTGTCGCGCGCCGCGCGTTCGCCCCGCCCGTTTGCCGTCGCGCTGATCGCGATGTCGGCGGCCGCGACGCTCGGACTGACCGGCTGCACGGTCGGCCCGGACTACAAGGGGGCACCGAATGCGGCCCCCGATACCTTGAAAGCGAATACGTTCCGTCGCACGCCGGACCAGGGAATCGCGACCGCCCCCGGCGTTGCGCAATGGTGGACCACGCTGAACGATGCCGAACTAAACAGCCTGATCACGCGCGCCCTCGCCCAGAATCTGGACATCAAGGCAGCCGAAGCGCGCCTGCGTGCTTCTCGTGCCTCGCTGTCCAAGGAGCAGGCGAACGAGATGCCGAAGGTCAGCGGCAGCGGCACGGTGATCCGTGCGCGTCGCCCGGACTCGCTGAGTAATCTGCTCGGCGGCAGCGGCCCGATCCAGAATTTCTCGGCTTCGTTCCTCGCCAGTTGGGAAGTTGACCTGTTCGGCGGCACCCGCCGCGCGATAGAAGCCGCCCGTGCCGACGCCCAGGCGAGCGAAGCGAATGTGGCGGATGCCCACGTCTCGTTGGCGGCCGAAGTCGCCCAAGCCTATATCGATCTGCGTGCCCAGCAGCAGCGGATCGCGCTGTCGCAGCAATCGGCGGGCGCGGAGCAGAAGATACTCGAGCTGACCCAGCAACGTCGCGATCGCGGCACGGCCGGGGACGTCGATGTCGAACGCACGCGGACGCAAGTGGACACGACGCGCGCCTCGATCGCGCCGATCAGCGCCGACCTCGGCGAATCGCTCGATCGTCTGGCCGTGCTGTGCGGCATGGAACCCGGTGCCTTGGATGCGGAGCTGACAGCGTCGGCACCGTTGCCGGTGGTGCCGGCCGAAGTTGCCATCGGCGATCCGACGACGATGTTGCAGCGCCGCCCCGACATCCGTGCCGCCGAACGCAAGCTCGCGGAAACCACTGCGCAGATCGGGGAACAAAAGGCCGCGTTCTTTCCGAAACTGACGCTCTATGGCGATCTCGGGTTCAGCGCCACGCAGCCGGCGCATTTGTTCCGCAAGAGCAATGCCTCCTGGCTCGGGGTCCCGTACCTGTCCTGGAACATCCTCGATTTCGGACGCAACCTGGCGTCGGTCCATGCGGCAGAGGCCCAGCGCGACGCGGCGGAAGCGGACTATCGCAAGACGGTGCTGGAAGCCTTGCGCGATGCCGACACGGCCCTGTCGCGCTATGGCCATCAGCGCGAGAATGTCGTGCAGCTCATGGAAGTGCAGGCATCCGCGACGCGCTCGGCCGGCTTGGTCGAACAGCGCTATCGTGCCGGCACCGCCAGCATGATCGATTGGCTCGACGCGGAACGGACGCGCTTGTCCGCCGAGCGCGACACGATCTCGGGCCAGGCGCAACTGGTGCAGGATTTCGTCACGATCCAGAAAAGCCTGGGTCTGGGCTGGACCGACCATTAGACGGCGACCGGCGAACGCTCTACCATGTGCCGATAGTGCCGGACCGGCCGGCTATTGGAATTTCGATGGAAGATACCTCGCTCGATGCAATCGACCGCAAGCTGTTGGCGCGATTGCAGCAAGATGCCACCACGCCCGTCAATGAACTGGCGGAAGCGGTCAACCTGACCACCACGCCGTGTTGGCGCCGCGTGCAAAGGCTGGAAAAGGAGGGCTATATCCTGAAACGGGTGGCCCTCTTGAATGCGGCCAAGCTCGGCGTGGGCGTCACCGTCTTTGTGCAAGTCAAGACGAGCAACCATTCGAAGGAATGGTTCAACCACTTCAAAGCCGTCGTACAGGCCATCCCGGAAGTGGTGGAGTTTTATCGGATGAGCGGCGCCTACGACTACATGCTGCGCGTGATCGTGCCCGACATTGTCGGCTATGACCGCGTCTACCAGCGACTCATCGCCCAGATCCCCCTGGCCGACGTGACGGCGAGCTTCGCGATGGAACAATTGAAATACACCACCGAATTGCCGCTGCAAGGCGTCTGAGACAGACAAGTCGCGACCGACGACTTCTGGACACAGGCTTTCCCCTCCTTCGCTTTAACGCCCCGCTCGCCGGCGCCGCCATGCGCGCCACCGTATCGCCCCGCGCGATACTTCCCGTCAGCGCCATATTCTGGCGCACACACCCGTTACGGCAATGCGCCAAATCTGCCGGAAGTCTCGCCTAGCCGCTTCATGCTGTGCTTCTGAGCCGCTTACGAGATGGCGCTCATATATCTTAAACGCGCAATGGATATCTTTTTTTATTCGTTGCCGACGCTATTTTTGTGGGTCTTAATAACGCTTCCGAACGCCTCGCAAGACAGACTCGTAAGCTGCTCACGGAGACGATTATGCCCCTCGCAGAAACCGTGCTGGATCATCGCTCGAACGCCGCCCAGGCGACGCCCGACACAGACGATGTCGCGCCCCGACCGTTCGGCGCGAGCACGCCCGATACGTCGCTCAGCCGCGGCGACGATGCCTACATGCGCCTGCGCAACGACATCATTGCGTGCCGGCTGATGCCCTCGAGCACGATCACCGAGCCCGAGCTGATGCAGGCCTATGACATCGGCAAGAACAGCTGCCGGATCGCCTTGGTCCGCCTGGTGCACGAAGGTTTCGTGAAGTCGCTGCCGCGTCAGGGTTATCGCGTTGCCCCCATTACGCTGAAGGACGTGGAGGAAGTGTTCGCGATTCGCGAGGAGCTCGAACCGTTGGCGGCACGGCTGGCCGTCGGTCGGGTCGACATCGACCATCTGCGTCGTCTGGAAGCAGCGTGCCGCGTGAAACACCCGGTGCCCCTTCCGGAACAGATCGATGTCTTCCTCGATGCCAATAAGGAATTCCATCTGGCGATCGCGGCCGCCAGCGGCAATCAACGCCTGCTGAAGACGCTGGCCTCGCTGATGGACGAGATGTCCCGTCTGGTGGCGTTGGGTTTCGGCGTGCAGCAGACGAAGCCTGAAATCAAACACGATCACAATGCGATGATCGACGCCTTTATCGCAGGCGACGGCAAACGTGCCGAACTGATCGCGCGCCGCCATATCGAGACATTCCGTGCGATGACGATGGAAAAGGTCTACGCCAGCCTGTCGCAAGCCGGCGCCGTCGTGCCGACGCCGCGCGGCGCCCAACGGCGCGCCACGTCGTCCGCACCGGCCTTGTCGGACGTCGGCGCCACGCGCGAATTGGGGCCGGCCGGCAACGATGCGCCGGGCGTAAGCGAGGCGCGGGCATGAACCTCAGCGACGACGCTGTCACCGCACCGCATACCGTGCCACACGCACCCCACGCCGCGCCAGCCCTCGCGTTACGGGGCATCGGCAAACGCTATGGGGACAGCACGGTGCTGTCGGGTATCGATATGGATGTCGGAAGAGGCGAAATCGTGGCGCTGCTCGGCGCCTCCGGCTGCGGCAAGAGCACCTTGTTGAATATCGTCGCCGGACTGCTGGCACCGGACGGCGGCACGCTGGCCTACAACGGCACGCCGGCCGCACGCTTCGACGGTTGGCGCGAGATCGCCTATATGTTCCAGGACGATCGCCTCTTGCCCTGGCGCACCGCGCGCGACAACGTCGCGTTCGGCTTGGAGGCGCAGCGGCTCGACAAAGCGACACGACAGGCACGCGCGGACGCCGCGCTGGCGCTCGTCGGTCTGGCGCATGCAAGCGATGCTTATCCGCACGAGATGTCGGGCGGCATGCGCAGTCGCGCGGCGCTCGCACGCAGTCTGGTGGTGTCGCCGTCGATCCTGTTGATGGACGAGCCGTTCTCGAAACTCGATCCGCAGACCCGTGCGTCGATGCATCAGGAGGTGCTGCGCATCCAAGCGATGCAAGGCACGACGGTCCTGTTCGTCACGCACGACGTCGAGGAAGCGGTCGTCCTGGCAAATCGCATCGTCGTGCTGGCGCCGCATCCCGGTCGAATCAAGGCGATTCACGACAATACGCTGCCAGCACCGCGCGCGGCCACTTCACCGGCCGTGGCCGAAGCGATCCGCACATTGCGCCTGGAGATCTGAGCATGGCCCCGCCGCTTCCCACCACACCAGGAAACAGCGATTCGTTGTCCTCACCAACGGCTTCATCGTCGACCGTACTCGATGCGGCCGGGCATTCAGCCGAGCATTCGGCCGCCGAATCGAAAACATCGCGCCGACGCGCCCGGGCCGCGGCCCGCCGCAGCGGCAGTTGGCAGGGACTGGTCGCGCAAAGACTGGCGTTCGTCGCGCTGTTGCTCGGCATCTGGTGGTTCGCCTCGCTCCGAACGCCCTCCTTCGTGCTGCCGTCGCCCTTGCGTGTCGGCACCGCGATGATCGCGCTCTGGCATACCGACACCTTCGGCCACGATCTTGCCATCACCTTATATCGCGTCTGTTGCGGCTTCGTGCTGGCGACGGTGATCGGCACGCCGATCGGCATCGCCCTCGGCGCAAGTCGCGCACTGGCGCGCTTCTTCGAGCCGATTCTGGCCGTCACGAATACCGTGTCTTCGGCGATCTGGGCCATCTTCGCGATCATCTGGTTCGGCATCTCGAACGGCACGACGATCTTTGTCGTTTTCATGACCGCAATGCCCTTGATCCTGACCAATGTCTGGCAAGGCGCGCAAACGGTGCAAGCCGACTAC
Source organism: Robbsia sp. KACC 23696 (assembly GCF_039852015.1). Lineage (NCBI taxonomy): Bacteria > Pseudomonadati > Pseudomonadota > Betaproteobacteria > Burkholderiales > Burkholderiaceae > Robbsia > Robbsia sp. KACC 23696. The sequence continues at coordinate 1,194,798 of NZ_CP156626.1, read as the reverse complement.
GTCGAACTCGCCCGCAGTTTCCGGATGTCGCGAACGGCGATCCTCTGCAAGATCTATCTACCGTCGATCCTGCCCTATTTCTTCTCGGGCGCGCGCCTCGCTTTCGGTTTCGGCTGGCGCGTCTCGCTGGTCGCGGAAACGCTGGGGGCATCCGACGGCATCGGCTACCGCCTCAAACAGGCGGCGGATCTGGTGCAGACCGATCAGGTCTTCGCCTGGACCGTCACGCTGGTGGTCCTGATGCTGCTCCTCGAAAGCGGCATCCTGAAACCGCTCGAACGTTATCTGTTCCGCTGGAAAAAAGTGGCCTGAAACACGGCAGGCGTCTTTCGGCGCCCGCCGTCTTGAATAGCCGCATCGATCGGCAGCGGCATTGCCGGACGAACGCTACGCAGCACACGCTCATCTCTCTCACAAAAAGGTTATCGACATGCCATCGTTTCCGCCGCGCCGCCCTGGGCGCACCGCCCTCCTTTCCGTCTTCCAGCCCGGCCGTCGGGCAGCGCTGCTGGCCGGTGTCTGCGCCACCGCCTTGACGGTATTGACCGCGCCGCTGCAGGCGCAGGCGGCGCCGGTGCGCATCGGTTACTGGACCAGCGGCGTGAGCCTCGGGTTCGGCGCGGTGCTGGAAGCCAAGGGCTATCTGAAGGCGCATGGCGTCGATGCCACCTTCGTGCGCTTCTCCGACGTCAACGCCCCCACGCGCGCGCTGGCCGCCAATGCGATCGACCTGGCATTCGGTGCCGCCGCCGCGAGCGTCTTCGCCACCGCATCCGAAGGCGTGCCGGTGAAGATCTTCCTGGCGACGCAACCGGCGGATGTGCAATTCGTCGTACCGGAGGATTCGCCGATCAAGTCGCTGTCCGAGTTCAAGGGCAAAAAAGTCGGCATGTCGCCGGCGGGCAGTTCGGTCGCATCGATCGCCCAGGCGGTGCTGGCAGGCAACTATGGCATCCAGCCTAGCGATTTCTCCTTGGTGGGCGGCAATGAATCGCGCCTCGCGCAGTTCCTGGTGCAGAAACAGGTCGATGGCGCGGCGCTGCGTTCGGTGACCATCGCGCAATTGAAAGAACTGAAAGTGCGGCAGTTGGGCACCTTCGCCGGTGAGTGGCAGAAATACACGAAATCCGACGCGGTCCCCTACATCGGCGTCGGTGCGGTCCGAGGCGATCTGGTGCGCCAGCATCCCGACGACGTGGCGAAGATCATCGCCGCGATGCGCGACACCCTGACCTGGGGCGCCGCGCATCCGGACGAGGTCGCGCAGATTCTGGAGAAGACCGCCAACCTCCCGGCCGACGACGCCAAGGTCTATGCCGCGCAGTGGCGCAATATGAATCGCGCGGCGTTCGACCAGAGCGACATCGACACGTTGAAGCGCGAGGACGCGCTGTTCGTCAGCAGCGGCATTTTAAAGGGCAAGCTGCCTGACGACCTGTTCGTCACCGGCCCCTATCAGCAATCGAAATCGATCAAGGAGATCACGCAATGACCGCCCCCCAGCAAGACACGATGCGCGCACTGGTCCTGCCCGAACATGGTGATCTGGACAAACTGACCGTCCAGCCGATGGCCAAGCCGAGGGCGACCGACGGCCACGTGGTGATCCGCGTCAAGGCATCGTCCTTCAACTATCACGACGTGTTCACGGTGCAGGGCATGCCTGGCATCAAGGTGCCGTTCCCGGTCGTCATCGGCCTCGATATGGCGGGCGAGATCGTCGAACTGGGCAGCGATGTGCAAGGCTGGAAGGTGGGGCAGCGCGTGCTGGTTAATCCGTTGTATCCGGGCAAGGGCCTGATGGGCGAAATGCTCGATGGCGGCATGGCCGAATATTGTTTGGTGTCGGTGCCGCAATTGATCGCGATGCCGGATGGCGTCTCCTTCGAGGACGCGGCGTCGCTGCCGGTGGCCTACGGCACCGCGCACCGGATGCTGATCACGCACAACACCGTCAAGGCCGGCGACAAGGTGCTGGTGCTGGGTGCCAGCGGCGGCGTCGGAACCGCCTGCGTGATGCTGGCCAAGCAATTGGGCGCGGAAGTGATCGCCTGCGCCGGCAGCGATGAAAAGGCCGAAGCGCTGAAGGCCATGGGCGCCGATCATGTCGTCAATTATCGCAACACCGATTTCTCGAAATGGGCGATCGGTCAATACGGCAAGCCGCAACGTAGAAACAATGAAGGCGGCGTCGACGTGGTGATCAACTTCACCGGCGGCGACACCTGGGTGCCGTCGTTGAAGTGCATCAAGCGCGGCGGCACACTGTTGGTCTGCGGCGCCACCGCAGGCTATGACCCGAAGGAAGACCTGCGCTACATCTGGAGCTTCGAACTGAAGGTGATCGGATCGAACAGCTTCTACGAAGACAATCTGTCGGCGCTGATGGACATGATCGCCGCCGGGACGCTGAAGCCGGCGATCGATCGCGTGCTGCCGCTGGAAGAAGCGGCGGAAGGCCTGCGCCTGATCCGCGATCGCGAAGTCTTGGGCAAGGTCGTGATCGCGCCCTAACTGGTGCGCATCGGCCGCGTCATTCATGCGCCGCTGTGCGGCGATCCATCGATGCTCAGCACAGGCACGATGGACGCCGCAGCGGCCTCTCCAGCATACGTAATAGGAAATACCGCATCATGAGCGACACGATTCTTTCGAAGGAAGCCATCACGGAAAAACTCCGTCGTGGTCCGTTTCATCAATGGTTGGGCCTGGAAGTCCTGTCGGTTGCCGATGGCGAGATCGAAATCAAGGCGCAATGGCGTGAGGAATGGGTCGTCAACCCGGACAAGGGTTATACGCACGGTGGCATTCTGGCGACGCTGGTCGATCTGACCGCCGACTGGGCGCTCGTCTCGAAAACCGGCCGTGGCGTGCCCACCGTCGATCTGCGCGTCGACTACCATCGCGCCGCGATGCCCGGCGACCTGATCGCGCGCGGTAAAGTGATCAAGTTCGGCGCGACGTTGTCCGTGGCCGAAGCGCAGATCTTCGATGCCGACGGCAAACTCTGCGCCAGCGGCCGCGGGGTCTACTCGACCGCGCCGGCCCCTGCGCCGAAACCTGCGGCCTAAGCCGTCCATCCACGCCGCCCATCGACGCGCGCCATCGCACCCACCCACCGAGATCGAGATGCAACTCGACCACCTGGTCATCAACACACGCTTCCAGACCGACGATGCCGCGGTGCAATGCGCGGCGCTCGGTTTCACGCTGACGCCACGCGGCCGGCATACCTTGGGCTCGATCAACCATCTGGTGATGTTCGACGATCACTATCTCGAATTGATCGGCTTACCGACCGACGGCGGCACGTTGCGCGACGAAGTCCTGTCGAGCCCCTTCGGTATCGATGGCTTGGTGTTCCAGACCAATGCGCCGGAACAGACGGCCCACGATATCGCGGCGCAGGGCTTCGCGCTGGGTCCGGTGCAGCGCTTTTCTCGCCCCGTCGAGATCGATGGGAACCGCTTGGACGCCACCTTCGTGACGGTGCGTCTGAAACCGGGTCAAGTGGATGCGGGGCGCGTGTATTACTGCCAACACCTGACGCCTGAGCTAGTGTGGCGCGCGCCTTGGCTGACGCATGACAATGGCGTGCAACGCATCGTCTCGCTCAGTGTCGTCGGACACGACACGGGCGCGCTGCAAAAACAGTATGCCGGGCTAGGCGGCGACATCGACACGGAGACGGCGACAGCGACGACGGCAGGGCCGCGTTTCCATCTGCGCATCGAGGACCCGCGGACGTTTGCCGCGCGCTTCGGCGATTTCACCCGATATGCACCGCGCCTCGCAGCCTCCAAAGACGCTGCGACAGATCAGCCCGACGACCCAAGCGCACCCCGCGCCGGTTATTTCGGCGCCATCACGTTTCAGGCAGCGGCGCCCATCACGCTAGCACGACGTGCCGAGGCCGCGGGCCTGCCCTTCTTTGTCGACGGCGTCCCGCACGGGTCTCTGCACAGCGCTGAAGCGGACGGTGCGCGCCGCGTCGTCGTCGCACTCCCGGCGTTTTCGACCCTGCTGGAGTTTCAATCATGAGCGCGGACAATCTCGGTGATGCCGTCTTCTTTCGTGGCCGCGAGGTGTTTGCGCCCGACGATATTGCCTTCGTCGGCCTGGATGCCGAGATGCACGCACGAGAGATCCGCTTCGGCGAATTCGATCGATTGACGGACACGGTTGCGCAAAGCCTGCTGGCGAGCGGCTTGAAACGCGGCGAGCGGGTGGCGATCGTCGCGGCGAATTCGATCAACTACGTGGCGACGCTGCTCGGCACGATGCGCGCCGGCGGCGTTGCCGTGCCGGTGAACTTCAAGTTTCCCGATGCGATGATCGCCTATGTCCTGCAGGATGCCGGCGCCACGCGCGTGTTCTGCGATACGGCCCGCATTGGCGCGGTGCCAGCGGCACTGGCGCCGATCGTGCTGGACGGCCCGTCGGGCCATCCCGGCGCGTTCGACGATTGGCTAGCGCTTCACGGCGACGCCGCGGCGGCGGCCGCGCCCTCGTTCGAACCCGCCCCGGACGACCTCGCGATGCTGCTCTACACCTCCGGGTCCAGCGGCAAACCGAAGGGCGTGCAACTGAGTCATGCGAGTCACGCCTGGGTGGTGCGCACCCGCCTGGCAGCCGATGCCTTGACCGGCGATCGCGTCCTGATCGCGGCGCCGCTGTATCACATGAATGCCCTCGCCCTTGCCTTGCTGACGCTGGCGGCGGGCGCCACCGCCGTGCTGCTGCCGCAGTTCAAGGCGGCGCACTATATCGCGGCGATCAGCCGCTACCGTTGCACCTGGTTGACGGCGGTCCCGCCGATGATCGCGATGATGCTGCACGAGCGGGAAGCGCTGGCCCGGACCGACCTGTCGTCGGTACGGGTGATACGGATGGGCTCCGCACCGGTCAGCGAGAGTCTGCTGGCCCGCACACACGAACTGCTGCCGAACGCGCGCGTGATCAATGCCTACGGCACAACCGAAGGCGGCCCCGTGGTCTTCGGCCCGCATCCGTCGGGGCTGCGCACGCCGCCGCTCGCGGTGGGCGTTCCGCACCCGGCCGTCAAAGTACGGCTGGCCGCAGCCGATGGCCGCACCAGCGATACCGATCCCACCGTCGACACGGGCGTACTGCAGATGGCCAGCCCCGGCGTGATGCGCGGCTATCACCAGCGCCCGGATTTGACGCCGCCGTTTACCGCGGATGGGTATTACATCACCGGCGACGTGTTCCAGCGCGACAAGGACGGTTTTCACCTCTTTATCGGTCGCGCCGACGATATGTTCGTCTCGGGCGGTGAAAACATTTTTCCGAGCGAAGTGGAGCGTATGCTTGAGACGCACCCGGGCGTCCAGCAAGCGGCGGTCGTGCCCGTCGATGACGAGATCAAGGGCACGAAGCCGGTCGCGTTTATCGTCCGCGCCGACCCTGCGCTGAGTGCTGAAGCGATCAAGCAATACGCGCTGGCCCATGCACCGGCATACCAGCATCCACGGCAGGTACACTTCGTCGACGCGCTGCCAATCGCCTCGACGAACAAGATCGACCGCCGCGCCTTGTTTGACGAAGCGCGCAAGCAGGCGCCGACGGCGGCGGACCGTCTGCATTGATAGGCATGGCAATGATCTACGCACCCGCTTTATTTGTCGCGCAAAGCGTACAATCGCTTACATAAGACGCGCTATCGCATTGACAGGACTGATGTTTTTTTGCTACCCTATTATCAGTTTCATTCTCGGAGATTCTCAGTGGACAGTGACTCTCATAGTCACACGCCGGCATCGGCCGGCAAACACTGACGAATCAGCACGACCGCCGTCACTTTTAGTCGGCCTTGTCTGATTCGTCGGAAAGACGGGTCAGCGGGCCACACAGCCGCGTCACCTCGGTTTCACCGTAACGCAGTCCGTGTGCGTTCTAGCGAACGCGCACGGATCGATCTCCGGTGACCGGCTGTACGACACGCTCCCTTTATTTGAATCGATGCCCGTACGCGCTATGCGACGGTGTGTTCGCGCGATTGGTATAGCCGTCGCGGTGTGACCGCGGATGACAGCGACAGTCGAGGTTGAGATCTGTCCTGTTCTCCCGCGGGATCCCCGGGATGGCGACCCTAGCCCGCGTGCGCCGCCGTATCATGTCGATCCGCGCCAGAGCCAATCAGGTTCTGCCAGCGGACAGAAGGGCAGCATCACCGCACGTCCTGTCAGGCGTGCCGGAAGGAGTCGAAACATGCAAATCGCCATCGAACGTCCGATTCACGCTCGTCGCCACGCGCACGAGTTGAGCTTGGTGTGTTCCGTCGACGCCTTGAACATCGTGCGCAAGCACTTGTTCAACGCGCTGCGCGAAATTGGCCTCGACGCGAACCAGGTCGTGGTCAACCGCAGTACCGCCGACGCTTGTGCCTCGCTCGCCGCTTTGATCCGCTGCCGCCCCGGCCAAGACGCACAATTGCAAGCCTTGGCAGAGACGCTGGGGCACCATGAAGGCGTCAGCGACGCGTCCTGCCGCACCTCGCGACGCGAGACCCTGCGCATTAACTGATCGGGCGCTGCCGCGCCATATGAGACCATCCTCGCTTGAACGGATCGACGTTCAAGCGGGGATTTTTTTCGCTGACCGCATCGATAAGACTCTAATCGACAGACTGATTTAAGGCCAAGCCCCATTAAATCGTAGTCCTAATAACGCTAGTCTGCCTTATCGCTGAGGGTGTCGTTCGACGCCTGCGATTCCAAGGAGACGGCAATGCCACTCGCCAGCAATATCGTCGTATTCGGCGATAGTCTGTCCGATATCGGACAGAAATGGAAAACGCCGACCGGGCGTCTCGGTATTATGCTGAAGGAAATGTTTGTCAGCCCCAACGGCCGGTATAGCGATGGCGGAAATTGGACCGACCACATGATCGAAGCCGCGAGCCCGGTGACGTTGCTAAAGAAGACGGCAGAGGCAACGTTCAAGCGAAGTGCGCGGCATCACGGAATGCGCGGAAGCCGCTCGACCATCAGGGGGGCCAGGCCCTTTCAATACGCCAATTACGCGATGGGCGCCGCAGTGGGCGATGGCCAGCACTTCAACAAACTCGCCTCGCAGATGGCATTCACGTCCTTCAAGGATCAAGTCGATCTTTTCGAGCAAGACATTCGGAAAATAACCGGCGACCTCGGCAATACCTTGTTCATCATCTGGTTCGGTGCCAATGATCTTTACACGGATGGGCGGCCCAGCAACACGATGGACAGCACGGTCAAGGCGGTCATAGAACAACGGAATCGCCTGAGCCGGCTCATGACATCGCGCAACAGCCCATGCCAATTCGTCAATGTCGGGCTACTTGGTCCGATGACCATCGTGCGCTACATCAGGCAACTGAAAGAGGCCGTGAATGCAGCAGTCGAGGCATCCAACATCTCTTTGAGTGAAGTCCTCGCGACGTCGACCTGGTTCACCAGTCAATTGGAGAACGCTAAAAAGATTCAAAGAGCGCTCCCCGTCCCACGGACAGCGAGAGCGTTTATCACGCTCGACAAGGTCATCGAGGATATCGATCGGTGCGTCATTGGGGCCGACCTGTACAACGCGAAATTGAGACTAGCCACAGAAACATCGGGCGACGCCTTTGCCGATATCGCGTTCCATTTCAACGAGGCCGTTATCAAACACTTCGTCGAGTTTTATCCGGGAGCACTCGCCGTGGGCGCGCAAGATAGCGTCGCCGCCCATTTCAGCCGCGATGGGTATATCAAAGCGAGCAAGGGAATGGTGCCGATTGCCACCATCGACGAACTCCATCCCACCGATCCCGTCTACGCGCAAATGTGGGAAGTGATCTTTCAGGCGATCCGCGGTACCAACTGGACGTTTGGCGATCTCGACCACCGGTACGCTAACAACATGCTCGGCGACGTCGCCCGTGCAATGCCACGTCCCGTCGGGATGATGCCGCCGCCCATTTGACATCGGAGCGCGCGTCCTGCCGACGCGTCCCCGAACAGTCCCGGTCTATCGATGCGCGCGCTCAGGATGTCTCGTTGTCATCCCGTGCCGCCTCATCGAGGCCGCGTAGCCAGGCCAGCTTGTCGATGATCTTTGTTTCCAAACCGCGCGGCACCGGCTGATACCATCCGGGCTCGGGCATGTCTTCCGGCAAATAGGATTCACCGGCGGCATAGGCGTTCGGTTCGTCATGGGCATAGCGGTAAGCATGGCCGTATCCCAGTTCCTTCATCAGCTTCGTCGGCGCATTGCGCAGATGAATCGGCACTTCGCGCGTTTTGTCCTGCTTGACGAAAGCCATTGCCTGATTGAATGCGTTATACCCGGCATTGCTTTTTGCCGCGCAGGCCAGATAGATCACGGCCTGACCGAGCGCAAGCTCGCCTTCCGGCGAGCCCAGACGCTCGAAGGTCTCGGCGGCATCATTGGCCAACTGCACGGCACGCGGATCGGCCAGGCCGATATCTTCCCACGCCATCCGCACGATCCGTCGCGCCAGATATTTCGGATCGGCGCCCCCGTCGATCATCCGACAGAACCAATACAGGGCAGCATCCGGATGCGATCCCCGCACCGATTTATGCAACGCCGAAATCTGGTCGTAGAAGTTTTCGCCGCCCTTGTCGAAGCGACGAATATTCAACGTCATCGCGCCGGACACGAACTCGCCATCGATATGCTGACGCTTGGTCGACAGCGCCGCCGTCTGCGCCTGCTCCAGCAGATTCAGAAAGCGTCGCGCATCGCCATCGGCATACCCGATCAGCGTCTCGATCGCCTTCTCGTCGAAGGTCAGGTCCTGCAAGGCGATGCCCTGCGCACGCCGCAGCAGCTCGCGCATTTCGTCGTCGTCCAGGGACTTCAGCACATAGACCTGGGCGCGCGACAACAAGGCCGAATTCACCTCGAAACTGGGATTTTCAGTGGTGGCACCGATGAAGGTGACCAGCCCGGATTCGACAAACGGCAATAGCGCATCCTGCTGCGCTTTGTTGAATCGGTGAATTTCGTCGACGAACAAGATCGTGTGTCGCCCGGTGCGGTCCAGCGTCTGCTGCGCCCGCTCCATCGACTCACGGATATCCTTGACGCCGCCGAGCACTGCCGACAAGGCGATAAATTCGCAATCGAAGGCCTGCGCCGTTAGCCGTGCCAACGTCGTCTTACCGACGCCAGGCGGCCCCCACAGGATCATCGAATGCGGTTTGCCAGCCGCGAACGCGAGCTGCAAAGGCTTGCCCGGACCGAGCAGATGCCGCTGCCCCACCACATCGCCGAGCTGCGCCGGGCGCAAGGCCTCGGCCAGCGGACGGCGCGGCGTCGTGGAAAACAGGTCCTGCGTCGGCATGCGGATCAGCCCTTGATCACGTCGGCACCCTTGGGCACCGTGAAGGAGAACGCATCACTCTTCAGCGACGCGGGGTTTTCCTTCAGATTCTGGAAAGACAGCAAGGTGACATTGCCGAACACGTCGTACAGTTCCATCGCGTTCAACTGCCCTTTCTGGAAACCGATGCCGATGCGTTTGAACTGCGTATCGTTGGCCTTCGGCACCAGCTCGACCCAATCCAGGCCGCCCTTGCTGCCACCGTCCTTCACTGTGAAATTCTTGTCCAGATCGTTGCTGCCGAACAGGATGGCCGCCGGGCTCGCCCCCAGCGAGCTGCCCAGTGCACGCTCGGTCACCTGCGCCAGATCCTTGTCATAGATGTACAAGGTCTTGCCGTCCGCCTGCAGCAACTGCTGATAGGGCTGACGGTATTCCCAGATGAACTTGCCGGGACGGGCGAACGTAAAGGTGCCGCTGGACGAGCCCGCCGGTTCCAGCATATCGCCGCCGACTTGCACGGTGTTATTGCCCTTGGTGGCATCGCCGGCGGCCGAGTTCGGATTGCCTGCCGCTGCAGCGGCCGCCTTCGCGCCGCTGCCCTTCACCGGCTTCATTTGCCGTTGTGTGAACTCGCCGCTGGCCGATTTGACCTGGGCGACGAAAGTGTGAAGTTCGTCCACGCCATTGGCCCGGGCGGCCGTGGCAAAGCCCGGCAGCAGCCCGCTCAAAGCGCCGCTGACCAGCAGGGCCGCCGCGGCACGGATCGTCGTCGTCGCGACGTGCTTTTTGAAAAGGGGGTTCGACATCATGATGTGCTCCTCTATTTTGTCGCTGTTCTTGCTGGAGCGATGCCCGGCGGCCGCGCATGCGGCGCGCCCGGCGGCGTCAGTCCGCCTCGCGGTGCGGCACCAGGATTTCGCGATTACCGTTCGAGCCCATTGCCGACACCATGCCGGATTGCTCCATCTGCTCCAGCAGCCGGGCCGCGCGGTTATAGCCGATACGCAAGTGGCGTTGGACCAGGGAGATGGAGGCGCGTCGGTTCTTCAACACGATCTCCACGGCTTGGTCGTACAGCGGATCGGCTTCGGCATCGCCGCCCTCGCCTGCCTCGCCCCCTTCCGCACCACCGGCAACCCCGCCTTCGAGGATGCCCTCGATATAGTTGGGTTCTCCTCCGCGGGCTTTCAAGTCCTCGACCACACGGTGCACTTCCTCGTCGGAGACGAAAGCACCATGCACGCGCACCGGCAGGCCCGAGCCCGGCGGTAAGTACAGCATATCGCCCATTCCCAACAAGGTGTCGGCACCCTGCTGGTCCAGAATGGTGCGCGAGTCGATCTTCGACGACACCTGGAACGCGATCCGCGTCGGGACGTTGGCCTTGATCAGGCCGGTGATCACGTCCACCGACGGCCGCTGCGTCGCGAGAATCAAGTGGATACCGGCGGCGCGCGCCTTCTGCGCGATACGGGCGATCAATTCCTCGACCTTCTTCCCGACCACCATCATCAGGTCGGCCAATTCGTCGATGACGACGACGATCGACGGCAATTTCGACAACGGTTCCGGTGCGTCCGGGGTCAGCGAGAACGGATTGCCGATCTTCTCGCCCTTCTTGTCCGCCTCGTCGATCTTGTTGTTGTAGCCGGCGAGGTTGCGCACGCTGAGCTTGCTCATCAGCTTGTAGCGGCGCTCCATCTCCGCAACGGTCCAATTCAGCGCATGACCGGCCTGACTCATATCGGTCACGACCGGACAGAGCAGATGCGGGATGCCCTCGTAGATGCTCATTTCTAGCATCTTCGGATCGATCAGGATCATCCGCACCTGTTCGGCGCTGGCCTTGTACAACAGGGACAGGATCATTGCATTGATCCCGACCGATTTACCGGAGCCGGTCGTACCCGCCACCAGCAAGTGCGGCATTTTCCCGAGGTCGGCCACCACCGGCTTGCCGCCGATATCCTTGCCGAGCCCCATCGTCAACATCGAACCGGCGGCGTTGTAGACATCCGAGCCCAGGATTTCCGAGAGGCGTACCGTCTGCCGCCGTGGGTTCGGCAATTCGAGCGCCATGAAGTTCTTGCCCGGAATCGTCTCGACCACGCGAATCGATGTCAGCGACAGCGAACGCGCCAGGTCCTTCGCCAGATTGACGATTTGACTGCCCTTGACGCCCGTGGCCGGCTCGATTTCGTAGCGCGTGACGACCGGGCCCGGATAGGCCGCCATCACGGCCGCCTCGATGCCGAAGTCCTTCAACTTCTTCTCGATCAAGCGGGATGTATATTCGAGCGTATCGTCGGAGACCGTCTCTTGCGCGGCTCCCGGCGCGTCCAGCAGCGCCAATGCCGGCAAGGTGCCGTCGCCGGGAAGATCGGTGAACAACGGCACCTGCTTTTCGCGTTCCGCTCGCTCGGAACGCGGCGCCGGCGCCGGCGGCACGATCTGGATCGGCTCGTGATCCTCGACTTTCGCCCGACTGCGCACCACCTTGTCCTCGCGGCGCGTCGCCGCGGCCTCGCCCGCCTTGCGGTCGCGCCCGGCCTCGTGACGCAGCCGCGCCAACGTCACACCGGAGATGATCGCGCCACCTACCCGTTCGCAGACGCTGAGCCAGGAAAACTGGAAAAACAGCGACAAGCCGATGGCCAGCATCAGCAACAGCACCATCGTGCCGCCCGTGAAACCCAGCGCGCCCTGAACGGCGTGCGCCACCACATCGCCGAGCACGCCGCCCGGCGCCCGCGGCAGCGGGATCGACAAGGACCACATCCGCATCGCCTCGAGGCCGACGCTGGACAGGACAACCAAGGCAAAGGACAACACCTCCGCGATCGGACCGATTCGTCCGTGCGAATGCGCGGCCGAATCGTCCGCGACCGGCGCCGAGGACATCAGCGGATGGCCGCTGATGCGTCGATAGTTCTTCGCGACGCGCCGTGCGACGTACAGCAGCAGCCAGTACGCCGAGACGCCGAAAAGCAATAACAGCATATCGGCGGTCCAGGCGCCGACGCGGCCGCCCCAGTTCGCGATATGGTCGACATGGGCGGCATGCGTCCACGCCGGATCGCGCCGGTCATAACTGATGAGCGACAGCAGCAGGAAAATCGAGACGGCGACCTGGATCAGCCAGCGAATTTCGATGAAGAGCCGCGACATCCGATGCGGTAAGGCGGGCGCGCCGGGTGTAAAGGTGGTTTTCGCCATTTATCCAATCAATCTGTCGGGGTGCGCGGCGGCGTGTGGCGGGCCTGCAGGCCCGCGCCGTTCCGTCGGCGCTGCCATTTTAGCCTGCCCGCCCCGGTGATGGACGCGCGGCGTGCGGCAAAGCGTCCTGCGCGCGCACGAAAAGACCCGGCGCCGGCATTGGAGTGCCCCGCTTCGCGCGCCAAAGGGAAACGCTTATCCGTTGTTTTTTCAGCCTTTTCGGGGCATCGGCGGCGGCGCGGGCGGCGCACGACAGATCGGTGACAAGACCCGTGTCGCAGCGCCACACTTTTGTAACACTTTGTCGGGCCAAGGAAATAGCGGCCGATGCTTGCGCGAACAGGCGGCGCCGCAACGAAACCGGCACCCGCGGCCGGGGATTGAAAACGGATCGCACGGCCCCAGGTATCATACCGATATCTGTGGCAACGGCACTCAATAGGAATCACTGTCATGTCCGACACGAAACACGCAAAAGTCCTGATCCTCGGTTCCGGACCGGCCGGCTATACGGCCGCCGTCTACGCGGCACGGGCGAATTTGTCCCCGCTGTTGATCACCGGCATGGCCCAAGGCGGTCAGTTGATGACGACGACCGATGTCGAAAATTGGCCGGCGGACCCCAGCGGCGTGCAAGGGCCGGAACTGATGCAGCGTTTCCTGGAGCACGCCGAGCGCTTCAACACCGAAATCGTCTTCGACCACATCCACACGGCGAAGCTGAACGAACGCCCGTTCCGCCTGATCGGCGATGCCGGTGAATACACGGCCGATGCGTTGATTCTGGCAACCGGCGCGTCGGCGCAGTATCTGGGTCTCGAATCGGAAACCGCCTTTATGGGCAAAGGCGTGTCGGCCTGCGCCACCTGCGACGGCTTTTTCTACAAGAACAAGCCCTGTGCCGTGATCGGCGGCGGCAATACCGCGGTCGAGGAAGCGTTGTACCTGAGCGGCATCGCCAGCAAGGTCACCGTCATCCATCGCCGCGACAAGTTCCGCGCCGAGCCGATCCTGATCGATCGGCTGATGCAGAAGGCGGCCGAAGGCAAGGTCGAGATCCTGTTCGATCATACGCTGGAAGAAGTCGTCGGCGATCCGTCGGGCGTGACCGGTTTGAAGGTCAAGCACAAGGACGGCGCGATCAAGGACCTGACCGTCGATGGCCTGTTCGTCGCGATCGGCCACAAGCCGAATACCGATCTCTTCACGGGCCAGGTCGAGATGGAGCACGGCGGCTACATCATCACCGGCAAGAACAGCCGCAACTACGCAACGGCGACCAGCGTGCCGGGCGTGTTTGCCGCCGGCGACGTGCAGGATCATGTCTATCGCCAGGCCATCACCAGCGCGGCAACAGGCTGTATGGCCGCGTTGGATGCGCAGCGCTTCCTGGAAGATCCGGAAGCGACCGAAAGTCTGCAGGTCTGGTAAGTGCGGGCAGCATGGCGCGCAAGCCCGAACAGGCGGATGCTTCCGCCGGCTTCGCCGCGTGGGCCGAATTAGCCGGCCTGCGGCAAGCGATATCGGACGCCACGGTCGCCCGGGAGGAGGCGCGCCTGGCGGCCGCGGAGCGCGCCGCGCAAGCGATGGCCGATGCCGACCTGTTTCGGCGTACGGTCGGTGTCGTAGCGCCGTTGAATGCGCCCGAGCGCGTGCTGCCCTTCATGCCGCGTCCGCTACCCCTGCCGCTGAAGACGCGCGAGAACGAGCGGGAAATGATGCGCGAGGCGCTGTCCGACGCCTACGATCCCGACGTCCTCGTCGATATCGACGACAGTTTGTCGTTCAAACGCACCGGCGTGGGTCAGGAAGTGGTCCGCAAGCTGCGGCGTGGACATTGGGTCGTACAGGCCCAAATCGATCTGCACGGGTTGCGCACCGATGAGGCGCGCGACGCCATGGCGCTATTCATCCGCGATGCCGCGAAGCGTGGCATTCGCTGCATTCGCGTCATTCACGGCAAGGGGCTGGGCTCGGTCAACCGCGAGCCGGTACTGAAAGGGCGCGTGCGAAGCTGGTTGACCCAGAAGCACGAGGTGATGGCCTTCGTGGAGGCGCGGGAACGCGACGGCGGTGCCGGCGCCTTGCTGGTATTGCTGCAGACCCAGCGTCAGTGCTGACCGATCGCACGCGTACGAACCAACAGGGCCGGAGCATCGCGCGCCGGCCCGCACCTTACAACACTCAGACCGCGTCTTCGTCCTGCTCGCCGGTCCGGATTCGGATCGCACGATCGACCGGGCTGACGAAAATCTTGCCGTCGCCGATCTTCCCCGTGCGGGCGGCCGCGACCACCGCATCCAGCACCGCATCGACCTGACTGTCGGAGACGACGACTTCCACCTTGTTCTTCGGCAGAAAATCCACCACGTATTCCGCGCCACGGTACAGCTCCGTGTGGCCCTTCTGGCGGCCGAAGCCCTTCACTTCCGTCACCGTCAGCCCGGTCACGCCGACGGCGGCCAGTGCCTCACGAACTTCATCGAGCTTGAACGGTTTAATGATTGCGGTAATTTGTTTCATAACGGCCTCCGGTTCTTGATTTGTCTATATCGTATTGTCAAACAGGCACGCGATCTACGTAACGCGACGTCACCGGATAGCGCCAATCGCGACCGAACGCCCGCGGCGTCACTCGGACGCCGATAGGCGCCTGCCGGCGCTTGTATTCGTTGATCTTGATCAAGCGCACGATCCGGTTGACATCCTCGGCGGCGTAACCGGCCGCGACGATGTCCTCCGGCGCCCGATCCTCTTCCATATACATCCGCATGATCGCATCGAGTGTCTCATACGGGGGCAAGCTGTCCTGATCGGTCTGGTTCTCACGCAATTCCGCCGACGGTGCGCGCGTCAGGATGCGCTCCGGAATGATGTCGCGGGTTCCGAAAGCATCGCTCGCGTTGCGCCAATGGCACAGGCGATAGACCAGGGTCTTCGCGATATCCTTGATCACGGCAAAGCCGCCGGCCATATCGCCATAGAGGGTGCAGTAGCCCACCGCCATTTCGCTCTTATTGCCGGTCGTCAGGACGATCGAGCCGAACTTGTTCGACAGCGCCATCAACAACGTGCCGCGGATACGGGCCTGGATATTCTCCTCGGTCGCATCCAGCGGCAAGCCGGCGAATTCGCTCGCCAGCGCGCCCTCGAACGCCTGAAACATCGGCGCGATCTCAACGATGTCGTAGCGCACGCCCACGCGCGCGGCCATGTCCTTGGCGTCCACCAGCGAGATGTCCGCCGTGTAGCGCGAAGGCATCATCACGGCACGGACCCGATCGGCACCCAGCGCATCGCAGGCCACGGCAAGCACCAGCGCCGAATCCACACCGCCCGACAGACCGATGATCGCACCCGGAAAACCATTCTTGCCGATATAGTCGCGCACGCCCATGACCAGCGCCCGATAGACCTGCGCCTCGATCGGCTCGGCACGTGCCAAGGTCGCGCCTGGTGCCGCCACCGGCACGCCCTCTCCGAGCTCGAAATCGATCAGACCGAGCTTTTCCTCGAACTGCGGCAGCTGCGCGACGCGTTCCCCGCTGGCATCCAGGACGAAGGAACCGCCATCGAAAACGAGCTCATCCTGGCCGCCGACCGCATTGACGTAGACCACCGGCAGGCCGCTTTCGCGAATCCGATCCCGGACGATCTGCACACGCGTGTCGCCTTTATCGAGATGGTATGGCGACGCATTCGGGACCAACAGGACCTGGGCGCCTTGCGCCTGCGCCAGCAAGGCGGCGCTGCGGTGCCAGGCATCCTCGCAGATGATCACGCCGAAACGCACGCGGTCCACTTCGAAGACGAAAGGCGTGGGATCCGACGCAAAGTAACGCTTTTCGTCGAATACTTCGCCATTCGGCAGTTCCTGCTTCAGATACGTACCGATGATGTCGCCGTCGACGATCACCGATGCCGCATTGAACGTATCGCGCGGCGGCAGGCTGCGATCAATGGCCGCCAGATTCGGCGGCCCGTCGTGCGCGGCGCGATTCAGGTTGTCGTGGCGGTCATAGCTGGCCTCGCCGTGTCCCGCATGCGGCGTGCCCGACGCGTTGCCGCCGTTTGCGCTAGCATTGCGGCGAAACGGATGGCCGACGATCACGTGCAGACCGGCAAACGGCCGCAGTGCCTCGCACAGCGCCGCCAATGCTTTCTGGCTGGCCGCGAAAAATGCCGGGCGCAGCAGCAGATCTTCCGGCGGATAGCCCGCCAGCGCCAGTTCGGGCGTCACCAGCACGCGCGCGCCCTGAGCGTGCGCGTCGCGGGCGGCGGCAACGATTTTCTCTGAATTGCCGGAAAAGTCCCCGACAGTCGTATTGATTTGCGCAAGCGCGATTCGGATGGGCATGGCTTCGGCCGTTTGACAGTGCGCCGTGCGGTGTAGCGCGGTATCGTATGCGTACCGCGGCGTCCTTTTTGCAGACACGCATCATCGTCTCGCGCGCCGCACGGTCTGGATCGTCCTGTGATCATGAACGGATTTCGATGAATTATCGCATGCGCATTGCGGCCCTGCCCGCCGAAATCAACGCCGCCGCCTGGGACGAGCTTCTCGCCCGGCAATCGCGGCCGACGCCCTTCCTGAAACACGCCTTCCTGTCGGCGCTGACGGCCACCGGCTGCGCCAGCGACGACACCGGCTGGGCGCCGCGCTTCATCACGCTCTGGCGAGATGGCGCGGACGCCGACGCCGCTCCCATGGCCGAGACGGCCTCGGAATCGTCCGAGGGCGGCGACGAACACACGGTCAGTTCCTCGGAGGCGCCGCCCGGGCCGAACGAACGACTCGTCGCGGCCGCGCCGCTGTATCTGAAATCGCATTCCTATGGCGAATACGTGTTCGACTGGGCCTGGGCAAATGCCTACGAGCAGCATGGGCAAGAATATTATCCGAAGCTGCTGTGTGCGGTGCCGTTCACGCCAGTGACCGGCGCACGCCTGTTGGCCGAGGACGATACGGCGCGCTTCGCGCTGGCACAGGTGCTGATCGCGTTCGCGAAACAGTCCGGTCTGTCGTCGCTGCACATCCTCTATCCCACCGAGCACGAAGCCAATATGCTCGACGAAGCCGGGATGATGGCGCGCACCGCCGTGCAGTTTCATTGGCTCAATGCCGGCTATACCTCGTTCGACGATTTCCTGGCGACGCTGAACCAGAAGAAACGCAAGAACATCAAGGCCGAGCGGCGGCGCGTCGCCGAAGCCGGCGTGACGTTCCGGCGCGTTCGCGGCGAGGACGCGACGCCCGAGGATTGGCGTTTCTTCAACCGCTGCTATCGGCATACCTACCGCGAACATCATTCGACGCCGTATCTGAATCTGGCGTTTTTCGAGTCGATCGCCGCGACGATGCCGGAGAATCTGCTGCTGGTGATCGCCGAAAAGGAAGGGCGGCCGGTGGCCAGCTCGCTGCTGGTGTATGACAAATCGATTGGCGGTGACGTGGCAAGCGAGGAGCCGCGCGGCACCTTATACGGTCGATATTGGGGCGCGATCGAGCACATCGACTGCCTGCATTTCGAGACGGCCTATTATCAGCCGCTGTCATTCTGCATCGACGAAGGCATCGCCGTGTTCGAGGGCGGCGCGCAGGGCGAACACAAAATGGCACGCGGCTTCCTGCCGACGGTGACACGCTCGGCGCATTGGCTCGCGCATCCATCGTTCTCGGATGCGGTAGCCCACTTCCTGGCGCGCGAGACGGCGGGGATTGGTAATTATGTAGACGAGCTGCGGGAACATAATCCGTTTCGGAAAGCGGATTGAGATGCGCGGGCACGCGCTTAGATCGTAGGTTGAGCCGTTGTCTCGTATCTGGCACGCGCCGAGCGGGCGCGACCCCGCGTCGGCCTAGCGTTTTTTGAATCGATCGAGTGGGCTGAAGCGCATCGGTCCTACCCTACTGGCGAGACGTCTTTCGCGCTTGCTGCATCAAAGCCTTCACCCGATCACATGACGCAATGCTGGGTTGTCGATCTCGGCTGCGGGTCTGGGCTGAAGACCCGTGTCATCGTGGAAGCAATCGCCGCTTCAATGCCGACCACGCTGTTTGCAATCGATATTTCCGCTGCCGCCTTACGTCAATGCGCCTTCACGATGTCGGACCTCACCGCAGTCAAGGTCACCTCATTCGAGGGCAGCTATTTGCCTGGATTGGAAGCACTACGAGATAGCAGACAGAACGACGCGCCCCTGCTGGCACTTTTTCTCGGCAGCTCGATCAGCCAATTCGCCGTTCACGAAATCGAACCGTTCCTCGGCCAGGTTCGCGCGCTGATGAGACCAGGAGACGCGATCTTAATCGGCGCAGACGGAATCCGTTCCCTGGCCGAGATGATCGCGCAGTACAACGACGTACTGGGCATCGAAGCCGCGTTCGATAAAAATGCGCTCAACGTCGTCAACCGTACCCTCGGCGGCAATTTCGATATCGCGGCATTGGCAGCACGCGCGGGCTTCGTGTTCCAAGCCGAGTGGCGCGACGCCAAGACCGGCTTCGCGGATACGCTGTTGTACTGCCCGGCAAACAACGGCACGACAGACGCGCACAAATAAAAACACCCTTACCAGGACAACGTCGCCGTCCTGGTAAGGGTGCCGATCCCGACAGCGCACGCCGTGTCAGATCCGACCACCATCGTCGGCATCCGAAGCGCGCGCCGCCGCTGCGCTTACTTCTTGAACGCAGCCAGGCCTTCGGTGATTTCCTTCTGCGCCTTGTCCTGACCTTCCCAGCCTTCGACCTTGACCCATTTGCCCTTTTCGAGCGCCTTGTAGTTCTCGAAGAAGTGCTTGATCTGGTCCTTCAGCATCGACGGCACGTCGTCGATCGACTTGATGTCCGCCGTCGCCGGGCAGATCTTGTCCGCCGGCACCGCAACCAGCTTCGCGTCCACGCCGGATTCGTCCGTCATGTTCAGCATGCCGACCGCACGGGCGCGCACGACCGAACCGGCCAGCAGCGGGAACGGCGTGATCACCAGCACATCGACCGGGTCGCCGTCGCCGGCCAGCGTCTGCGGGATATACCCGTAGTTCGCCGGATAACGCATGCCCGTACCGATGAAACGATCGACGAACAGCAGGCCCGTTTCCTTGTCGGCTTCGTACTTGACCGGGTCGCTTTGCGCCGGGATCTCGATGATCACGTTGAAGTCGTTGTTCTGCGGATCCTTGCCCGCCGGGACGTCATTGAAACTCATAGCACACTCTCAGTGTTGTTCAGGTTTTGCAAAAAGGATTCAAACGCGGCCGGCGCGGCCCGTGAGACCCCACGCCGCCGTCATGGCATTAGTGTAAATCAAACGCGCGAGCGCCTTCCCGATAATGCCGCGCCGCCTCGTCGGCATTGCCCAGCGATTCGTACATATCGCCCAGCAGCCGATGCGTGCGCACCGTCATGGCCGGATGATCGGCATATTTCAGCGCCGTCTCGAGGAACGATTGCGCCTTGCCCCATAAGCGCTGTTGGATGCACAGTGCACCCAGCGCGAAACTCAGGTCCGGATCGTTCGGATGGGCAGCCTGCCAGGTCTCGGCACGTTGAATCGCCGGGAGCGGGTCCGAGCCGCCGCAGCCGCCGTACCGTCGCACCAGCTTGCCGTCCCACTGCACCGCCAACGCTTGCTCGACGATCCGGCGTGCATCGTCTGCACGGTCGAGGTCGATCAACAGGCTGGCCGCCAGATCGGCGACGCGCGGCGCAAGCCGCGTATCGGTGGGCAGATTCTTCCAGGCTTCCATCAACTTGACAGCATCATGCCGACGTTCACGCAATGCATGCTCGGCCGCCTGGCGCTTGGTCTGCGCCGCGCTGGCCGGGTCGATCGCTTCGCGCTTCTCCAGCAGCTTGACGATGCGCAATACGTCGTCCCAATGATGCAGATCCTGGTGCGCCCGCAACGCCAACTGCTGCGCGCGTAGCCGTCGCGCACCTTGCGCCTCCAAGGCATTCAGAGAGTTCAATGCCGCCTGCGGATCGTTCGCGTCCTCTTGCATCTCGGCCAGCGCGAGCAGTTTCGCATCCCACCAGGCATTGCCCTTGATACTGTCGAGCCAGGCATCGCGACGCGCCGTCTCCCGCATCCGATGCGCCGCGAGCGCGCCGATCATACCGGCGCTGTCGACATTGTCACGCACCGCGGCGGCACTGCGCGCCGACTTCTCCGCGCGCGAGAACCGACCTGAATGGAAGTGCGCGAGCGCATCGCGTAATGCCGCATTGGCCTTTGCGGTGCGCGAGCGCGAGCGGAAACCGGCGAAACGCTCCGGCATTTTCCAAATGCTGCGCAGCAAGCGGATCGCGATATACAGCACGACGAACAGGGCGACGATCGCACCGATCAGCACGTGCAGCGTCATATCGAGCCGATACGGCGGATACAGCAGAATCACATGCCCCTGCTGCGCATGACCCGCCAATGCAAACCCGACAGCAATCGCGAACAGCGCCGCGATCCAGATCAATCCTCTGAGCGTCATCGTGTCAGCCTCGCGACTTGTTCTGACGCAAGGCCTGCAGGCTGCCGTCGATCGTGGGAACATCGACATGCTGCGCCGCGGCACGTACGCTGGCGATCGTCGTGCGGACCTGCTCGACCGCTGGCGCCGACGGGTCGAAATACTTCGCCAGCGCATCGTCCGCCGCCGCCAGATCCGACTGCATCGCCGCCTCGTTATGCGCAAGCAGCGACAGGCGCGCGGACAGCAGGCGCAACGTGACATTCTCACGCAGATACGCGTCCTGGTCCGGCGCAATCAGCATCGCGTCGGCGCTCGACCGATCGATACGCCGGATCGTGACCATCCGCGATGCCGAATCACCGGCACGATGCGTCAGCTTCGCCCATGCCGCCCGCCAATACGCCGCAGTGAACACGCCGCCCTTGTACCAAGGCGCAATCGCAGCGTCCGCAGCGGCGTCCGACGCGGAGGCGGCGGGCATCGACGCCGCCGTCGAAGACGAGGCCGCCGTGCCGCCGGCATCCGCGCGCGGCGCGACGTCGCCCGAGAGCGGGAGGCCATCCACCTTGGCGATCGCTTGGTCGAGCCGTAACGCAAGGCCCGGTACGTCCACCACCTTCACCGCGTTCAGCTTGTCGATGTCGGACGCAATCGCGCGGCGCACATCGAGGACCTGCGGCGCGCTGCTGGTCGACAGCTCGCTATCGGCGTTCTGCAACGCGTATAACGCCATGTGGACGTTGCCGGTGAGCTGCAACTGCTGGTTCGCGCTCGACAGCGTTTGCTCCGCCTGCGTCATGACCCAATCATCATGGTTGCGCGCCAGATCCTGATACATCTGCCGCAAGGCCTGTTGCTGCGTTTGCGTGTCGCTGACTTTTCCGGACAAGGCGGTCAACTGCGCGTTCAATTGCTGCGCGGCGCTCAACGATTGCGCGCTCTTCTGCTGCGCATCGGACAGCGCCGAATCGCCCGCAGCCTGGTGCGCACGCACAGCGTCCAGCGCATGGTTGAATCGCTCGTTGAGCCACCAGCCGCCACCGGCGGCGCCCGCTACCGCCACAACGACTACGACCCAGAGCAAACCGACGGTTCCGCGACGCGCGGCGCCATTGCCCGCAGGGCTACCGCCCCCCCGATAGGAGGCACCGAATCGCTTGGACGCGCTTGTCTGCGCGCCTTGCGCCGCCGAACCGGAAGCGGCCGTCGCGCCGGGTGAAGCCGCTGCCGTGGCAGCCGTATTGCCTGTCTTCTCTTCTGTCATGCCGTCGGTGTTCTGCTGTTTTGTCAGTCGTTCGGAGGCCGCGAAAATCGTGCGGGCCAGATTCAGATCCCCCGCACCGGGATGCCATATCGTATCAAAACCCGCGCGTTCGGCTGCATCGGCGATTCGCGGATGCGGCGCCAGCACCGGCATGCGAAGCAAGGCCCGCAGGCGTTCGCCCTCGCCAAATCGGGCGCCCGCCAAGGCGCGCAGATTGCGCACCGCCTCGGAACTGCCCAGCACCCACGCTGCTGCCCCAGCCTGCGCCGGTGGCGCGTCCATCGCCGCCTCGATCGGGCGCCACGCCGCGGTGTCCGGGCTCGGCAGCATGCGCCGATACGCGCACGCGATATCGATACGTGCGCCGGCGTCCCGCAACAGGTCCGCGAACCACTCGCGCCCCCCGTCGCCGCGCACGATCAAGACACGCGCGTCCTGCCACGCCGCACGCGGCACGACGGTATCCAAAGCGGCAACGAGGGCTTCCGAATCGAACCGCACGGCATCGCTGCCCTGCGTCGCATCCCCGGAGCGCATCGCGGCCGCGACCGTATCGGCGCCCTCGGGCGCCACGAGGCGGTGGCTGGCCGGATGGATGCCGTGCTCGCCCAGGGCAAGCAAGGTCCCGGGCCCGACCGCGGCGATCAGCGTGCCGCCGCTAAAAGGCGATGAGAGCGAAGGGCGCGACGAATAGGCTTCTGCATCGCCGTCAGCGATTGCCGATGGCGATGGCGACTCGGCCGCCAGGCTGGCGCCTTCGACCGCGGGCCCCAAAGCATTATCGGCACGCCAGACAGCGGCCAGATCGAGACCCTGCGACGCCGCATACGCGAAGGCGTGCGCGACGGCATTCGGCGAGACGAAGAACACCAGACGATAGGCGCGCGGCGACGCCTGCAGCGTCGCCAGGACGCCTTGCAGCGACGCCACATCGTCGGTCGGCGCGATGCCGATCAGCGGAAAATCGATCACCTCGACGCCGCCCCGCGCCAGCAGCGTCGCCAACGGTGCCGATTGCCCCGCCGGACGCGTCAGGATCGCCGCGAAAGGGCGCGCCGTACTCAAACGGGGCGACCCGTTTCGGCATCGTCCGCACGGGGCGCACCGCCACCCGCACCGTTGCCGGTATCGCCCGCGGCAATCGACGACGCCGAGGCGGCGCTCGACACCGGCGGCGCGGACGGATTGCGATCGCCACCATGCGAGACGAGCGCGTTGACAATCTCCAGCGCGCCTTGCTGAATCAATGACTCGGCCACTCTGCGGCCAATCGACTCCGCGGCATCCGGCGTGGTGGCCGCCCCTTCTCCATGCGCTTGCAGTGCATGCGAGCCGTCCGGCATCGCCACGCGCGCGCGCAGGCGCAGCTCGCCACGACCACCGCCGGTACCGGAGGCTTCGTCGGTTGCGTCGGACCAGCTTGCAAATGCGGCGATCGGAACCTCGCAACTGCCGCCCAGCATCCGCGACACGACGCGTTCCGCTTGTACCGCCGATGCCGTCGCGGCATGGTGCAGCGGGGACAGCCAACGCGCCAGATCCGGACGGTCCGCGGCGATTTCGATGCACAGCGCGCCTTGACCAACCGCCGGCAAGCACGCGTCGGTATCGAGCAAGGCGCTGATCCGGTGCGCCAACCCCAAGCGTTTCAGACCGGCCGCGGCGAGAATGATCGCCGCGTAGTCGCCGCGATCGAGCTTTCCAAGACGCGTGTCCAGATTGCCGCGCAGGCTGGCCACCTGCAGATGCGGATAGCGCGCGCGGATCATCGACTCCCGACGCAAACTCGAGGTGCCCACCACCGCGCCCGGCGGCAGATCGTCCAATGCCGTCAGCGTCGTGCCCTGACGCGCCACCAACGCGTCGCGTGGGTCCTCGCGCTCCATCACCACCGTCATCAGAAAACCGTCCGGCAATTGCATCGGCACGTCCTTGACGCAATGGACGGCGAGATCGGCACGCCCTTCGGCAAGCGCGGCTTCCAGCTCCTTGACGAACAAACCCTTGCCGCCCACTTTGGACAGCGTGCGATCGAGAATCTGATCGCCACGGGTGGTCATCCCGAGGATGCGTACGTCGCATTGCGGATAAAGGGCCCGGAGCGTCGCTTGGACATTCTCGGCCTGCCACATCGCGAGACGGCTTTCGCGCGACGCGATGATCAGACTAGAGGGCGGCTGAGCGGATGCATCGCCGAACAAAGAGGAAGAGACATTCATCGACTTGGCGCCCCGGCACGGCTGGACGCACGGGCACCGGTGCCCTCACCGTTCGCGTCGCCTGACATGCAGGACGCCTGGACAAGCGGTGCGGACGCAGTGGCCCGTCGTCCCCGCCTTGCCGCCTGGGCGATTAACAACACAGGGTGATCGACGGAATCAACAGCAGGATTCAGCGTTATTAACCGCGCCGGGAATCGTCGCGCGGCAGGACCGCGACCCGATATCGGCGTCGGCTGCACGGGCTACCGGGATCGATCCCGACAGCATCGCGCAATGCCTTGCATGGTAGCACGGCCGCAACGGCCGGCCGCGCGACCGAATCGCCGGCCCACCGGGGCGGAGCCGAGCCTCCGGGCTTGCTATAATAGCGGGCTTCGCTGCCCCCGGCACCGCATCGCCATCGTCCAGCAAGACCGGCCGACGCGGCACGGTGTCTCGGCAGCGCGCCCTTTTTGCTGTATCCGATCCGCTCCAACGTCATCGCCATGACCACCTCCCAATTTGCCAAGAAAGCCGAAGCGTGGTCCGCGCGCTTCAACGAACCGATGTCCGATCTGGTCAAGCGCTACACGTCGTCGGTCTTTTTCGACAAGCGCCTCGCGCTGGTCGACATCGCCGGCTCGATCGCGCACGCCACGATGCTGGCAAGACAGCAGATCATCGGCCAGGAAGACCTGGCCGCGATCGAGCGCGGAATGGCGCAGATTCGTGGCGAAATCGAACGCGGCGAATTCACCTGGCAATTGGACCTGGAAGACGTGCATCTGAACATCGAGGCCCGTCTGGTGGCCTTGATCGGTGATGCCGGCAAGCGCCTGCACACCGGCCGTTCGCGCAACGACCAGGTCGCCACCGATATCCGGCTGTGGCTGCGCGGCGAGATCGATACGATCGTCGAACTGCTGCTCACGTTGCGTGGCGCCTTGATCGATCTGGCCGCGCAACATGCGGGCACGATCATGCCGGGCTTCACCCACCTTCAAGTGGCGCAACCGGTGACGTTCGGGCATCACCTGCTGGCCTACGTCGAAATGTTCACGCGCGACACCGAACGGATGCGCGATTGCCGCAAGCGCGTCAATCGCCTGCCGCTGGGCGCCGCGGCATTGGCCGGGACGACCTATCCGATCGATCGCGACTTCGTCGCCGCCCAATTGGGTTTCGACGGCATTTGCGCGAACTCGCTGGACGCCGTGTCGGACCGTGACTTCGCGATCGAATTCACCGCGGCCGCGGCATTGGTGATGACGCACGTCTCGCGTTTCTCGGAAGAATTGGTGCTGTGGATCAGCCCCCGTATCGGTTTTATCGATATCGCCGACCGCTTCTGCACTGGCTCGTCGATCATGCCGCAAAAGAAGAATCCGGACGTGCCGGAACTGGCACGCGGCAAGACCGGCCGCGTCACCGGGCATCTGATGGGTCTGTTGACGTTGATGAAGGGCCAGCCGCTGGCCTACAACAAGGACAATCAGGAAGACAAGGAACCGCTGTTCGACACGGTGGACACCGTCGCCGATACGCTGCGTATCTTTGCCGAAATGGCGGCCGGCATCACCGTCAAGGCCGACGCGATGCGTCATGCCGCGGCACAAGGCTTCTCGACGGCCACCGATCTGGCCGACTACCTCGTAAAGCGGGGCCTGCCCTTCCGCGACGCGCACGAAGCCGTCGCGCACGCGGTGCGGATCTGCGTGGACCGCGGCTGTGATCTGGGCGATCTGTCGGTAGCGGAATGGCGCACGGAATTGCCGGCCGTCGCGCATCTGCTCGGCGACGACGTGCCGGACTACCTGACGCTGGAAGGCTCAGTGTCGGCGCGAAACCACCCGGGCGGCACGGCGCCGGAACAAGTGAAGGCCGCCGCCGAAAAGGCGCGGGCGGCGTTGAACGCCGCAGGCTGAATCACCGCGCCGACGGCCGCCTCGCAGAGCGCGGCCGTCGGCAGGTTGCTTACTTCGTGCCGGTCTGCGCTTTCCAGCGGTTCAGAATGGTCTGCGCAAGATCGTCGTAACTGCCGCCGAAATGGTGGCCGCCGTCCATCTTGACGATATTGACGCCACGCTTGGCCAGTTCCGGGCAAGCGGTGTCATCCTCTTCCACGCCGTAGAAGCATTGCAGCAGCGGCACCGGAATCTTGGCGGCTTCGGGCAGCGTGGACAAGGCCGCGCTGCTGGCCTGCATACCCAGCCAGCCGGTCACGCGAATCTGGAAGTCCGCCTTCGGCGAAAAACCCATCAGCGTGATCAAAGACACCTGAACCTTGTCTTCCAGCGGCAGGCGATTGTAGACGAAGGGCATCACGTCCGCACCGAAGGAATAGCCGATCAAGGCCACATGCTCGGTGTGCCAGCGACGTCCATACACTTCGATGATCCGGGCAAGGTCACGCGCCGTCTGCTCGGGCGTGTGCTCACTCCAGAAGTAGCGCAACGCATCCACCCCCACGACATTGACGCCGCGCTTCTGCATCGCCTCGGCCACCGATTTGTCCAGATCGCGCCAACCGCCGTCGCCTGAAATCACGATGGCCAGCATATCGCTCGGTTGGGCCGCAGGCATCGCGACCAGCGGCAAGTCGGAGACGTCGTCTTTGGGCGGCGTGCCCGTCTGCGCCAGATGCGGCGTCACGAGCGTGGTCATGACATCCGCGTCGGGCGTGCCCTTCGGGAAGTACTTCGTCACGAGCGGACGGCCACCGGTCGAGATCGCCGGCATCACGCTCTCGCCGCCGGTGGAAGCCGCGCTCAGGAAGCCGCTGGGGCCGGCACCCTCTTTCATCTCATCGTTCTTGCACGGCGCGAAACGTGGGTCCAGCGTGGCGTCGGGATCGACGACGATGGCCCCCGCCAGCGTGTTGGACGGCGCGCGACCGAGCGCCCGCTCCGCGACCAGCGCACCTTGACCATTGCCGGCCAGGATCGGCAGGAAGTAGCGCGAGGAATGCGCTTCGCGCTGCAATTGGTGACTGACCGCTTCGGCATCGCCCACCAGATAGTGGCAGCCGCTCGGGTCTTCTTTCTCCCGTGCGAGACGCGCGGCGTACCGTGACGTATCGACGCCGACGACCATGGCGCCATTCTTCGCCAAGGCCTGCGCCGCGTCACGATCCGCACCCTGCCACCCGCTCTTGCTCGAATACAGCAAGACAAAGCCGCGCAACGGGCCGACCGGGGCATAGTAAGTGACATCGCCCAACAATCCGCCGGAGATCGTCTTCTCGCCGGTGGCCGCCGGTTGCGGCGGCGCCGGAACCGCAGCGGGCGCCGTTGCCGCTTTCGCCTGGGTGGCGCCCGACGGACCGCCGTGACCACCATGACCACCATGACCGCCGTTTCCGCCATGGCCACCGGCCGCGAATGCGGTGGGTGCCGACAAAGCCGCCAAGCCAAGCAGCGTGGACAACAATGCACGTCCCATCGCACGCATCACCGGCTTGGTCCGTTTGTCTGGCCGGCCCGACGTTTCCGTCGCCACACCGGCCGCTGTCTGTGCGAATGTCATGCCCGCCTTGTCGGCCCGCCCTGCCTGTGTCACATGCTCCGCTTGTTGCAGCGCCATGCGCCCACTTTCTGCCCCGCTCATGCTCGACCCTCTTTCCCGCTGAAATTGATGTCGACAACCGTCGTCGACCTGATCCTGCCTGTGTGATGCGTGTGTGATGCCTGTGTCTTACCGTATCGCACCGATCGCCGCGCCAAAGACCCGCCGTCGTGCAGTCGAAACGCGATTCGATGCACAACGGTTGACATCGGTCATCACCCTGCTGCGCGTTGCCGCACCATCGCGCCGGCCATCAGGAGCGCCAGCCGCCCGCCAGAAGCGACAGGTCCGCCAGCGTCAGCAACACGCCGACCGAGCCCGATGCCGCCAGGTAACGCGGCTCCCAATTCGGCGTGAACTTGTTCTTGAACGCGCGCAAGCCGCGGAAGTTATAGAAGCGGCCGCCAAAGCGCCAAGTCAGCGCACCCAGACGGAACCACGGCGACGCCAACGGGCTCGGCGTCAATCCGGACAACGGCGACATGCCCAGGCTGAGTTTGCGCAGACCGGCTTTCTTGAGGTGCAGCGCCAGCGACGTGAAGAGGAATTCCATCGTGTAAGGCGATGCCTCGTTCAAGTGACGCATCACGCCGATGGTCGCCTCTTCATTCAAATCAGTCGTCATGAAAGTGCTGAAAGCCACCGGCAGGCCGTTCTGCGAGATGACGATGACGCTTTGCGATGCCAGATAGTCGGCGGTAAAAGCCGCGACCGAGAAGCTCTTCTCTTTTGCCGAGCGACTATCGAGCCAGGCGTCGGAGATGCGTCGTAGCGTCGGAACGTACGGTGCAACCGCCGATTTATCGACCACTTCGAACGTCAGCCCATCGCGCTCGCCGCGCTTCATCGCATAGCGCAGATTGGCACGCTGCGGCCCGGTCATCTCGAAGGCATGCAAATCGATTTGCGCCTCTTCGCCCAGTTTGACCAGCGTCAGACCCGCATCCAGATACAGCGGCAGCGCCTCGGCACGGACCTGATAAAACGCCGCGCGGCCGCCATGCGCGTGCGCGAGTGTGACGAATTCCCGGATCAGGCCGGCCCATTCATCGCGTGCGCCCACCGGATCGTGCAAGGCGGCCCAGGTACGGCCCCGCTTCGCATACATCAGGAAGGATCGGCGCGACGTCGAGAACAGGAAACTCTTGTCGCCCATCATGGCGAGACCGGCATCGCTGCGCGGCTGTGCGCGAACGATGCGCCCGGCATCGGCGATATCGGACTCCGGCGGCACGACAAAGCGTCCGCGCGCAGGCCGCAACAATTGCCATACCGAGATCGCCGCCGCCAGCAGCACGGCACCTAGCACCGTCCGCAGCGCACGCGGCGCGCGGTCGTCGAACGCGAATGCGGACCACAAATCGCCGCTATAGGGCACGTTGCGGAACGCATAGAACATCAGCCAGACCGACAAGGCGACGACGATGCCGACCGAGACCATCCAGGCAAAGGTAAAGCGCTCGGCGAACAGCGACGACGAACGATTGAACTGACGCCGGGACAGCAGCAGCAACGCCAGGATGATCAACAACACACCGGCCTCGAAGAACGCGAGGCCCTTCGTTACCGTCAAGGCCAGGTTGACCGCGACCAGAATCGTCGCCAGCCACCAGGCCGCATCGAGGCGCCGCATCAAGCCACGCGCGACGAAGAGCAGTAAAACACCGAACAAACTGGCCAGCACTTGCGAGCTTTCGAGCACCCAGAGCGGCAGCCAGTTTTGCAGCACCACCAGGCGCGTCTTGTAGGCCGGCACCGCCCCCGACAGCACCAGCATGCTGCCGACCGCGAACGTCAGCGTGCTGAGAAACACCGGCACCAGCCAGCTGATTCTTTCCGACGCCAGCTTCGATTTCAGCAAACGCCCTTCGAAAATCGCCAACGCGGCCGCCGATGCCACCAGCGGCAGCACGAAATAGATGACGCGGTAGGCCAGCAAGGCGCCGACGATCGACGACAGCGGTACGTCGCGTCCGAGCGCGAACGCCATGGCGGCTTCGAATACGCCCAGACCGCCCGGCGTATGACCGATCATGCCGAGCAGCAGCGCAGCCGAATAGATCGCGACGAAGTCGACGAAACTGACGCCCGTCGTGTGCGGCAGGATGACCCAGAGCGCGATCCCCGCCGTCACGACATCGGCAATCGAAAACACCATCTCCGCCGCCAGCACGCGTCGTGCGGGCACCGTCAGACCGAGCGCATTGAACCAGCGCTTCCAGCGCGGCAGAGCCGGTGCGGGCGAGGCCACCGCAGGCGCGCCGCTGCCGTCGAAACCCGGGACGATCTCGATGGGCTCCCCCACCAGTTCGATGCTGTTCGCGCGACGCGGCTTGCTGCCCAACTGCACGGCACGCGCTTCCTTGCCGCAGCTTGCAAACAGGGCGACGAAGGCAAGCACGATCAGCGCGCCGATCACACGCAACACCCAGGCGGGCGCGCGGAACATCGGGGCAAGTGCGGTGGCGCAGAACAGCATGCCGGCGCCGGTCATCAAGGCCAGCGTCAAGGCCAGCGTCACGCTGGTGAACGCGGTAAGCCGGCCCACCTGCGCCGGCTGCACGCCATCCGCGCCATAGACGCGCACGCGTACGGCGCCGCCGGTAAAGGCGCCGAAACCGGTCACATTGCCTAAGGCCGAACCGACGCTCGCGCCGATCCACAAATTGGTGCGACTGACCTTTGCGCCGACATACCGCAAACCGGCCCAATCGCGTGCCACGAGCGCCACATAGCTAAGTGCCGTCGCGGCCAGCGAGGCACCCCATACGCTCAAGCTGAGCGCCCGTAATTCGTGGACGATTTGCGGATAGTCGACGCGACGCAGAATATGTTGAAACACCAACAACAGGACAACGCAGATCGCCAGCGCCGCGAGGGGCCCTAGAAACCGCCGGGCCGATCCGTGCACCAGCACGAATGGCTTGCGCCATGCGGCACGCGCGGAGGGAGGGAGTTCTTCGGGGGCTTTCATTGTCGATCCAGGCGGTGACATCCGGCGCCTGGCGCCGGCGCAGTGATTAATATCTCAGACAAGTATCTCAAAGAACGTCGATGCGGTGCGGCTGCTTACTGAATTCGCACAGGGTCTTACAGGTTTGTCACAGATTTGGGGCCAACGTCCCGCCGCCGATGCGGTGAAAAAACGACAGGCGTGCGATGACGCCGATGCCAGCCCTGCGCAATGTCACGCAAACCCGTGGAGCATGCCGCGTGCCGGATATCGCCAGGCGATATCGACCGCGAGGGTGAGAAACCACACGCCGCCCAGTGCGCGCGTGCGATACGAGACGCCGACGCGCAACGACGTCGGCGAGTGATGGACAAACCGGGTCAGCGCACGCAGTCGACGAAATACTCGATGCGACCATTGACGACTTCGCCTACGAGACCGTGGATATCGGTATGGAAGCCCGGGAAGCGCTCGTTGAATTCTCGGGCGAACTTCAGATACTGGACGATGATCTTGTTGAAGCGCTCGCCCGGCACCAGCAAGGGAATGCCCGGCGGGTAAGGCGTCAACAGGATGCTCGTGACGCGGCCGTCGAGCTCGTCGATCGGCACCCGATCGATTTCACGGTGGGCCAGCTTCGCGAAGGCATCGGCCGGTTTCATCGCCGGCTCCATGTTCGACAGATACATCTCCGTCGTCACGCGAGCAATATCGTTCGCGCGGTAGACGCTGTGGATCTGGTTGCACAGATCGCGCAGCCCGACGCGCTCGTACTGCGGGAACTGCGCGGCGAACTCCGGCAGCACGCGCCACAGCGGTTGGTTCGCGTCGTAGTCATCCTTGAACTGCTGCAACTCGGTGACCATGCTGTTCCAGCGGCCCTTCGTGATGCCGATGGTGAACATGATGAAGAACGAATACAAGCCGGTCTTCTCGACGATGATGCCGTGTTCCGCCAGATACTTGGTCACGATCGCGGCCGGGATGCCGCTTTCGCCGAACTCCCCGTCGATGTCGAGGCCCGGCGTCACAATCGTCGCCTTGATCGGATCCAGCATGTTGAAGCCCGCGGCCAGATCGCCGAAGCCGTGCCAGCGGTCGCCTGGACGCAGCATCCACTCCTCGCGGTCGCCGATGCCTTCCTCCGCCAGCGCATCCGGGCCCCAAACCGAGAACCACCAATCTTCGGCGTAATCGTGTCCGACCTTGCGCATCGCGCGGCGGAAGTCGAGCGCTTCGGCGATCGATTCCTCGACCAGTGCCGTGCCGCCCGGGGCTTCCATCATCGCCGCCGCCACATCGCACGACGCGATGATCGCGTAGTTCGGGCTGGTCGACGTGTGCATCAGATACGCTTCATTGAAGCGATGCTTGTCGAACGTTGATTGCGCCGAATCCTGCACCAGAATCTGCGATGCCTGCGAAATGCCGGCCAGCAGTTTGTGCGTCGAGTGCGTCGCGAACACCAGCGCGCGCGTACGCGGCCGATCATGGCCCATCGCGTGCATGTTCTGATAGAAACTATGGAATTCGGCGTGCGGCAGCCAGGCTTCGTCGAAATGCAGCGTATCGACCAAATCGCCGAGCAAGTCCTTGATCATCTCGACGTTGTAGACGACACCGTCGTACGTGCTCTGCGTGATCGTCAGGATCCGCGGCTTCATCGACGGATTCTTCTGCATCGCCTCGCGCGCGAACGGGTTCGCCTCGATCTTCTTGCGGATGTTCTCCGGGCGGAATTCGTCGAGCGGGATCGGGCCGATCAGGCCGTAGTGGTTCCGTGTCGGCGTCAGGAAGATCGGGATCGCGCCGGTCATCGTGATCGCATGCAGGATCGATTTATGGCAATTGCGATCGACCAGCACGATGTCGCCCGGCGCCACCGTGGCGTGCCAGACGATCTTGTTCGACGTGGACGTGCCGTTGGTGACGAAGAAAAGATGGTCCGCCGAGAAGATGCGCGCCGCATTCTGCTCCGAGCGCGCCACCGGACCGGTGTGGTCCAGCAACTGCCCGAGCTCGTCCACGGCATTGCACACGTCGGCGCGCAGCATGTTCTCGCCGAAGAACTGGTGGAACATCTGTCCCAACGGGCTCTTCAGGAAAGCGACGCCGCCCGAGTGCCCCGGGCAGTGCCACGAATACGAACCGTCGGCCGCGTAATGCGTCAGCGCGCGGAAGAACGGCGGCGCCAGCGAATCCAGATAGGTCTTGGCTTCGCGGATGATGTGGCGCGCCACGAACTCCGGCGTGTCCTCGAACATATGGATGAAGCCGTGCAATTCGCGCAGCACATCGTTCGGGATGTGCCGCGACGTGCGCGTTTCGCCATACAGGAAGATCGGCAGGTCGGCGTTGCGACGACGCACGGCATCGACGAAGGCGCGCAACGCGACGATCGCGTGCGCCAGCTCGCCGGACTCGTTGTCGTCGACGAGGCCGAACTCGTCGTCGTCGATCGACAGAATGAAACAGGACGCGCGGCTGGCCTGCTGGGCGAACGAGGTCAGGTCGCCATAGCTGGTCAGGCCGAGCACCTCCATGCCTTCTTTCTCAATGGCTTCCGCCAAGGAACGGATGCCGGAACCCGAGATGTTCTCGGAACGAAAATCCTCGTCGATAATGACAACGGGAAAGCGAAATTTCATGCGGAGAACTCCGTCGAAAGCGCCGAATGCGATGGAAGCACGCTCGGATGGACGAAAACGCGTCAAAAAAAGCGTAGCGGTGTGTTGATCGGAATAGGCAAGCGCCGCGTCACGTAGCACGCGGACCGCCAAGCCTGGCCGAACAATGTGAAGCCTGTGCGAAAAATCCCAACGCGGACCGATTGCCCCCATCGACGCAGGAAGATCGCGCCAATGAGAGCGTCGACCGCCCCGTCGCTCAGGTCTTCGGCAGCGTCACGCCGACCTGCGACTGGTACTTCCCGCCTCGGTCGCGATACGAGGTCTGGCAGACTTCGTCGCTTTCGAAGAACAGGACCTGCGCCACGCCTTCATTGGCGTAGATCTTGGCAGGCAATGGCGTCGTGTTCGAGAATTCGAGGGTCACATAGCCCTCCCATTCCGGCTCGAACGGCGTCACATTGACGATGATGCCGCAGCGCGCATACGTCGATTTGCCGAGGCAGACCGTCAACACATTACGCGGAATCCGGAAATACTCGACGGTCCGCGCCAGTGCAAACGAATTAGGCGGGATGATGCAGACATCGCCCTTGAAGTCGACGAATGATTTTTCATCGAAGTTCTTCGGATCGACGATCGTCGAGTTGATATTGGTGAAAATCTTGAATTCGTCGGCGCAACGGATATCGTAGCCATAGCTCGATGTTCCGTAGCTGACCACCTTCTGGCCGTTCTCACCCACCCGGACCTGATCAGGCTCGAACGGCTCGATCATATTGGTGGCCTCCGCCATACGGCGGATCCAGTTATCGGATTTAATCGTCATCTCGGGCAGGCGTCTTCAGCTAGCGCGCGGGCGCGCCGCGCGGGGGTTCGGTAAAAAGCGGGGCGGCGAAAGCGGTCCGGCAAAACCGGCATTCTACTTGATTGGCGCGCCGCGCAAACGGTGCTTGCGCCGCAGGGGCCGCATTGCCGCATTCGCCAGGCGGCCCTGTCGCTTCCCCGCACGTGTGCGATCAGCGATGCACGATGCCGCAGGCCAGCGCCTCGCCCGCCGGATCGGCCGCCGTCACCGGGGGAAGCGGCCAGCGCAGATGGACGCTCTCGGGCGTATCGCCCGGCACCTCGACGCGTCGCGGCGCCTTGCCCCGGCCCTTAGCCGATGGTTTGGCCGGGTGCGCCGCGGACGCGGACGCAGCGCTTCGATCGGCTGCCTGCTTGGCGGAGGACGCCGATTGCGCCGCGGCAAGGGCCGCCCGGTCGACAAAGCCGGTATGCACCACCAACGTCCGGCCGACGATCGAGCGCAAGCCGTCGAGCGACATTCCCGGCAACACGAAGAAACCGACCGCGCTGCCGGTTGCATCGGCCCAGATCCGCGTCAAGGCATCGTCATGCGCACTGGCGGCAGACGCGCCCGGCGTCAGATCGGGCACGCTGCTGTCCCGCTGCGCCGACAACGCCGTGCCCGGCGGCACGATATCGGCAAGCTCCAGGCGCGGCCCGGCATGACTCGCCTCGGTGCCACCGCAATCGCCGCCCTGATGCAAGGCGAAGGCGTGCGCGGTGTTCGGCGCGAGCCCGACGATATCGTAGGTCACCTGGACGCCCTCGGGGCGCTGCGTCAGGGCGACGGTGCCATGCGCGGTATGCCCCAGCGTCGCACGCAGCGTGGCGTCGGCGCGGATCGGATGAGAGCCGAACACGGCGCAGCCGCCCAGCGCGGCGCTGACCATCCCGACGATGCACGCCGCGCGCGCATGACGCCACCATGGCCGCGGTTCGATTACCGGTGCGAGCGACAGCGCAAACGGAGCCATGACCAGCCGTTCTTCGGGCTGCGCCTCGCCACGGATCGCTTGCTTACATGCGGTCATCTATCCTCCCTGCGCCTAGGTGTTCTGTACGACGATGGTCGGGAATTTCGCGGACATGTCGCGATGCTTACCTGCCACCGAAACCGCGATACGACGGGCGATATCCCGATAGGCCGCGGCGATTGTCCCCTCCGGCGCGGCGACCACCGTCGGCGTGCCGGCATCGGCCTGCTCCCGAATCGCCATGTCCAGCGGCAATGCGCCGAGGAAATCAACATCATAGTCCCCGCACATCTTTGCTGCGCCGCCCGTGCCGAAGATGGGCTCGGCATGACCGCAATTCGAGCATACATGAATGCTCATATTCTCCACGATGCCAAGAATCGGAATGCCGACTTTCTCGAACATCTTCAACCCCTTGCGGGCGTCGAGCAAAGCCAGATCCTGCGGCGTGGTCACGATCACGGCCCCGGTGACCGGCACCTTCTGCGCGAGCGTCAGCTGAATGTCGCCGGTCCCGGGGGGCATATCGACGATCAGATAGTCCAGATCCTTCCAGTTCGTCTGATTCAATAACTGATCGAGCGCCGACGACACCATCGGCCCGCGCCAGACCATCGGATTGTCCTGCGCCACCAGAAAACCGATGGAATTGACTTGCAAACCATGGCCGACCATCGGCTCCATCGATTTGCCGTCGATCGTCTCGGGCTGGCCGCTGATACCCAGCAACAGCGGCTGCGAGGGGCCGTAGATATCGGCATCCAGCACGCCGACGTTGGCACCGTCGGCAGCCAGCGCAAGCGCGATATTGGCAGCGGTCGTGCTCTTGCCCACCCCGCCCTTGCCCGATGCGACCGCGATGATGTTCTTCACGTTGGGCAGCAGCTTCACCCCGCGCTGCACCGTATGCGCGACGATTTTGTGGTCGACGTCGATCTGCACGACCTGCTCGGAAACGACGCCGCCGGCCGCCGCCACGACGGCGCTCACCGCGTCGGACACGACCGCCCGCAGGGCCGGCGCCGCCGACACCGACGGATAACCGACGGTGATTCCGACCGAAATCCGACCGCCCTCGACGCGAACGTCATGGACCGCCTTGGCCGCGCCGAGCGTTCCGCCCGTATGCGGGTCGACGACCGCCGCCACCGCGGCTTCGATGCTTTGTTGACTCACCATCCTGACTCTCCTTCCTCCTTGCATCGGACATTTTGCAAGGCACTGTTACATCGGTTGCTTCAACAAGCGCCTAACGGCATCCTGCTGCTACGATAAATACGATTGCGCGATCAAGCGGCTCGCTCGAGTGCGGTGCAACACGTCATGCCGTCCGCCTGCGCCCGCCGATGTCTGCCGAGTGTGGCTGATCGCGCCATTGTAAGGCGAGCCGGCTTTCTTGATCGGTCGGGCTTACGGCCGATTACAGCCGATCCGACGATTTTCGTGATGTCCAGCGGTGGCGGCCCGAGCCGCCACTGCCTCAAACCCGCTTGGCAGTATCGCACTCGCGTCAGAAAGAGGAGTTCCAGATGAACAGCAAACGTCTTACCGCCCGTCAGCACGCCGGCCTCACGATGTCGCCGGTCGCGCCTTCCGCCCACCACGACGCGATCGGATTCCAGCGCGCTCCGGCGCGCGGCGCCTCGCGCCTGGCCGCGCTGCCGGCCATCGGCCTGCTGTGCGGCGCAATGTTATTTGCTGGCTGCGCAAATCAGCAACAGACGAACACGGCCGTGGGCACCGGCGCCGGCGCGGCGGTGGGCGCCGGCATCGGTGCGCTGCTGGGGAATCGCACCGGTGCGATCGTCGGGGGTACGCTGGGTGCAGCCGCCGGCGGCATCACCGGCTATAACTGGAACGCGATCAAATCCCGCCTGAGCGGCGCCAGCAAGGGCACCGGCACGCAGATCACCGAGCAACAGGACGGCTCGCTGAAGGTCAATATTCCGAATTCGATCTCGTTCGCCACCGACAGCTATCAGGTCATGCCGTCGTTCGCGCCGATCCTCGATCAGGTCGCGCAATCGATGCAGCAGAATCCCGAACTGGTCGCGCAGGTTGTCGGCCACACCGACAGCACCGGTAGCCCCGCGTATAACCAGACGTTATCGCAGAACCGTGCGGGCAGCGTTGCGGGTTATCTGGTTCAGCGCGGCGTTGCGGGCAATCGCTTGACCGCCGAGGGCCGCGGTGAGACGCAGCCGATCGCCGACAATTCCACCGAAGCCGGCCGTGCGCAGAATCGTCGCGTCGAAATTTTCCTGCGAGCCACGCGCCAACACGGACAGTAGAGCGAAGTTGAGCAAAAGATAGGCGACGTTAGGCGGCGTAGAAAATCCTGTAGTTTTTTAAGAAAAACTGCGAACTCTATCGCTCCGCGCATGTCTGACTTAACGGCGGGTGAAGGTGCCTGACCCTCACGCGCCATTCTCCTCTTGTCGTTGTTGCTCCGGGGCGCTATGCCCCGGTCTTTTTGGCGTGGACTGTTAGAATCGGGGGCTTCAGCCTGTACCGAACTTCTTTCGAACGCCTTATGCCAGCCAACGCTTCCCGACGCCTGCTTGTCACGTCCGCCCTGCCCTACGCGAACGGACCGATCCATATCGGCCATTTGGTCGAGTACATTCAGACCGACATCTGGGTCCGGATGCATCGAATGCACGGTCACGAAGTCTATTATTGCGGTGCCGACGACACGCACGGCACGCCCGTCATGTTGCGCGCGGAAAAGGAAGGCCTGACCCCGAAGCAATTGGTGGAGCGCGTCTGGACCGAGCACAAGCGCGACTTCGACAACTTCGGCATCTCGTTCGACAATTACTACACGACGGACTCCCCGGAAAACAAGGCGCTGTCCGACAGCACCTATCTGGCGCTGCGCGATGCCGGTCTGATCGAGACCCGTGACATCGAGCAGTTCTTCGACCCGGTGCGGGCCATGTTCCTGCCGGACCGCTACATCAAGGGCACCTGCCCCGTGTGCGCGGCGAAGGACCAATACGGCGACTCCTGCGAGGTATGCGGGTCGACCTACGACCCGACCGAATTGAAGGATCCGTATTCCGTGGTGTCCGGCGCCACGCCGGTGCGCAAGACCTCGACGCACTACTTCTTCACGCTGTCCGATCCGCGCTGCGAGTCGTTCCTGCGCGAATGGGTCGGCAAGCTGGCCCAGCCCGAAGCGACCAACAAGATGCGCGAGTGGCTCGGCGAAGAAGGCGACAACAAGCTCGGCGACTGGGATATCTCCCGCGATGCGCCGTATTTCGGCTTCGAGATTCCCGACGCGCCGGGCAAATACTTCTACGTCTGGGTCGATGCCCCGCTCGGCTATTACGCCAGCTTCAAGAACCTCTGCGCCCAGCGCGGCATGGATTTCGACGAGTGGGTGCGGCCAGACACGACGACCG
Source organism: Robbsia sp. KACC 23696 (assembly GCF_039852015.1). Lineage (NCBI taxonomy): Bacteria > Pseudomonadati > Pseudomonadota > Betaproteobacteria > Burkholderiales > Burkholderiaceae > Robbsia > Robbsia sp. KACC 23696. Next base: position 1,155,937 of record NZ_CP156626.1, on the reverse strand, counting down.
AGCAATACCATTTCATCGGCAAGGACATCCTGCGTTTCCACACGCTGTTCTGGCCGGCGATGCTGCAATTCTCCGGCCATCGCACGCCGACGAATGTTTTTGCGCACGGTTTCCTGACCGTCGACGGTCAGAAGATGTCGAAATCACGCGGCACCTTCATCACGGCCAGCAGCTTTATCGACACCGGCCTGAATCCGGAATGGCTGCGCTATTACTTCGCGGCCAAGCTGAACAGCGCCGTGGAGGATATCGATCTGAGCCTCGACGATTTCGTTGCGCGGGTGAACAGCGATATCGTCGGCAAGTACGTCAATATCGCCAGCCGGACCGCCAACTTCCTAGTCAAGCGTTTCGACGGCAAGGTGCTCGACACGGTGATGTCGCATCCTTTGCTGCAAAAGCTGCGCGACGGGATCCCGCAAGTCGCGGCGCATTACGAGTCGCGCGAATACGGTCGTGCGGTACGCCTCGTCATGGAACTGGCGGATGCGGTGAACGGCTTTGTCGATAGCGCGAAACCGTGGGAACAGGCAAAGGACGACAGTCAGACCGCGGCGCTGCAGGAAACGTGCAGCATCAGCCTGGAAGCGTTCCGCTTGCTGACGATTGGCCTGAAGCCGATCATGCCGCGCCTCGCCGAGGCCGTTGAAAACCTGCTCGGCGTGGCGCCGCTGACGTGGGCCGACGTGGCACGACCGCTGTCTTCGTCGCAACCGGTGTCGCCGTATAAGCACCTGACGACGCGCGTCGATACGAAGCAGATCGAGAAGTTGCTGGAGGCGAACAAGGACTCGCTGACGACCGAAGCCGCCAAGCCGACCGCAGCGGAAGCGGCGGCGAAGAAGGCCGACGGCAAGGGCAAGGCCGCTGCAACCGGTGGCGCACCGGCGACGGCGAAAGGCGCGGCCGCGGCGGACGACGAAACGGACCCGATGATCACGATCGACGATTTCATGCGCGTCGATCTACGCGTGGCGCGGATCGTCGACTGCAAGGCCGTCGAGGGTTCGACCAAGCTGCTGCAGTTGTCGCTCGATCTGAACGAAGGCCGTCTGCGTAATGTGTTCTCCGGGATTCAGTCGGCGTACAAGCCCGAGGAGCTCGTCGGTCGATTGACGGTGGTCGTCGCGAATCTGGCACCGCGCAAGATGAAGTTCGGTATCTCCGAAGGCATGGTGCTTTCGGCGGCCGGCAGCAAGGACCAGCCCGCGGAAGGGCGTGGCCTCTGGGTGCTGGAACCGGATTCGGGCGCCCAACCCGGCATGCGCATCGGCTAAGTCCGGCGCTGTTTCAACGAGGCCGTCGCCCTGACGGCCTCCGCCGCGCCGGCACTCGCCGGGGCCTCTCGCGGCCTCTTCGCGCCTTCCCTAATCGAAGCGATGCACGTACAGCAGGAAGGCGCCATTGTAAGTGCCGGCCTGTAACGCGACGGACCAGCTGCGGCTCAGCAGCCAGGTCAGCTTGAACAACGAGCCCGTCGACTGCAGGGCCTGCTCATAGCCGAGGACGAAATGTTCGTTCAGCGCTTTCGCCACCTGGACGACTTGCGCATCGGTCAATCCGGAATCACTCGATCCGATCGTGAATTCGTCGAGCCCCACCGTCTGCGCAATGCGCTTCCCCCCGGCGCTACCAAGCAGTGCCAACGCCGCGTCCACCGTATTCTGCTGACCGAGGTTCTGTCCCGAGTCGGTGCCATGGCCGAACAGCAGCCAGGACAGCTTTTCGTTATCGGGAACGCTGGGCTCGGACACCAGTTGCGCATCGGGTGCCCGTAGCGTCCCGCGCACCCGCACCCCCGCCTCGACTTCCTGGTTACGCCGCATGGCCAACAGATTGATCGCGGGATTGTCGATCGGTCCGTTGAAGGTGAAATAGCCGGTCTCGATGTTCAATTTGCGACCGAAAGCCGAATACGTCGAGCCATTCGTCACATTGACCGAGCCCTGGGCGGACAAGGCCGCATTCGGCGCACTGACGACGGTGAGCGCACCGACGAGGCCGAGATCGGCCCCGGCCCCCCGGAAGCGGAAGTCGTGGCCGAGGTCGATCGTCACATTTGCGTGCGGCGCATAACGGCCGACCGGTTTCTCGGCGCCCGGCACGCCGCGCTTCGGCACCGCTGCGGTAGGCTGTCCGTTCGACCGAACGATGACGACATCGTCGCCCAGCGACGGTGCCGACGATTCGGGCAAGTCGAACAACGCATGATCGACGAGAAACTTGCCGTCGATCGCCACGCCACCGTCGGGTCCGGCGTTTTCCAATGTCGCTTGCCCGGAGAGCTGCAGCTGCCGGTCCGGTGTGCCGAACAGTTCGAGCTTGTCGGCCACGATTTTCGCGGCGATCGTCGGATCGTCGGCATCCAGGCGGACCTTGCCGGTCGCCCCCAAGGTGCCGCTGCTGCCATGGAACAGCACTTGGCGGAACGTGACCAAATTGTCGTCGACGCCGATATCGATCGTGCCGTCACGCAGTTGCACGCCCTGATCCAGTAGTTGGGCATTCAACTGATCGCCCTTCAGCGAGCCCGACAGACGCGGTTTGCCCATCGTCCCGGCAACGGTCAGCCGCAGCGCGAGCGCGCCGTCGAAAAGATAGGCCGGCCCGAGCAGGCCGCCCGTGGTGCGCAGCGACGGCACATCGCCTGACAGCGTGCCCGTCAGCGGCGACGACGGCGCGATCGTGAGCATGCCGTCCTGATCGACGAGGCCGGCGCCGATATCGGCATGGATTTCCCCGATACGGGCCGCATTGGCCTGCACCGTCAGACGTGCCTGCCGCCCGCCGGTGAAATCGACGCGCGCACGCAGTTGCTCGAGGCCGAGACCCGCTCGGCCCATGCCGGTACTGATCTGCACGTCCCCGCTACGACGGCGCAGCGCGACATAGCCGCTGGCCGTATCGGCCAAAGTGACGTTCCAGTCGCCGTCCAACACCATATCGGTGAGATTCTGCGGCGGCGGCTGCTCCGTCATTTGCGCCTGCAATACGAGCAGACGCCCTACATCGATGCCCGATATGCGACCGGCGGAGCGGATCTGGCCGGCGCGGTAGAACAGGTTCTGCAAATCCAGCGTCGCGCCTTCTAGCGTCAGATGCGTCGCGCCGACTTCGATATCGCCCTGCGCGGCCACGACGCTGACGGGCGCCCCGAGTGCGATCGCCGGGGTGCCGCGATTCTCCAGACGGCTGACGGTGCCGCGCCACCCCATCCCCCCGCCCTCGGACGACGCCGATTCGGTGGCGCCAGTACGTCGGCGGGTACGTCGCGTCGGTGGCTTGACGTCGAACAGCCCCCCCTGCGCCGCGACGGTCGCATCGATGACGTTACCATGTACGGTGCCATGCATCGCCGCATCGACGGTGTGGTGCGCACGGGTCCCGGCAATGCGCGCGCTCAACGTCTGCAGCGTGACACCGGGCGCATCGATTTCCGTGCCATCGATCGACAGGTTCAAGGCCCCGCTCGCGCCGTCGCGCAGCTCGGCTTGCCCTTGCGCCCGTTGCGCGCTGATCGAGCCGAACACCAGATTCGCGGCGTCGTAGCGTGCCGTCACGTCCGGATGTGCAATCGATCCGGTCACATCGCCCTGCGCCTGCACGCTACCGGCCAAGCCGAAACCCAATCGGCTGATGTCGGGGGCATCGACACGGAACGCCAGGCGATCGCCCCGTTCACCGAAGCTGCCGTTCAGATCGACCAGATTGCCGGCAACCGATAGATGCGCCTTGCTCGGCAGCAACCGACTACCGACCAATTGCACCGTGCCATTGCCGTCCAACGGCAAGCCGTTGTACTCGCTGTCACGCAAGGCAAAGCCGATCTTGGCCGCCAGTGCCGGCGTCAGATTACCCGTTGCATCGAACGTTCCCGAGACGCGTGCCTGGATGCGCTTGCCGCCGACGGACGCGGCAGGCGCCTTGCCGGATTGGCCCGTACGCGTGCCTCCCTTTGTCTTGCCGCGCGCGGCCGGGCCGGCACCTTGCGTCGTCGCTTGATCCGCCAGCAAGACCAGCGGATCGACATCGCGGAGCATGCCCTTGAACGCGAATGTCGCGCGCGCATCGCGTGCGAGCGTGCCGTCCAATCGCAGTTCGCCATCGCCCGCGTTCAACTTTACCGCGTCGAACGCGGTCTGCTTCGCATCGGCCTTGACCGTTCCGGCCAGCGCGATGCGCGCACGCGGATCGGCAAGGTGCAATGTCACTTGCTGCCGCGCGCCGTCGAGGCGCACGCCGACCTCCCCGCCCAAGGCGGTCTGGCGCAGCGCCGAGTGGATCGCGTGCAAATCGAGGCCGGCCAGGCGTAGATCCAGTTGCCCCTTGCCCTGTGCGTAGCGGCCAGCACCGGTTACGGAGGCCTTGTCGAGCAGCGAGATCTGCAAGGCCTCGATGACTTGCTGTGCCGCGTCGAGGCGCAGCTGGGCATGCGCGCTGACCAAGGGCAGGCGCTTCGCATCGAGTTGCCCCGGAATCGCGTTGTCGATATCGATCGTGCCGGCGACAACGAGCGCGGACGCCGCGGCGCGGTGCGGCGCCGTATCGTGCGGGGTATTCGGCCCTGTCACCGGCGAGAGTTGCGCGCGCACACGCAGATCGGCCGACGGTGCGCCGGGGCTGAGGAGCGACGGATCGATATGATCGGCCGCGATCGACACGGCGTGGAACGGCACCGCGGCAAACGGACTGGCGGCCACGTCCGCGCGTGCTGCCAATTTATAGCCGGCGGCATTCAGATGCACGTTCAGCGCCGCGAGATTCCCCGACAGGGCCGCGGTCGCCTGGATTGGCTGCGTTTTGACATTGGTCGATACCTGAAGACTGCCGTTCAACGCGAACGGCGCGACGCCATCGAGTGCCAGGCCGGCCGTGGCGCTGCCATACGGTGTGCGCACGCCCTGTAACACCAGCGCGTGATGTCGACCATCGCTGGCGCCATGCAAGACCAGCGCGTCGATATCGGTCTCCGTCGCACTGTTGCCGATGCCGCTATGCAGTGCGATTCGCTCGACCTGCATGTCCTGCAGGTCGAGCTGCAACGGTGCACGCAGCGATGTCGGCATCGATAGCGGACCGGACGAGCTGCTGCTCGATGGCCCGGTCCGGACATCGACGGTGCCCACCCGCAGATAATCGACGACGAAACGCCAACGCGGAAGGCGCGTGATGGCGGTAGTCGGGGCAGTGGACGGCGCGGTATCGTTCGACGGCGCGGGGCGTGCGACGGCCGCGGATGCGGCAACCCCGGATGCGGCCGCCGCGGATGTAACGGGCCCCGATGCGGACATGCTCGGCAGCGCAATCGGCGGCGGCGCACCGATCGTCGGCAATACCGGCGCGTCGTTCACATGGCGCAGGCGCCACCGGCCGGCAAGACGGTCGATTCGGATATCGGTCGCGCCGCTGTGCCAACGCACATCGCGCATTCGGATGCCACGCTGTAACGTTCCGCCGTCGAGCGATCCCGACAAACGGCCCGCCAGCACATGCGTCGCCACCCGCCAGGCCGCGCGCGTGCCGGATTCGGTATGCACGACCCACGTCAGGGCGCCCGCCAGTACGGCGATCAGTACCAGCAAGACGGCGATCAGCCAAAGCAAGCCTCGGCCCAGGCGCCGCCAGCCACTACGTCGCGGCGGCGGTGGCGGTGACGAGGTGCCGTCCGGCGTCTGCGATGGCGTCTCGCGATCCGCCGCGTGTGTCGTCGGCGACGGCGCCTCGCCTGTCGGCCCGAAGGTGTGTGTCGGTTCCATGCTGCGCCCTCAGAACGCGACGCCAAGCGTCAAGTAAGGCCGAATGCTGCGGTTCTGCAAGCCATAGCCGATATCGACATTCAGCGGACCGACGGGACTGCGCCACCGTGCACCGACGCCCACGCCCTGGTAGAAACGTCGTTCGCTCCAGGTATCGCTGGCCGTTCCGGCGTCGTAGAACACGGCAGCGCCCCAGTCATGCGTGAACCAATGCTGGTATTCGGCGCCCGCGGTAATCAGATATTTCGTCGGCAGCACGCTGCCGTCGACATTATTCCCGATGCTGTCATAGCCATAGCCTCGCACCGTGGTCGCCCCGCCGGTGCGGAACAACAAGGTGGCCGGAATGCGCAACGACGCCGCATTCGAAAACACGCCGCCCAGCTCGGCGCGCAGCAGCAACAGGTCGCGGCGACCCAAGGGGAAATACTGGCGTCCATGGGCGTAGAGCCGCACGAAGGTCGCATCCGACAGCGCCCCCTTCACCGCAAACCCAGCCTCGGCACCAATCAAATTGCCGCTACGGGGAAACATGGGATCGTCGACATTGCGGCGCGCCCAGGCCCACGCCGGCACCAGCGCACGGCTGACCGTCGGCGCGCCGGAGTTCTGTTCCAGCCGATCCTGGTAGTACAGCAGCGAATACGAGTAGTCGTAATTTTGTAGCGATCGGGCACGCTGGAAGCCGGTCCGCAAGCTGTAAATCACCGTGCCTTCGGTATCGGTGCGTGTATAGGACGCCAGCACGCTGTTGGTATAGGCCTTACTGTCGGGCGGCATCGAAAGCTGCACCGAGCCGTACTGGCTTTCCTGTTCCAGCCGGCCGGTAATCGTGAAGACATAGGCCCGATTGAATACGTTGTTGTACGAATAGGCGCCCTCCACGCGCGCGCCCCGATCCGTCGTGTAGCCAACACCGGCGCGCACGCTGTGATACTGGTACTCGTTCAGATTGACCGACACCGGCGCGGCCGCCGCCTGCGCCGGATCGGCCGACACGTCCACCGCGACACTGGCGTAGTACGGCGTATTCTGGATCTGCCGCTGCAGGGTTTGAATACGCGCCGCGTCGTAAATCTCGCCCTCATGCAGGGGGTTGACGTGATCGACGATGAATTCCGGGTAGCGTTTGGTGCCGCTCACCTTGATCGGCCCGAGATGAAAGGTCGGCCCGCTGCCATATTCGACGCTCAAGGCGGCCGAATGCGTACGCGGGTCGATTTTCGCCTCCGAATGGACAATGCGCGCGCCCAGATATCGCTTGGCCTGCAACACCGCCAGCGATGCCCGCTTCGCGTCATCCCAAGCCGATTGCGAGAACGGATCGCCCGGCTGCAGCGGCCAGGCCGCGCGCGCCGCCAAGGCGCGGTCCGGCGCCTCGCTCTGCACGGCGCCGTTGAACGACAAATCGACCGTCGAGATGGTGGTCTGCGGCCCCGGCTGCACGCGCAGCGTCACCGACGATTTATCCGACTTGCCTTTGGCAAGCCGCAGATCGGTTGAAATCACCGGCGTGAAATAGCCTTGCGTCTGGACCAGCTCGCGCGCCTGTTGCGGCGCCGCCGTGACGAGAAAACGCAATTGCTCGGCATCGATGTCCTTGCGCTTCGAAAAGCGGGACAAATTGAGATTTTGCTTCAGCAACTTCTTCAATGCACGGGGTGCATCGATCGTGACATCGTAGTTTGCCCACGCGGCCGTCGGCTGAATCAGGAATAACGCCAGCAAAACCGCCAGACAGACCGCGAGACGCCGGCGCTCCGGCCGCTCGACATACCCGGGAAGCCGGGCATCCGCGACCCGCTCCCCTTCGCCGACGCTGGGGCATACGCCACGCGGCAGAAACAAGGCGTACGGTAGCCCACCAGGCGGCCCCGGGCGACGCATGGGCAATGGCCACATGGCCCCGGTGATCCGCAAATGTCGTCCCGCCAAACACATCCTCCGTTGCCGCAGTGACGCGCCGGTGCCTTGTCGTATCGATGCGCCGGTGCGATGCCGCCAATGGGCGGCGAAGTTCAGACCGCGATTATTTGAACACAAACTGGACCTATCTGTCGCCCTCGTACCGATCGATACACCCACCGTCCGCGCGCGGCGCGGCGGCGCGCCTTTGGCGGGGCACACGGCTAAAGTGGGTCGCGCACGCCGCTGGCCCCTGCGCGTTTGTCTCGCGACGCGTGATGATATTGCCGCCGCTTAGGCTAAAATAACGGCATACTCGGGCGCACCGAAGACTTGCCGTCGGCAGATCGTCGATCGGCGTCGAGGGTATCGGCAAGCCCGCCAATCCAGGTCTTCTCCTGTATCGAGCCATGTACAAGTCAGAAATCACCGAATTTCTCAGCGAATTGAAGGAAACTCACCCCGAGCTCGACCAGCAGCAGCAACGCGGTCGCGCCTTGTTGTGGGACAAGAAGCCGCTGGATCTGGCGCAGCGCGCCGAGGATACGCATGCGCGCGTGAAACAGACGCCGTACGTGTATTACCAAAACATCTGAGATGACGGCACCGACTCCGCCGGACGCATCGTCCGGCGGGCCGGCCCACTCGGGACTGGCCACACGCAGACATCCCCACGAGGGCGCCACGGTCGTTGCCGACGCGCAGGCTGGCCATCCGCTAGCCGTGCCACCCGGGGCGACCGATTCGACGCCGAACGTGATCGACGGCGTCGCGTTCGCGCGCCTGTATGGCGAGCCGCTGTTCAAGCTGCCGCAGGATCTGTACATCCCGCCCCAAGCGCTCGAGGTCTTCCTCGAAAGTTTCGAAGGTCCGCTCGATCTGCTGTTGTACTTGATCCGTAAGCAGAATCTGAACGTGCTGGATATCCCGATGGCGGACGTCACGCGGCAATACCTCGGCTATGTCGACGAGATCCGCAAGCACAATCTGGAACTGGCGTCGGACTATCTGCTGATGGCGGCGATGCTGATCGAGATCAAATCGCGGATGCTGCTACCGGTCAAGAAGGCGGACAGCAATGAAGAAGTCGCCGACCCGCGCGCCGAATTGGTGCGACGCTTGCTCGAATACGAGCAAATGAAGCTGGCGGCACAGCAACTGGATCAATTGCCGCAGCACGGACGCGACTTCCATCAGGCACAGGTGTATGTGGAAGAAAGCCTGGTGCCGCGTTGGCCGGACGTCGATGCCGACGATCTCGCCGCCGCTTTCCGAGATCTGTTCCGGCGCGCGCGCCTGGTCGCACACCATAAGATCACCCGGGAAGCGCTATCGGTCCGGGAGCATATGAGCTTGATGCTGCGCAAGCTGCAAGAGCGGCAGTTCATGGAATTCACCGAACTGTTCGATATCCAGGAAGGCGTACCAGTGGTCGTCGTGAATTTCATCGCCATGCTGGAATTGACGCGCGAATCCCTGCTCCAGGTCACGCAGGCCGCACCGTACGCCCCGATCTACGTTCGTTTGGCCTACTCACCCAGCTGAGACGGGCCGCGCGGCGGTTTTCTTGCCGTGCGAAGTCGGCGCGCCTCCAGCGCCTTCGCCGCCATCGCGGCGCGACTGGCCGCTCTATTCCCGCAGAATGCTCTACAATCCCGCGAATATGCAAAAAGGGCGTTTCGTGGCTTTTGCAGGTGCGGCGTTTGCACGGCATCGCGCGTTGCCCACTTGGACAGGTCGTGACAGCGCAGGCTGCGCACGATCGGCAAGCCCGATCCGCTGGACGCCAGGAGACCGAGTTTCACCATGAAAGTCATTAGTTCGATTCACGACTTGCGCGACCAGTTGCGCGGACAGACGCGCGTCGCCTTCGTGCCGACGATGGGCAATCTTCACGAAGGCCACCTGTCGCTGATGCGCAAGGCGCGCCAACACGGCGACCCGGTGGTGGCCAGCATCTTCGTCAACCGGCTGCAATTCGGGCCTAACGAGGATTTCGACCGTTACCCGCGCACGCTGCAGGAAGACATCGAAAAGCTGCAAAGCGAGAATGTCTACGTGCTGTTCGCACCGACCGAAACCGATCTTTACCCGGTGCCGCAGCAATATCGCATTCATCCGCCCGCGGACCTCGGCGATATCCTGGAAGGCGAATTCCGCCCCGGTTTTTTCGCCGGCGTCTGCACGGTCGTGATGAAACTGTTCAGCTGCGTGAATCCGCGCGTGGCGGTTTTCGGCAAGAAGGATTATCAGCAGTTGATGATCGTGCGGCAATTGGCGCAACAATTTGCGCTGCCCACCGACATCATCGCCGCGGAAACGGTGCGTGATACCGATGGGCTCGCCCTCTCGTCGCGGAACCGCTTCCTGAGCCCCGACGATCGTGCCGAGGCCCCGCGGCTCTATGGCTTGCTGTCGGGCATCCGCGACCAGGTGCTGGCAGGGGAAAAGAACTTCGCGCATTTGGAAGCCGAGGCGCGCGCGGCGCTGCAAGCCGCCGGCTGGCTGCCCGACTATATCGCCATCCGGCGTCGCGCCGACCTGCGTGTGCCGGGCGCCGACGATATCGCGCAAGCTGAGACCGCCGAATCCCTGGTCGTGCTGGCCGCGGCGAAGCTGGGTAGCACCCGTTTGATCGACAACCTGGAAATCTGAACTGCCATGTTTCGTACGATGTTGAAGTCGAAGATCCATCGCGCCACCGTGACGCAATGCGAACTGCATTACGAAGGATCTTGCGCAATCGATGAAGACCTGCTGGAAGCGTCCAATATCGCCGAGAACGAGCAAATCGATATTTGGAACATCAACAATGGCGAGCGCTTCACCACCTATGCCATTCGGGGCGAGCGTGGGAGCGGCATGATCTCCTTGAACGGCTCCGCCGCGCGGCGTGCGGAGATCGGCGACCTGGTGATCATCGCCGCGTTCGCCATGGTCAACGAGAAGGACGTGCAGGCCGGCTTTACGCCGAACCTCGTTTTCGTCGACGCCGACAATAAGATCAAGGAACAGCGGGGTCACGTGCCCTTGCAGCAAGCGCCTCGCTAAGCGGCGATCGATGTCGGGCGCCTTATGCCGTACGTTCCGCGCCGTCGATCGACCGGTCAGGCGCCCTTCGCACGGACCCAGTCGATGATCGGCGTCCACTGCGGCAGGTCTTTTTCCACCCTGCTTTGGCCCACGTCCCAGATGGAACGGCCATGCGCGGCCAACTGCACGTAATTCTGCGTATCCCGCAGATCGCCCAGCACCGTGATGCCCAGGCCTTCGACGAAACGATGCAATTCGTCGGCCGCTTTGGTGCGTTGGTCCACGCGCATGCCGACGATGCCGATCTGCGTATGACGCCGCTTCAGCGCCTTGTCCTCGGCCAGGGCCCGCAGGAAGGCCTGCGTCGCGAAGATATCGAAGATAGACGCCTGCAGCGGCACGATCAGCTTGTCGGCTATGGCGGCGACCTGCTGCAGCGTCGCGCCGGACAGACCGGCCGGCGTATCCAGCACCGCGAATTCGATACCCTTCGGGGGACGCGCCGGTACCGCCGGATCCAGCTCCCAGCGCTCGATCGCCGGGAGCATCGCTGAGCGGATGTCCAACCAGCCGTGCGACGAGCGTTGGGGGTCGATATCGCCCAACGCGGTCCACTCGCCATTGGCCGCGAAATGGCCGGCCAGATTCGTTGCCAACGTACTCTTGCCCACCCCGCCCTTCGGATTCACGACTGCTATGACCGACATGACGTCTCCCGTAGTCCGAACGAAACTCTATTATCGTTGAACTGGACAATCGTGTGCATCATCGCCGTGAATTCCAGGGGATATTGGCCGAACACCGCAGGATGGCGCATCGGTGCCGGTCGCGTCGTGCGCCGCGCGACGTCGGCCGATCGGTCGGATCGCCGCACGGTGGACGACATCGCTTCGGGCGTCCTGGCACGGTCGAATGACGGCCTATCAGGGCTGCCCACGGCAAGAATTCGAAACAACGTGCAACGGGGATTCGGTCCAGTCCACGATCCGGGTTAAAATGCCCGGAATTCAGAGGACCCGCTCACCATGTTGAACGAACTCGATTCACTATCCGAGAAAATTACCCGGCTGCTGCGCCTGGTCGATAACAATCGCCAGACGCAGGCAGACCGCGACGCGCAGTTGAACCGTATGCGCGTCGAACGCGACGAAGCCTTGACGGCGAGCCATGCCTTGCGCGCGGATCGTGACGCTTTGCGGCAGGAGCGCGATGCGCTGCTGGCCAAAATCGAGGATGCGCAGATCAAATTGAATGCGATTCTTGAAAAGCTGCCCACGCCGCGAGACCGCGGCGGTGTACAGCATGCCAACGACGATGGCCTGAATCAGGCCGGCGACGCGCATCATCCGAACCATCACGAAGCGACAGGTGCCGAGGCACTGGCCGAACAAGAGCCGCATGTGGAGGGAGAATCCTATGGCCGCTAAGCAGATCGAAGTCAAGATCTTGGGACAAAGCTATCGGCTTGCCTGCTCGCCCGAAACGGAACCGATCCTGCGGGCCGCCGTGGCGCGGGTCGACTCCGAGATGCACAAGGTGCGGGAAAACAGCGCGATCCGTGGAACGGATCGCCTGGCGGTCATGGCGGCGCTGAGCATCGCCTCCGAGTTGATGAATCTCCAGGAAAGCGTGCGCCACGGCGAAGCGTTCCCGGCGGAGCAAGTTCGCGAAGCGATCGAGCGCATGAATCACGATATCGACAGCGCGGTCGCGCGCGCCGGCTTGCAATAGTCGGCGATAGGGGCAGGCTGCCGCGGCAGTCTCTCGCCGTCGCGTCATTGCGGGCGTCGCCATCTCCGGGACGCCCGCAATGTCTTTCCATTCGTCCTTGCACTATGGTGCCGCAGCGCCTATCTTCGTCTGACGGGTGCGCGTTTGACCGTGTCCGCGCGCAAACGATGCGCTCGCACAACGAATAGGCCGAAAGGCGGCGCTGCCCGGTTTCGGGTGCAATCGACGCCGGCTTGTGGCACAATGAATTCATCGATCGGCGACGAATACACATTGATCGACGCCCCTTTTTCTCTCCGGTTTTGTTACGAAACCCGCTTGAAAAGTGCGACAACAATGTGATAACGGCGCTGCGAACATTGCTGTAAATCGACGTTGATGCAAGTGGAAAAAGAGCATCGAGGTCGATTGACAAACGGTGACAAAGAGCAGTTAATGAATGAAACGCAGAGGGAAGTGCATCAGGGCCTTCTGCGCGCATTACAGGTTTTACGGTTTCCCTGCCTGGTTCGCCATGGTCATATATTCCTTGAGCCAATGCTTACAAAGCACAGGTCGCGGGACATTGAAATGCGGGCGTGAGCGTCACTCTGTCTGACGAACCCGAAGCGTTTCTTACTGCGGCCGATCTTGAACCCCGGTTCAGGATGCCGACCAAGCGGCTAAGGTGGGGATCTTATTGGCGGCATCGATCGATTATCGATGTCGCGCTTTTCCGGCAGCATGGGCACTCGTCCATGCTGCTTTTGTTTTTGGCGATTTGATAAGCAATCCTGTGTAATTAAGCGTTGTTCCTGACGGGCAGCTTACGGGTTTTTGTTTATCATGGAACGATCCCACCCGGAGAAGACAGCCCATGATTGCCAAGTTGATGTCCGCACTGCCAACACCTTCGAGCGCGACGCCATCCTCGCCCCCCGTGTCGTTGCAGAAAAGCGTCCGGCATACCGCGCGCCAGACCGCCATCGCCTTGATGTCGCTGGCCGGGGTCGGTGCAATGGGGGTCGCCCTGCTGGCCATGCCCGGCGTTGCGCAGGCGCAATCCATCGGACAAACGGCGCCGTCCGGAGTGCTGCAACTCGACGCCTCGGCCAGCGAAGAGGTCCCGGCCGATGAAATCCACATCACCTTGTTCACCGAACGACAAGGCAACGACTCGTCAACGGTCGCACAACAATTGAACCAGCAAACGCAGCAGGCGCTGGAGACCGCGCGATCGCAGTCGCGGGTCAAGGTCAGCACTGGCGCGTTCTCGATCTCCCCGTCGACCGATCGGGACGGCAAGATCGTCGCCTGGCGCGGACGCAGTGAATTGCTGCTGGAGTCGCAAGATTTCTCCGCGGCATCGAAACTCGCGGGCGACCTTGGCGGTCAGATGCAGGTCGCCGACGTCTCGTTCACGCTGTCACGCGACAAACGGCAGCAGGCCGAAGCGCGTCTGTCGGAACAGGCGATCGCCGCCTTCCGCCAGAAGGCCGAGTCCGCCACGAAAGCCTTCGGCTATCGGGGCTTTTCCATTCGCGATGTGCAACTCGGGCATAGCGGCAGCATCCGGCAACCGCGCATTGCGATGATGTCGATGGCCGCGGCGCCGATGGCAAAGATGAGCGCCGTGCCAGTGGAAGGTGGCACGACCACGGTCACCGTGGACGTCAACGGTAGCGTCCAGATGGTGCCGTGATATGAGGCCCTGTTCGGCCGTCCCCCGGCCGAGCAGCCGATTGTGAAAGGCGCGGGATTTCGGGAATACTGGTTTTTTCCAGGACCCCCGCGATGCCTAGCCTCCACTCCAGCCGCTTGTCTGCCGATATGTCCTGTAGGGGCGTCGCCTGCCCGTCGCGTGATGCGTCTCGCGATTCGGCGGTCGTGCTCGCAACCGATGATGCGGCGGCACGCCACGGCCTGTGTCACGTATGTCGCGCGGTATGCCCGACGATGGCCGGATGATCGTGCCCGCGCCTCCCAGAACATGCGCGCCACCGGCGAACGCCAACGAATCCCCTGCCACACGCGAAGACCGGTCGACCGCGTCAGCTCGCGCAGCCAGTGCGTTGTCAGATCCGACCGCCGACGCATTGACGCAGATCGCGCGTGCGGCCGTCGCGGACGCGTTGTCATCGGCGCTGCGGCATGCCACCGGCAACCGCCGCCTCGATGACACGCTGCAACGGCGGCCGCTTGAAAACAGCGGCAAGCTGAACATCGTGGCACTGTACGACGATGACCCGGCGCTACGCGACATTGCAATCCGGGAATCCCTGAAACGCCCGAGATCGATGCTCTACTGTGGGACGCCGGCGCAGTCCTGCGACATCCGCCCGTGTTACGTCTGGGAGCTGGCAGAGTCGAGGTGCGTAACACAGCACGAAAATCGCGATGCCTCGCCTCCCCTGTCGGTCTCGTTCGCCGCGCCACCGCGCCCGGAAGTATGCCCTTGGTTAGGCGGCAGAATGCGCACGCGGACAGTCCAGGAATGGGCGCAGTCTCAAAAGGCGATGAACCGTGTGCAGGGCACTACCGACATCCGCCCTGACATCGTCCGTCTATTTCTCATTGCGCACGGCAGCACGACTGCGCAAGCGGATGGCTTTTACAGGCGAGCGCTGGCGAGCCTGCCCGCCGCCACGCTGGTGACGCGATTACACGACGACATCCTGTCGCACCTGGGCCTGGCCGACGACGATACGCTGGCCATCAACTTCATTTGCTGCAATCTCGTCGGCGTCGGGGAACGTCCCGGCGAACCCGATAGCTATGTCGGCCAGTTCTGCCGCGCATTGCACAGCACATCGGTCGGCACGCGCATCACGTTGGACGTCAGCGCCTCTCCCTATATGCTGCTGTATCGCGACGATTCCTTTACGAAGTACCGTCTGCTCGACCCTTTCGCGCCGGGTCAGGCGCTTAATCGACCGGGGGTAGCGGCGCTTCGATTGCACAATAAAATGCGCTGGCGATGGACCCCCGGTCTCGCATCGATCGTTCCGGATTGGGCGTGGCAGTGCGATACGTTGACGAATGCAACAACCGCGTCAACGGTAAAGCTGCCTATCGCATCAGCCTCGGCGCGCTGCCCGTACAGTGGCGATGCCCTGGCGTCCATTGCCCCCGGACCGGCTGCCATGGCGTCCGCGCTGCCCTCGGTGAAGCGAAGCGTCGCTTTATTCGATAGAGCGCTCTGTACGGCCGGGCTGTCCCACACAGCGCGGCGGCACTTGAATATCTATCATTTCCGCGTACGCCGTATCGACGAGCAATTCCTGCTATCGCAGCATCTTCCGGATTCGGAGACGCCGTTGGACCGTCTGTCGCGAATGGCGCGCGGCAGGCAACCGCCATCGATCGAGGGCATCGCGCTATTCGAGCTATTCACATCGGCGCGGGAGACGGACGCGATGCTCGCGGCTGCGATGTTTGCCCTCGTCGCGCAATCGGTCAGCGGCGCCGAACTGTTCCCCGAAGCGGCGGCCGACGATCGAAACCGATATTTTTCACG
Source organism: Robbsia sp. KACC 23696 (assembly GCF_039852015.1). Taxonomy (NCBI): domain Bacteria; kingdom Pseudomonadati; phylum Pseudomonadota; class Betaproteobacteria; order Burkholderiales; family Burkholderiaceae; genus Robbsia; species Robbsia sp. KACC 23696. Next base: position 1,140,016 of record NZ_CP156626.1, on the reverse strand, counting down.
GGATGGTCGTCTCGGCCTGCATGGCGCGCGATGGGTCAGCGGCATGTTCCTGCTGGGTCGCTATCGTGTCCGCTACCTGAGGACACCCGATGCCGTCGCCGGCGCAGTCGTGACACTCGCCGCATTGGCCGCAAGGACCACTCGAGAAAGCAGACAGGGCGTCGATGCGGCCGTCGCGGAGGTAATGGCGTCTGCGACGTGTGCGGCCCCTCCGGCGGCGTCAAGTAGGCTTCTTCGACGCAGTAACGACGTAGTCCAAATGCAGCTTAGCCGGCATGCCGATCGCGTCGCGTAATTCGGCGGAGAGTGTTTCGGCAAACACCGACATTGCAAATGCGCATGAATTACAGGGTTCTTTCGACGACACGATATCCAGTTGAAACTCGACATGCTGACGATCCGCATACATCGCTTTCAACTCGGCGAAATTGATACCTCGAAAACGGCTGTGCAATGTCTGCATCAGCCGGATCTCGGCGTCGTTACTCCGATGCAAACCATCTGAACAAAACGTGAGTCCGAATCGCGATGGCCGAATCGCTTCCAAGCCGATGGTCACCGGCCCTGAAGCAACGGACTCGCTGCCAAAAAGAGCACGTTCGTCCAGGCCGTCCGCCACCGACAGTTCGACCGTATAGGTCATTCCCGGTTCACTTATTCCTCGCTCGCTGAGCTCCCACGCTTCCCGCCCCCGCTTTCCCGGGCGGTCCACCACCACGATGGCCTTCTGGCCGAAATGCAACTTGCTGGAGCGCGTGATTCCCCTGTCCACATTGGCCAGGCGTTGCTGGTCTACATCCTTGATGGAAAAACGGTATGCGAGAACCGTGTCGGGCGCGAAGTCCGCCGGGATCTCCGCCGAGTCGATCGATTCCACCGCGCGCGCCTTGCCGTCCGGATTGAATCGCGTCAGATGTTTCGAGAACCCTTGCTTGGCGTCATCGGGCAACGCCGCGTAGGCAGCCCGTTTGAATGAATCGAAGGCCTCCCTCGTCTCATTTTTGGGCTGTGTGTGGACGCTGAATGCGTGCTCGCCCGTTTTCCGATAGAACGCCTCGATGATGGAAAAAAAATATCCCGTCGGGGCGGCGTTCAACAACGTCGTCGCGCTGAGTTCGTCGTCGACGTTATCGATTTTGCGTTGGATTTTCTCTATGCGCTTGCCATGCTCTTTTTGCGCCTTCTGCCCGGCTGGATCATCGCCGCCTTCCGGCACCGTCCGCAGTACCTCGAACAATTGCTGCCGTAGTATGGACGTCGCCTTGGCAATGGCGTTTTCCGGCGCCCATTCCTGCGCGTCCTCCAAAACGCCCTCCGGTAAGGCCTGAATCATGCCGGTGATTCGCTCCAGCTTCTTCTTGTCGGTATCGAAATCGCTCGCGTCATCGCTTCCCTGCGACATGCCTCGGCTGCGCGTCGGCTGCAGCAACGTATCGCGGCCATGGTCGCCTATCAACGTGCGGTAATCGAGCGAGCGCGTGCCAGGGAGCGGCAGTCGAGACACGTTTCCGGCGAGCCGCGGCCCACGGGATGTCGATGAGGCATCGAGCAAAGTGTGAGCGTCCAAGTCGATATCGGCATCGGCGATGTCGAGAGGACTCAGCGCGCGCTGTCGATCCGAATGACACTGCCTGGGACTGAATTTTTCGTGATCCATGATGTGTCTGAGATGCCGTCGTCCAAGCCAGGGGGTACTGAGGGAAGATTGAATGTAATCGGCGCGGCCAAACAATGCTATGAGCCGAAAGAGATAGGCCGAGCCGCATTCCCGTCGACGGATGCCGAAAGACGGCAGCGGTCGACGCGGCATGCATCGGTGAAGAGAATCGCAGAAGGGGGAAATGCCCGGAGCGGGCAGGCCGCGAGAACGCGGCCAGGCGGGAATACGAAGGGAAAGTACACCGAGGCCGCCAGCCCGTCACATCGTGAGACGGTTGACGCGCCCGTGGGAGAGAACAATCAGACGGCGCTCGGGGATTCCGGCGCCGACACCGGGCGGCGCTTGAACGCCCAGACGATCATGCCGATGCCGATCAAGATCATCGGCAAGGATAGCCACTGCCCCATCGACAAGCCGAGCGCCAGCAAGCCGAGGAAGTCATCCGGCTGGCGCGTCATTTCGACGACGAATCGTGCAATGCCATAGCCGACGATGAACAATCCGGTCACCGCGCCCATCGGCCGCGGCTTGCGCGCGAACAGCCACATCACGAAGAACAGCACAAAGCCTTCGAGCGCCATCTCATACAGTTCGGACGGGTGACGCGGAAGCAGCCCATGAATCGGATAGATCGCCGTCAATCCCTTCGCGGCGGCTTCGGCAGCGTGCGTCAGCATCCATTGCCGATCCTCGCCGGCTGCTTGCGGGAACATCATGCCCCATGGCAGAGACGGACTGGTCACGCGGCCCCATAGTTCGCCATTGATGAAGTTGCCGAAGCGTCCTGCCGCCAGCCCGAGCGGCACGGCAGGGGCGAGATAGTCGGTCACCTGCAGCAAGGGCCGCTTGCGACTGCGACTGAAAAGCCACATCGCCAGCGCGACTCCGAGGAAGCCGCCGTGAAAGGACATGCCGCCTTCCCAGACGCGGAAAATCGCCGCCGGATTGGCGAAATAATAATCCGCCTTGTAGAACAGGATGTAGCCGATACGGCCGCCCAGGATCACGCCCAAGACCGCGTAGAACAGGATATCGTCGATATCCCGCTTGTCCCAGCCTTGCGCGGCAATCTGCGGCTGCTTTAGCCGCATACGCAATACCGTGACGCCCAGTACGAAGGCCAGCAGATACATCAGGCCGTACCAGCGGATCGCCAGCGGCCCGAGCTGGATCGCGATCGGGTTGAAATCAGGATGAAGCAGCATAGCAGCCTTGGTAAGGGTGAGGATCGTGTCCGGACATCATGGGGGACGCAGACGGGACGGGCACAGCCCGCACGCAACCGGCGCAAGGCTGACATCCAGCCGACAACGCCTTGCATTTGCCCGTTTTTCGCCACGCATCACGCGGATTCGTGGACGGTCCGCACCATGATAGCCCGTTATGATGTCATAAAACCCTTACCCGGGGCAGCCGCGGACATCCGGCGCCCGCGACGGGCCTTGAACGACCGCGTCGTCGCGTCCGGTGTGCCGGGCGGCTGGCGCCAACGTCGCCGTCGTGCTCAATCGCCGGGATACGAGACGTCGCCGTAGGGATAGAACGCCTTCAGATCGAGATTTTCATAAGCGAGTCCGTCCAGACGTACCGTCCCGAGGAACGCCTCGGGCGGTTCGACAACGAAAATGGCTTTTGCATAGCCGCTGTCGTCGAATCCGCGCCGGAAGTGCACGCGCGACTTGATCGCGATCACCTCGAACTGGTCCGGATCGACTTCGAGTACGCGCAGCTCGCTTAATTCCTTCGCTTGGACCAGATAGCGACTCAGCACCAATACATTGCCTTCGCCGAATGCGATATTCACGTGACTGACTTGACGCGTACCGCGTGCCACACTGCCGGAATAGCCGACGTGCAGTACCGTTCCGCTGATATGTACCGGCGCCCCGGCCGACGCGTCCACTTTGCCGCCCAGCGGCATATCGATCGTATCGCCGACCTGTACGCCCCGGTCTTGCAGCACCTGGATCGATTCGCCGTCGGTGATCGTGCCGAACAACGTGTTGCGCATGCCCCGCGCAAGCGCTTGTTGCAGGATCCATGTGGCGGCACCGGAACGATCGCTGTGATCGGCCAACACCACCGGCGTGCGCCCCTCGTGCTGCGCCTGCTGCGCCAGCGCGACGCCCTCCTCGATCTGCGGCACCTTGGTCGTGTGCAGCAGCGCCTCGCGGCGACGCCAGGCCCACGCCCCCATATCGTCGACGATCGTCTTCGCCAGCGCGGCATTGCCGTTCGTGATCGCCTGAATCGTCATGCCGGCATCCGGCACATCCGACCACGGGAAGCCGAACAGGACGTTGACGAAGACGTCGGGTTCGCGCGCCTCCCAAATCAACGCCCGCTGAATCAGGTCCATCCAGGGGGAGGCGCCGGTCCATTGCAGCACCGTCGGCGAAATAATCGGAATCTTGCGCGTCAGGTGCGTCGGCGTGAAATCGCCGCGGATCGCTCGCACCATCATCCGTGCACAGCGCTGGCCCTGCAGATGGCAATCGTAGTGCGGATAATATTTGACCGAAAACGCCATATCCGCCGATTGCAAAAACGCTTCGTCCTCGTTCGCATGCAGATCGAAGGTCCCGCCGATGACGACGCCCGGCCCCACCGCCTCGCGCACCCGACGCGCCAGCTCCGCTTCGGGCCGCGCAACGCCACGCACCGCCATCGCGCCGTGCACCGACAGGTAGACCCCATCATAAGGCCCGGTCGCGGACAGTTCCGCAATCATCTTACCGACGAAATGCTCGTAGGCCTCCAACGTCACCCAGCCCGAACCGATGCCGGTTTTAGGCGACAGCGGCGACTCGATGCCCACCAGCTCGACCCCGTCGAACTCTCGCGCCACCTGAACGAAGCCGCCGATATAGCCTTTCGGATCGCTCTGCAGCAGATCCTCGCCACGCGCCGGGGAGCCGTCATAGATGAAATCGTCGAGCGTCGTGTCGTTGCTGAGGAAAGTCACCGTCTCGTGCACCAGATTCAGCACGGCGATGCGGATCTTACGCGCGTCGGCGGGCGCGGGCGGGACGGCGGGATGCTCGGCGGCGGGCGTGGCGTCTGTATTCATGTCGTGGGATAGGGTAATCGGTATGATGGAGGCCCTGACCGGCTTCCAAGCGGATGGCAAAGTGTCCCCGATGCAAAATCGCACGGCCAGTGCTGATTTCGCAACGGGCCTTGCCGAATCCGTACTTACGCATCCGAATGATCAGCACCACGCTTCGCTATTTCCTGCAGGTTGCAAACCTCGGCTCCGTCACCTTGGCGGCCGAGGCCTTGCACGTCGCGCCGTCCGCGGTCAGTCGACGCATTCATAGCCTGGAAAGCGAGCACGGCACGCCGCTGTTCGAACGCAATGCGCGCGGTATGCGCCTGACCGAAGCCGGCGAATTGATGGCCGCCTATGTCCGACGGGCGTTGCTGGAAGCGGATAAGCTCGCCGCGGAATTATCGGATCTGTCCCGCATCGGCAAGACCGTCATCCGCATTGCGGCGAACGAGGGCTTCGGGCGCGAATTTCTACCGCATGTGATGGGTGAATTCCTGAAACGCGAGCCCAATGTGCGCTTCGAGTTGCAAGTCGCCGTGCGCAGTGAGGTCAGTAAAAAGGTCAAGCGCGGCGAAGTCGACCTGGGCATGGCGTACAGTCTGGCGCCGGTGGACGGTGTCAACGTCGTGTACTCGAAGCGGGCACCGCTGTTCGCCATCATGTCCCCGCGCCACCCGCTAGCGACGCGCACCGAAGTGTCGTTGCAGGACATCGCTCAATACGCGGTGGTCATGTCGACGCATTCGAACAGTACCCGCGCGCTGGTGGATTTCTGCTGCATGCACGAGAAGATCGAACTGGACTATGTCCTGACCAGTGATTATTCTGGCGCGCTGCAACACTTCATTCGTGACTTCGAGGCATTGACGCTGGCCGGTACCTTGACCGTCTCGCACGCGGTGCAGCGCGGCGAGGTACTGGCGATCCCGCTGTCCAATGCGGATGTCTACGATCGCACGATTCAGATTCATACGATGCAGGGGCGGCAGTTGCCCCGCTCGATCGAACAATTCATCGAACTCGCCATCCGCATGGCCGACGAGGTCGCACGCCGTCACGGCGAATGAACAGAAGCCCATCATGTCATCGAAGAAGAAAGCGAAGAAAGCCAAACATCGGAAACACGACGTCGACGCGAAACCGAAGCGTTCCGGCAAGAAGCACGCCGCCGACATCGCATCGTTACTGTCGGTTTCGGTGTCAGTGGATCAGCCGCTGGTGGCCACGCCTTTGGATCCTTTGGCGTTGCGACGGCCTTCGCGCGCGGCATCGCGCAAATCGCCGGCCACCTATCCCGTCGACGTACCGCCCGCGGTCGAAGGCGATGAGGCCTTGTTGACGTCGCCGTCGCGGCGGCCTGCGGTTCTGGTGCTCGCGACCGGCGGAACGATTGCCAGCAGTGCGGTATCGGAGACGGAGACGTCCAGTTATACGGTGGGCGTCGGCATCGACACGTTGCTGGAAGCGATCCCGGCCTTGGCCGATGTCGCGGATGTCAGCTATGAGCAATTCGCCAACGTCGCCAGCAAGGACCTCAGCGACGCGCAGTTGGTGCGGCTGGTACAACGAATCGATGCGGCGTTGGCCGATCCTGAACTGGATGGCGTCGTCGTCACGCACGGCACCGATACGCTGGAAGAGACCGCCTTCTTGATGGCACTGACGGTCCGTTCGCCGAAGCCGGTCGTGCTGGTAGGGGCGATGCGTCCGGCCACCGCGGTCAGCGCGGACGGCCCCATGAATCTGCTACAGGGCGTCTCTCTCGCGGCAAGCGCCCGAGCGGTAGGCCGCGGGCCGATGATCGTACTCGCCGACCGCATCGGTTCCGCCTATTACACGACGAAGCGGAATGCGAACCAGACCGATACCTTCGACGGCGGCGAGGCGGGTTATCTCGGTTACTTTATCGGGATACAGCCGCACTTCTTCTTCGAAGCGTCACGGCCGGCCGGTCTCGTCACGTTCAATCTGGATGCCCTGCCCCCGCTGCCGCGTGTCGACATTCTGTACGGCTATCAGGGCATGAGCCCTGATTTGATCGATGCCGCGATCAAGGGCGGCGCCGCCGGCCTGGTCGTTGCCTGCGTCGGGAACGGCTCATTGCCGAACACGTGGAAACCGCGCGTGGCCGAGTTGATGGACAGCGGTTTGCCAGTCGTCCGCGCCACACGGACCGGTGGCGGACATGTGACGCCGCGCGCGGAAGGCTTGCCCGCCGGGCGGCTGAACCCGCAGAAAGCACGCATCCTGCTGCGCCTGTTGCTGGCTGCCGACGTGCCGACGTTGCAGATCGAAGCGGCGTTGCAGGGTTGAGTGCGCGCGACCGTCGCCGCTTTGCGATGCGGCGATCAGACGTGCTTTAACGTAAAGAACAGCAGCTCATCGGTCTGCATGTCCTTCCATTCCTTGCGCAGCGCGCTGACCGGATACATGGAGCCGAGCGGCACGTACGGCACGTCTTCCACTGCCTGAACCTGCATATCGCGGCAGATCTTTTGCTGAGCGGCGAGGTCTGGCGCCGCGAACCACGCGTCGCGCAACTGCTCCAACTTCGGCGCGATCGGCCAGCCGAACCAGGACGCCTTGCCATTGCCGCGTAATCCCAAATGTCCGGCGGGATCGAAATTATTGATCCCCGTCAGGCCGGTGAACGTGACGCTCCAGCCGCCCGCCGATACAGGCGCTTGATTCGTGCGACGTTGAATCGCAGAACCCCAGTCCATCGCTTGGACTTCCACCGCGATGCCGAGCTTCTTGAACAGATCGACCGTCACAAGCGCTGCGGCATGATAGATCGGGTTGTCGGCCGGATCGATGATGACCACCTTCTCGCCCTTGTACCCTGCGGCCGTAACCGCCGCCTTGGCCTTCGACAAGTCACGTTTCGATGTGATCGCGCTCATGCCAGCGTCGCTCGCCATCGGCGAACCCGGCGCGAAGAAGCCGGTCTTTGCATCCCAATATTCCGGGAATTCGCTGCCCACCATCGCCGTCATGTATTCCTTCTGATCGACGGCGGACAGGATTACGCGACGCAACGCAGGGTTGTCGAACGGCGCCTGCAATTGATTGAAGCGCAGAATCCCCATGATCGGCAGCCGGCGCTTTATCAGGTTGATCGCCGGATCGGTCCGGAGTAAGGAGATGAAGTCGTTATTGATGGTGTCGATGCCATCGACTTCGCCGGATTGCAATGCCGCTACCGCGGTTGCCTGATCGGGGATGATCTTCCAGTCCACTTCATCGACGTAGGCGATCTTCGGCCCCGCGGTGTACGTCGGCGCAAAGCTGTCCTTGCGCGGCACGTACTGTGTGAACTTCTCGTACACGACCTGCGAGCCGGATACCCATTTGCTCGCATTGAAGCGAAACGGCCCGCTGCCGATGACCTCTTTCAGCGGGGTCGATAGCGGTGCGTTCGCGAGGCGCTCCGGCATGATCGCCGCGATGATCGTCTCTGGCCGCGCCAGTGCCGACATCAACAAGGGGAACGGCTTGCTCAGCGTGAAGCGGATCGTCTTGTCGTCGATGGCGCTCAGATTGGTCGTCACGGCGAACAGGCTCTGGCCCATCATGTCGCGCTGTCCCCAGCGCTTCAGACTGGCCACGACATCACGCGCTTTTACAGGGGTGTTGTCGTGAAACAGCAAGCCCTCACGCAAGGTGATGGTCCATTGCAAGCCGTTGTTTTCGATCGTCTGCCCCTCCGCCATCTGCGGATGCACGCGCATCTTGTCGTCGAGACCGTATAAGGTGTCGTAGACCAGCGCGCCATGATTCTGCGTCACATAGGCGGTCGTGAAAATGGGATCGACGATGGTCAAATCGGCGGCCGGCACCCAGCGGAAGCGCTTTGCCGTGCCCTTGCCCCCAGTGCTTTCCGCTGCATCGGCCAGCCCAGCCAGACCGGCAAACGGCAACGCCAGCGGCGAGCCCGCCGCGCCTAATGCGATACCCGACTTGATGAACTGCCTGCGATCCATGCGCTTCGCTCCATGAGAGAAAGGGTCGTTTGCTGCAAAGGCGCGCGTGGTGCGCGCCAGCGAGGTGTGGCAGGTAAAAAGCAGGACGCCCGGGTGTTCGCTTCGTCGTCGGATCAGTAGGCGCCGCCCACGGCGTGGCGCGCCACGAAATGTCCGGGACCGACTTGCACCAACGGTGCGACCACCGGCTCGTCGCCGATCGCACGCACAGGACTCGGCAATTCGATCAGCGAGGGCGCGCCATGACGTCGCCGTAACGGATCGGCAATCGGCACCGCGTCCATCAGCTTCTTCGTGTACGGATGCTGCGGGTTCTCGAAAATCGCGCGGCGCGGGCCGATCTCGACGATCTGTCCCAAATACATCACTGCAACGCGATGGCTGATCCGTTCGACCACCGCCATATCGTGTGAGATGAACAGGCAAGCGATACCCAGTTCTTTCTGCAAATCGATCAACAGATTGACGATTTGCGCCTGCACCGATACGTCCAACGCCGAGACCGACTCATCGGCAACCAGCACGCGTGGGTTGGTCGATAACGCGCGAGCGATGCAGATACGTTGGCGTTGTCCGCCCGACAACTGATGTGGCCAACGCCGCGCCATCGACGCATCGAGCCCGACCTTCTCCAGCAGATCGGCCGTGCGGCGCGCCGCTTCGTCACGCGTGGCAAGCCCTTGAATCAGCATCGGCTCCATGATCGCGTCGCCTATGCGGATGCGCGGATTGAGCGAGGCGAACGGATCCTGAAAAACCAACTGCACATTGCGACGCAGCAGCGCCTCGGACTGTCTGTCGTTGCGACCGAGATCGACACCGTCGAAGTAAATGCTGCCGCTTTGCGGCTTGACCAGGCGCAACAAGGAGCGGCCGGTCGTCGTCTTGCCGCAGCCCGATTCGCCGACGAGGCCCAGGGTCTCGCCTTCGAACATATCGAAACTGACACGCTCCACAGCGTGGACGCGTTTTGTGACCCTGCCGAACATACCGGCCTTAACATCGAAACGCGTGATCAGCTCGCGCACGCTGAGAACGGCTTTCTTCTTGTCCAGCGCGGCGTCCATCGAGACCGATGTGTCACCACTGTAGATAGCCGCCGTGACGGCAGCGTCGACTGTTGCGCGATCGGCAACGGTCGTCATGGCTGAGTCCGCCTGCACCGCTTTCTCTGGCTCGGCGGCCGGATCACGCAGCAATTCGAAGCGGGCCGGGAGATCCGTACCGCGCATTGCGCCCAGCTTCGGTACGGCAGCCAACAAAGCACGCGTATAAGGATGCGTTGGCGAAGCGAAGAGCGGCTTCACTTCGTTCTGTTCCACGAGATCGCCGCGCCGCATGACGATCACCTGGTCCGCCGATTCCGCCACGACACCCATATCGTGTGTGATCAGCAGCACGCCCATATTAAGTTCGACCTGCAATTCACGAATCAGATGCAGGATCTGCGCTTGCACGGTGACGTCGAGCGCGGTCGTGGGTTCATCGGCAATCAGCAATTGCGGACGGCACGACAAGGCAATCGCGATCATCACCCGCTGACGCATCCCGCCCGACAGCTCGTGCGGATAGCGCTTCATGACGCGCGCCGCATCGGGAATGCGCACGCGGTCGAGGACGCGGGTTGCTTCTGCCTGTGCGGTTCCTGCTAGCGTCGGCTGGTGCAGAAGGATGGCTTCCGTGATTTGTTCGCCGACCGTCAACACGGGATTCAGCGACGTCATCGGCTCCTGAAAGATCATGCCGATCTCGCCGCCGCGCACCCGACGCATCGTGTCCTCCGAGGCGCGGGTCAAATCGACGACGTCGCCGCTGCGGCGTCGGAAAGCGATTTGACCGCCGGTGATGGTCCCCCCGCCGAACTCGATTAGCCGCATCACGGCAAGCGAGGTCACTGATTTGCCGGAACCCGACTCCCCCACGACCACCGTGGTTGCGCCGCGATCGACGTTAAACGAAATATTGCGCACCGCATTCGCGAGGCCGCCGCCGTCCGCTTGCTGGAAGCCGACGCTGACATCGCGGATTTCCAAGACACGGTTTTCGGGGAGCGTCACTGCGCCGCTCGCCGCCGATTGGACGCCGCCGTTGATCATCGTGTTGCTGCCAGTGTTGGTCATGCCGTTCGTATCGGCATCGCTCGGATTCGTTGTCGTTTCCATCTCAGCGCTCCGAGGACATGCGCGGATCGAGCAGGTCGCGCAGACCGTCGCCCAGCATATTGACCGCAAGGATGGTCAGCGACAGGAAGATCGCCGGGAAGGCAATCAACTGCGGCCGGATCTGCCACAACGCCCGCCCTTCCGCCATGATGTTGCCCCACGACGGCGTGATCGGTGGTACGCCCGCACCGATGAAGGACAGGCTCGCTTCGGCGAGGATGGCCACGCCGAGGATATAGGTCCCCTGCACCATCAGCGCCGCAACCGTATTGGGGAAGATGTGGCGATACATGATGCGCCAGTGGCCCGCGCCAGCAGTCACGGCCGCTTCGACAAAGGGCTGTTCACGCAGTGACAGCACCAGGCCGCGCACGAGGCGCACCACGCGCGGGATCTCTACGACGGTGATGGCGCAGATCACGGTGGTCATCGACGCCTGCCAGACGGCGATCATCGCGATGGCCAGCAGGATCGTCGGGATCGACATGAAGCCGTCCATGATGCGCATGATCAGCACATCGAGCCAGCGCACGAAACCGGCAAGCACACCGATCAGCACGCCGAGGATCGTCGACAGGATCGCCACGGAAAAACCGACGATTAGCGAGACGCGCGCGCCATACAGCACGCGGGAGTACACATCGCGACCCAGCAGATCGGTTCCGAACCAGAATTGCGTCGACGGCGTGCGGGCACGATAGATCGGATTGATCGCCGTGGGATCGACGGTATGGAGCCAGGGTGCCAGCACGGCGATGGCGATCAGCAGCAACAGCAAAGAGCCGCCGAATAGCACGTTCGGGTGGCGACGCATCGTGCGCCAGAAGGGAGAACCGGTTTTCATCAGTATTTGATCCTTGGGTCGAACACCGTATAAAGCAGGTCCACCGCAAGGTTGACGAGCACGTACAGGAAGCTGAACAAGAGGATCACGCCCTGAATAATGGGATAGTCGCGTCGCAGAATGGCATCGACCGTTAGCCGACCGAGGCCGGGGATGGCGAATACCGTTTCCGTGACGACGGTGCCGCTGATCAGCAAGGCGACGCCGGAGCCGACGACAGTGACGATGGGTACGGCGGCATTCTTCAAGCCGTGGCGAAACAGGATGCGTGTGTTGCTGACGCCCTTCGCGCGAGCGGTGCGGATGTAGTCCTGCTGCAGCGTCTCGACGAGCGTGGAGCGCGTAAAGCGCGCGATCAGGCCGATATAGACCGAACCCAATGCGAAGGCGGGCAGGATCAGCGAACGGATCGACGTCCATAGGCCTTGGTCGAGGCCCGCATAGCCTTGCACCGGCAGCCAATGCAATTTGAGGCCGAAGATCCAAGCGAGCAGATAGCCGACGACAAAGGACGGCAAGGAGAAGCTGAACACCGCGCACAACATGATGACGCGATCGTTCCAGCGGTTGTGACGCCACGCGGCCCAAGCACCCGCCGGGATCGCGATGATGACCGAGATGACGATGGTCATGATCATCAACGTGAACGTTGGCGCGAGACGTTCGCCGATCATCTGCGTAACCGGCTGGGAGGTAAACAGCGAGGTGCCGAGGTCACCGTGCAGCAGATGCCATAGCCATTCACCAAAGCGGAACAGGAAAGGCTTGTTCAGGCCCAGCGACTGGCGGATTTTTTCGATGTCTTCCGGGGAGGCGTTCTCGCCGGCCAGCAGCGCGGCAGGATCGCCCGGCGCGAGATCGAGCAATCCGAACACAAACAGCGCCACGAACAACATGACCGGGATCGCGCTGAGTATTCGGCGAAATACATAGAGCAGCATGGGGAACCGTCGGCTAGAGCAGAGTAGAAAAATTCTGCGAAGCCAAAAACAGCGCGGCTAGTGCTCATTGCGCAAGAGGCGTTGCGTTTACGGCAACGGAACTGGCAAACCGATGCCAGGAAAGGAAAGTTTTTGTCTAGTTGAGTGGTCTTTTTGTGAGGGCGGTGGCGATTTGTCGCGGGGTTGTGTCTGCGGGGTAGTCGAGATGCGCGAGGGTGTCCTGCTTCGCGCGCTCTGGACGCAAAGCGAACACGCACGGCGCGCCCGTTAGCACGGCCGCCACGGGGCTAAGCATTCTGCGAAACGCACAGCGCAAAGATGCAGCAAAATGCCATGGAGGGGAAATATAACGCGGAGTCGACGAACCACGCTTGGTTTTACAGTGAACAGGCCGCAAGATCTTTGCATTTAATCCAATCTTGGATTGTTTTGCCGCTCTTTCCGACATATCGAATGTAATACATCGACTCGTCATCGTTATCAAAGTCCAGCAATTGGACCTTGTCCCCGTTGACGAGATACATGTGGGTAGTACTCGATAGTGAGTGATCTCCGTATAAAAGGGCTTTCCCGGCTGTCACCGTGGAGAAAAGCGGTTTTCGCTTGCCGTAATCATCCGCCCCATCCACAAGATATTTATCTACCACGGCATCGTGGTCATAAACCGTTCGAATTACTTGGTCACAACCATAACAATTATCACTGAAGTGGAGCCTAAATGTATTTCCGTCCCTCTGATAGATGTCTTGCCGTAACTTCACGCCATCCTTTACGACAGAAATTAGTATATCCCCAACAATTTTGTAGCCGCAAATATCCTTATCCGAAAAATTTAGCTCTAAAAAGCTACCCTTCACTGCATTATAGGAGAAGAATCGAGAGCAACTATTCACACCATTATGGGTTGCGACAATCTCATTATTTCCGTCGTGAAAAAGGTCGGCTGTGGAGATTCGGTTATATTCTTCTTTGATTGCCGATGCCAAGGAACCTGATATCTGGATCAGACGACATGAACCGGATTCACATGTCAGCACCTTGTTATTTTCGACTATCGAAAGCTCCGCTGAATGTGCGGGCATAGCACCCATTATCCAGAGAGCCATTGCAATCATACGACAACATTTAATCACAAGAGCTGCCTTTTTCGATTTTCTCCGATCACTCGATTCGTGCAGTCGGGGCACTGGTCCGAACTCCATGATTTTTTAAAATTTCACGGAAACATATACTCCGTATGGAATCCGCCAAATTTTTTTCCATCAAAGTCAAAACAAAAACTTCCTTGCTGTATAGATTTATATACGAGAATAGCGCCAGATATACATATACGATCATCAGAAATAGAATATTTTACTACCCCATCGGATACTGCTACCCCTTTTCCTTTAATAAATCCGGAGTATGCGTCGATTGGCAACGGATACGCATAGCCTGTATTTACATCTATAATCAAGATCGATTTTTGATAATACTCGGGACGCTCCGAATACCGGAGGATAATATAATTTCCAAAATAATTCGCCCGCTCTGTTTGAAGAGCATTCTTTATTGCAGAAACATGAGCATCATCACAAAAATCAACGGGACTATATTGGTACGAGCAACCTCCCAGCTCAGATTTAGCATAGGGAATTTGCACACCGGCGTAAGGATGATTTTTTAACGACTCTTTTGCTGATATCGTCGGTGCAAAAAAAGCTGTTAAAAAAAGTAACATAGCAATTATCGTATTTCTATAATACATAAAATACCCTTTAATTTAGTTAGTGCAAGCTCTCTAACAAATGGCGCAGAGCAGAAGTCGATTGGTTATTCGCCATATTCGCAGCGCCCTCTTTCTGAAAGTACGTCATGCTCCCATTAGAAAGAACACCGCGCTTGTTTGTAGGGTAAGAATTTGGAACTGCAATTGATGCCCATTCTTTGGATGCGGCATAAATAGCGTCGTCGACCGAACCGGCCCCATTTCGAACGAAGTCACTTAATCCACCTCGCCCGGCCTTCGCAAAGAGAAAGTCTTTAAATACCCTTTCCTGCATATCAACATCATACTTTTCATCACCGCTCAACCCAAGACTTGTCTTTGCCGCCTGCAATGTTGGAAATGTAGTCTGATATTTTCCCGTCGCAAACATCCGCATCGGATTTGTCCCAGACATAGATTCGGTCGCAAGTATTTCATTAATTGTTTTCTGTGTTACCGGACCTGCAGGGCCATTTCTGATATAGGAATGCCCCACAACTCCACCAGGCACGTCTCTCGTGCCCGAATTATAAGCCTCATATCCTCCTTCCCCCCCCGCTATAACATCTCCTATTGACCGAATTAGCGCATCGAGAGAACTAAAATTGTTAGCACCGAAATTGTCCACTAGCCCAATCAAATGAAAGTGATACACTTCCGCCGCGCGGGGAAAACCTTCAACTTTCTTTTGCGCAATGTCTTTCCAAAATTGTAGCCTCTCAATTCGGCCAAGTTCGGTCTCCCATACATAGCGTCCCGTTCCAAGCAGATTTTCTAGGGAGCGCCACTTGCTCATATCGCCGCCCCATTCACTTTCGAAGCGAACGACGAGGCGGGAAATTGGCCAAGCGAGCCATGGCTTAGTCATAGCCCTTCGCAACTCGCCAGCGGTGACCTTCCCGTTGCCATCGCCTTGCTTGTCTATCGCACTTTCCAGTTTAACGATCAGGTCACTGCCGTTAACACTCGCTGCCGCAGGCGCAAATTCGGTGAGATCTTCTCCCTCCAGCGCCTCGTTTTTCAACAACAAAAATCTCTTGAACTGATCGACCAACGAAATTCCAGTGTGATCGACTATTTCGAAGCCAGGCCATGCAAACGGGCTAACCCATTCCGTGCCAGGATGCGCCGATTCGCACACCCAGCCCGCATCAATCTGGCCTTTTTCGTTGGCGAATTCCGTGCTCCACCAATGCTTCCCCGCATCGTCAACGGCGCCGAAATAACGCTTATCCAGGAGACCACGCGGGATTGCGGTCTCAAATCCGACGGTCGAGGCCGTCGGATTTGACACGTTTAGAGGATACTTGCTCCATGCTGCGGTCTGGCTATCAGCCGCGAGTGTGGTTCCACTCAACGGTCGCTTAACCCAAACCGGAGTGCCGTCCGGCGTTTCGATCGAATGCGGCTGGGCACGCGTCTGACGATGAGCGGTTGCGGAGGGGGCAGGAACAGTGACCGTCATCGGCTGCACAAGCGCCCACCATCCGCCACTCGACTTGTTAGCGACCGGCTTAAGAAACACCGCTTTATTTAGTACCGTATCTGCCTGACTCTCAGAAACAAGTTTCGCTCCTTTAGAAATAACCAAAACCGACTTCTGCGCATCAGACAATTGTGCCGCGCGCTGTTTGCTCTTTTGGAAGAACGCTGCAAACTCGTCACCAGCAAACACCTCAAGATGAAGCTGAGATCGCTTAGCGGTCGGCGGTATCGTCTGGCCTTCTCGATAACGCTGAAACTCGCCAAGGTAACCAACAACATCCCCCGCATTTACGCTGAAAGGCTTGTCCAACACGACGACTTGATCTAACGGAGCAGGCACCGTCAGCGGCTTCATACCTTTGTAATACACGCACCCTGTCTTGGCCGACGGATCAAGTGCATCTCCTGCTTTCGGCGGATAAATCTTGCCTTTCAAGACGTCACCGATATAGCCCCAGCCTGGCGTATCCGCATCACGCGCGATCGTAAATTCAGCACCGAGCGGCAGAATGCCCAAGATGTCGGAGTTAGGCGCATGCGCGCTCTTGGATAACGGATTTCGCCGAATAGCTAGCCCATTACCGGTGTACACCGTCTCAGGATCGATTGGCGTGGATGCCGCCGCCGCTGTCGGAGCGGGCGTCGGCGCAGTCGCTTTGAAGCCGTTGGCAATAAAGGCACCGAGTGGATCGCTGTTAGCTGTGTTCGCCGCAGAGGGTGCCGCAGCGGGTATCGCTTTCGGCGGCTGCTCCTGCTTATTGTTAACATTCGATCCTGGCACCAACCGATATTTCTTGCTGCCTTGCCAGTACCCCATATGCTGTACGCCCTGGTCGGCTGCTTTCGCGCCATCGTTGCTCGGCGTCGCATCCTGTTTCGCGTCTTCTGCTTGATACCCGGCCCAATCCATCAAGTGCATGTACAGGCTGAAGAAAGTCAGCGTCTCGTCGGCCGGCTGTGCGGGCTGGGCCGGAGTGGAAGTCGCAGCCGAGGCTGGCTGTTGTGCCGCAGCACTCCTCCCAGTCCCCTGAGCAGGCGCCCCTTGTGCTGCTGACGCGGGCGAGGCGGACGCCGCTGCCGGTGTCGAAGTCGGCGCAGTCGCTGCTACCGGGGCGCGCGGCATCGTCAGACGATGCCGGATCAATACGAACCCGGACGAATACATCGCATTGTTCTTATCCGGATACGTGGCGACCGGATACTTTTCGTTTAATCGGTAGGCGATCACCTCGCCCGAAGCAATCGCACGAACTCCGCTTTGCTGGTCGAGCGTGCCCGCCGTGCCATTGCCGAAGTGAATCCCCCCATGCCACAAACCGTTTCCGCCCATCGGGAAAAAACCGTCCTCCGCCTGAGAAAGCGCAGTGAAATAGGTTTGCGCCGTCACCGCCTCATCCTGCTTCACCGCATTGAAAGGGTAGGCCCACTTCAAAGGCGGTGCTTCCGGTGCCTGCTGAGTCTGCGTCTGCGAGCTTCCGCTAGCAGGCGCACTAGGCGCAGCAGCAGGACGTGGGTGCGTAGTATTTGCCATTACAAAACCAAGATAGACTCATCGCCTATCTCAAAGTATTGATTGAAATCCGAGGTACGACGGTCCGTGATGCAAAGGACAAACATAACGAGGTTTCCCAAGTCATATTCCCCCTGCTTCATCCCGAAAAGTCGATCGATCGCCCTTGCTTGTTTTCGATCTGCGTCCACGCAGGAAACTGGGGATCCAAACGCGTCGGCCCAGAAAAATCATGCGCCCCCGCCTTCACATCCACGGTCCCAGGCGCATGAATCTGAATATTCCCATCGGCGATCTTGATATATGCCCCGCCGCTGGTCAGCAGCACGCCCTTCGCCGCAGAGATCTGAATCACGTCCGTCGCCGACAGCACCTTCACGCCTTTCTGCGCCGTCACTTCAAGCGCATCCGACTGCGCCTGAATCTGCACGGGCCCCTTGGCGGCAAACAGCTTGATCCCGGCATTCTGCGCAAACAGGCTGATCTTTTCCTTCACCGCCGCGATCAAGGATTTCCCCACCGCCAGCGACGTATCCTGCCCGCTCACCACATTGACCTGCTTGCTCGCCGACATATGCACGGACGCCTGCGTCGCCATCCCTATCCCACTCGGACTCGCCATCAGCAGCACGGGCTCCTTGAACTGGTTCGCACTCCCCGTCCCGCCGCCCGCCGTATTCCCGCCCGCCTGCGTCGATCCCCCCGCACTGTTCTGCGTTGCATCGGTGAAGGCCTTCAGCGCCGTATGCCCGTCGACCAGGCTCTCCGCCTGCGCCGTAGTCGATGCATCGGAGAGCGCCTCCATCACGCTTTCCGAATTGATCAGTTGCTGCGAGGCGTTACTCGCATCCATCGGCTGCGCCGTCGTCGGATGCGTGCTGATATACATCCCCTGGCTCGCTCGCAACGCGCCATACGCTCCGGAACTCAGATCAAAGCCCGTCCCTAAATACGCGCCACGCGTATTGCCGCTCTGATTAACGAGATAACCCAGATGCAGCGCGGACGCCGCCGAGCTACTCGCCAGTTGCACGCGATTCTGCCCGGTGGCGTCATCCATCACGAGCTGGTTATAACCGCTGCCGCCGTACTCCTTCGACTTGAACCCCGACAGGATCCCATTCGAATGCCACTCGGGCGTGGTATTCCCGTTGTACAGCCGTCCGGTAACCAGCGGCCTGTCGCAATCGCCATCGAGCCAATCGACGATCACTTCCTCACCGATGCGCGGGCTGTGCACGCCACCATAGCCGTTACCACTGTCGGACTGCATCACGCGAATCCAGCACGATGCATTCTCGTCGCCGTCGTTCAAACGATCCCAATGAAAGCGCACCTTGATGCGATTCAAGGCATCGGTGTACACCTCTTGTCCCGACTGCCCCACCACCGTCGCCGTCTGCATCGTCATGCGCGGCTTCGGATGATCGAACGGGCTGCGGAAAGGTACGCTTCGACGCTGCGCCTCGACCTCCACCAGATAGAAGCCTTCCGTGCCGCCGCTGCTCGCCTTGCTGGAAGCAGAACGCCCCGCACCCAATACGCCGGCCACCGCGCCTGCCAAGGTATGCGTTGCCCCACTCTGCGCTTGATGCGCCGCGCGCACCTCATCGACGTGCTCTTTCAGGCTGAACGGGAAGTCGGCGCTTTCACTGGAGACCGAGACATTGTTCTCGATCACCCACCGTGCCTCGATCACGGCGAACTGTCGATCCTGTGTCGTGCCCGTTTGGTGAACCGGGTGGTCGTCCAAGGTGAACCACTGGCCCGCATCGACGCTCCGCGTGCCGCCCGCCCCGTAGAAGCGCTTCGCACGCGACTCCCACTCCTGCATCCGAATCTCGGAAAGCGTGTCGCCGCGGTCCTGCGCATTGTAGGTATAGGCCCCCGTGTATTCATACACCTCGGACTGCGACGGCAGATTGCCCTGATTCGCCATCGTCGGTGTATCGGTGCCCTTGCCCACCGCCCCCGAAGAGGGCTGCTTGTAGTCGAACGTGCGCGTGGTCAACTGCGCGCTTTGCAGCTCGCGGGTCCCGCTCCACTGCGTAAAAGCGTCCGCCTCGCTGCCCATGCCGGCGCGATAGAAGCCGATCGACTGCTGCGGATTCGCCGTCAGCGCGTAAAGGTTATCGGTGATGACGAAGCTATGCGATTGACCGTCGGCGGCCTGCTGGAAGAAACCATACAGTCCCTCCTGCTCCATGATGCGATGCGCAAACGTCCAGTCGTCTTCGTACTGCACGCAGAACGATCGCTTCGGCAAGGCGGCCGACAGCGAGAAAGAAAAGAAACCCTGCGCCTGAGGATGCGCATTGAACACGTCGGTCAGAATGTCGTCGGCCGACTTGTTCTGCCAGATGCGCGCGTCTTTACGAAATTTCAGAAAATGGAGCCAGCTCGTGAACGCGATTTGGTAGGCAGTGAGACTGCCATCTCCGCCGAGCCGGCGTACCGTATGCGCATAGCCATGATGCGGCAGATAGCGCTGATCGCTTTGCTGAATCCACAGCGTGACCGGCTGAGCGATCAGCGTCTTGAGCGCAATGTCTTCCTTCGACGACACCGCATCGACGACGAACTCATAGTGTCGACCGATGCGGCTCTCGCCCACGGCACGGATCGGCGTCAACGTCACGCCACTGAGCGGCGTGTCGAGTTTCAGCAAGCGGCCTTGCTGATCCACGCCACCAAGCATCGACGCGGCCGCCGATGACAATGTCGTTAAATTATCTGACAAACCCAAAACCTTACACGACGTAAGGCCCCACGTTACGGATTGGACTTAATGATAAGTCATATCTGTACCGTGGGCACGTGCTAATCGAACTCGTCACACCACCGATGTGTATCGATGAAAGTCTTTCAAAAGACAGTCTATTAACTATTGCATGGTCAGCAATTTAGCCTAACGCGGGGATCTGCGCGATGCACGCATCGCGCGCATTTAGTACGAAACAAATAAAAAGGAGGGTCGCCCAGCCGCGGCGCCCTCCGATATGACTGCCATCCCACCCCGCCCGCTAAGCAGCGACGTGATTGGTCAGTTGATAGCCGCGATCGCGGTAAAAGCGATATCGGTCACGCCCCGCCGTCACCGCATCGGGCGTGGCGCCGACGATTTCAAGCAAGCGCTCGAAACGGGCAAAGTCCTCAGGCACGACGCCGCCCAAGTTGATCAGCACCGCATGATGCGGGGCACGCCCCGGCGACGTGCTCAGCACGACCGGCGTCTGTGCCGCCAGCCGACTGTCAACGCCGCAATGGGGAATGAAGTCCAACGATGAAAACGTCCACAATGCCGCGTCCAACGTCGCAAGCATCGACGGTTCCCCAACGACGACCGTCTGCTGGCCGGCGCCGTAGGCCTTGCGCACCAAACGACACGCATAGCCGATCTGATCGGCGACGCCGGTATGGAAATCGATCCGCGTCATGCCAGGCCTCCAGCGCTATCTGCCTGGAAGCCTGCCCGGCTACGGTACCGCTCTGCGACCCGCGACACCACGCTCAGGCGGCCTTTGCCGTCTTCACGGCAACCTTGCGAGCCGTCCCCGGTGCCTTCCGCGCGGCCGGCTTGCCGGCCTTCGACGCCGAATCCGCTGCCAACGGCACAGCAGGCGCTTCGGCGCGGTCGCACAGGAATTGCACCAGCAAGGGCACCGGACGGCCCGTGGCGCCCTTCGCCGCACCGCTCTTCCAAGCCGTGCCGGCGATATCCAAGTGCGCCCACGGATACGCCTTCGTGAAACGCGCCAGGAAGCAGGCCGCGGTCACGCTACCGGCCGGACGCCCGCCGATGTTCGCCATATCGGCGAAATTCGACTTCAACTGATCCTGATAGGCGTCGTCGAGCGGCATGCGCCATGCGGCGTCCGCCGCTACCTTCGATGCGTCGAGCAACTGCGTCGCCAAGGCATCGTCGCTCGCATACAGGCCCGAGTTGTGATGGCCTAGCGCGATGATGCAAGCGCCCGTCAACGTGGCGATATCGACGACGGCCGCCGGCTTGAAGCGTTCCGCATACGTCAACGCATCGCACAGGATCAGGCGCCCTTCGGCGTCCGTGTTCAACACCTCGATGGTCTGGCCGGACATGCTGGTGACGATATCGCCCGGCTTCAGCGCATTGCCACCCGGCATGTTCTCGCAGGTCGGGATGATGCCGACGACATTCAGCTTTAGATTCATCTCGGCGACGGCGCGCATCGTGCCCAGCACGCTGCCCGCTCCGCACATGTCGTACTTCATCTCGTCCATCGCCTCGCCCGGCTTCAGCGAGATGCCGCCGGTATCGAAGGTGATGCCCTTGCCCACCAGCACGACCGGCGCATCCTTCGCGCCGCCACCGTTGTGGCGCAGCACGATGAACTGCGGCGGCTCGACCGATGCCTTCGCGACCGACAGGAAAGAACCCATCCGCAATGCTTCGATCTGCTTGCGCTCCAGCACCTCGACCTTCAGCTTCCAGTCGCGACCGAGCTTGCGCGCGGTATCCGCCAGGAAACGCGGCGTGCAGAAATTGGGCGCTTCGTTGCCCAGATCCCGCGTCAGGTCCATGCCGTTCGACAGCGCCACGCCTGCCTGCAGCGCGGTCTTCAATGCTTTCTCTTCGCTGGCATCGACGCTGAAC
Source organism: Robbsia sp. KACC 23696 (assembly GCF_039852015.1). Taxonomy (NCBI): domain Bacteria; kingdom Pseudomonadati; phylum Pseudomonadota; class Betaproteobacteria; order Burkholderiales; family Burkholderiaceae; genus Robbsia; species Robbsia sp. KACC 23696. The sequence continues at coordinate 1,117,999 of NZ_CP156626.1, read as the reverse complement.
ACCACCTTCTTCAGCGCCAAGGACGGCGTGGCGTCGGCGCGCGAACGTCGGCCGCCAAAGCGATAGCTCGCCTCGCGCAAGCTCACGATGGCCGTGCGCAATGCCCAAGCGGCGTCGCGTTCCGGCACCGTCAGCTGGGCCAACGTATGCAAGACGGACGCCGCCTTGGCGCCCGCCAGCGCGCGGCCGGCGGCGCGACTGGCCTCCAGGAACGCCTTGGCGCCGAACGCGTCCGGCTTGCCCAGACCCACTGCCAGCACGCGCGGGGCGGCCGATGCGGGGTCACAGTGCAGCAGCAGCGTCGCGCCGGCACGCCCTTCCAGATCACCTGCTTTCAGCAAACGCGTCAGCAACCCGCCGTTCTGGGCATCGATTTGCGCAGCCGCCGGGCTCAACGCGGCCTGCCCGGCCGCCTCGAACACGCCGACCACGATACAATCAGTCTTCGTACCTGCAACGCCGCCGGCGGCGCCGGCCGTCTTGGTCCACTCGAAGGCTTTTATGCTAAAGTCCATCGCGCTCATTCCTGGTGACAGTTCAAGCGCGATTATCCGCTATTTTCCGCGCGACGACAGCGGACGTCTGACGCACCGGTCCCGGCCCCACGTGTGGTGCTTCGCCGGAACCCGTTTCGGGGAACGTTCGCACGCACGATGTAATGCACGGAAACAGGTCCCGAAACACCTTCAGGACCGGCATCGCGCTATCCTGCCGAGCGCACTTTGCGCCTTAAGCGCTCTCTCTTTCTGACGACATGATTTTTCAACGTTCACTGCAGCGTGAACTCGCGGGAACCGCCGGCGCCGTATTCATGGTGCTGGTGACCATCATGCTGACGACGATGGTGATCCGAGTGATCGGGTCCGCCGCCGTCGGCAAGGTCGATCCGCGCGACGTATTGGTATTGATCGGCCTGACGATGGTCGGCTATCTGGCCGTGATGATGATCGTCACGCTGTTCGTCTCGATCCTCGTCGTGCTCACACGCTGGTATCGCGATTCCGAAATGGTGGTCTGGCAAGCGTCCGGCCTGAGCCTGTACGCGCTGATCCGACCGATCGCGACGTTCTCCGCGCCGATCATTATCGCCATCGCGTTTTGCTCCCTGGTGGCATGGCCCTGGGCCAGCAACGAGCAAGCGAAGATCACCGCGCGGTTTCAGCAACGCGACGATATTTCGCTGATCGCCCCCGGTCAATTCCGCGAATCGGCAACGAATCACCGCGTTTTCTTCGTCGAGAAACTCTCGGCCAACCTGGCCAACGTTCAGAACGTCTTTGTCACCAGCACCGAGAACGGCAAATTGTTCGTCGTCGTGTCGAAGCAAGGTCAAATCGAGACCCAACCGAACGGCGACCGCTTCATCGTGCTGGAAAACGGTCGGCGCTATGACGGCGAGCCGGGTAAAGCCAATTTCCGCGTGGTCGAATTCAAGCGCTACGGCGTGAAAATGGATGACAAGCCGACAGTGGAAACGCAGAACACGCGCGGCACACCGTCGATGCAACTGCTGCAGACGCCGACGCGCGATCACCTGGGCGAACTGGCCTGGCGCCTCGGCTTGCCGATGACCGGCATGACGCTGATGCTGCTGGCCATCCCGCTGGCCTACCAAAACCCCCGACGCGGTCGGACCATCAATATGGTGTTCGCGGTCCTCGTCTACCTGACCTATTCAAATCTGCAGAACCTGATGCAGAATTGGATCGAGCAGGGACGGATCCCATTTGTCGTCGGCCTGTTTGCGCTGCATATCATCGTGGCGTGCGCTGCCACCTTCCTATTGTGGCGCCGGATTCAAAACCGCCCGCTTTTCACTCTTCGGCTGCGGCGGGCGAAATAAATGTTGCGTACTTACGAACGATATATCGGCAGACAGGTCTATCTGACCTTCATCTTCATTCTGTTTGCCTTCTCGGGACTGTTCTTCTTCTTTGACTTGATCAGTCAACTTGATTCGGTCGGACACGGGAAGTACAGCTTTGCCTACGCCGTGTTGACGGTGGCGTTACAGCAGCCTTCGCACTTCTACGACATCATCCCGGTCGCGGTGCTGATCAGTGCGATCTACGTGTTCGCGCAAATGGCCGGCTCGTCCGAGTTCACGATCCTGCGCGCGGCCGGCTTGTCGCCGATGCGCGCCCTCGGCACACAGATGAAAATCGGCGTGCCGCTGCTGCTGCTGACGTTCGCGATCGGTGAATACATCGGCCCTTACGCGAATCAGTTGTCGGAGCGCGTGCGACTGGGCGCATTGGGCTCGTCGGTCTCGTCGGACTTCAAGTCCGGGGTCTGGTTGAAAGACACCGTGCCCGGCGCCAACGGCGGCACCGGCGGCACCGGCGGCACCGGCGGCACCGGCGGCACCGGCGGCACGGGCGGCACGAAGGGCGATCAGTCCAGCGTGACCCGCTTCGTCAATGTCGGCAAGCTGAATTCCGATTCGACCATCAGCCAGGTCAAGATCTACGAATTCGACTCGCAATATCGCTTGAACAGCGTGCGCGAGGCAAAGAGCGGCACCTTCGTGCCGCCGAATCAGTGGCGCTTACAGGATGTGACGGAAATGGACCTGAAGCGGCTCACGAACGAGCCGGTGGCGGATCTGACTTCGTTAAATCCGCTGTATCAAGCAACGGAACAATCGAAGCCGGAAATGCTGATGCGCTCGGAGTTGACGCCGCGGATTCTGTCGGTGCTGCTCGTGTCGCCGGACCAGATGTCGATCTACACCTTGTCGTCGTATATCAGCCATTTGCAAGAAAACAGCCAGGACGCGCAACGCTATCTGACGGCGCTGTGGCGGAAGATCTTCTATCCGTTCGCCGTTTTCGTGATGCTGACGCTGGCACTGCCCTTCGCCTATATGCATACCCGCGCGGGCGCGATCGGGATGAAAGTCTTCGGCGGCATTATGCTGGGGATGAGCTTCCAGTTGATCAATACGCTGTTTTCGCATATCGGCAATTTGAATACTTGGCCGGCACCGCTCACCGCGGCCCTGCCCTCGCTGATTTACCTGGCGATGGGCATTGTCAGCCTCAAATGGGTGAATCGACACTGATGGCCACCGGTATCGTCTTGTTCGGGCATGGTGCACGCGATCCGCGTTGGGCGGAGCCGTTCGAGCGCCTGGCGCAAAGGCTGCGCGGCGTGCCGGATGGCCCGGCGGTGTCTTTGGCGTTTCTGGAATTGATGACACCGGATCTGGCCGGTGCGATCGATGCACTTGCCGCCGAGGGCTGCGATACGATCAAGGTCGTGCCGGTATTTTTCGGACAAGGCGCACATCTGCGGCGTGATCTGCCCGCCCTCCTCGATCAATGTCGCCTTGCCCGACCGGATCTAACGATCCTCTGCACGCAAGCGGCGGGAGAGGACGATGCGGTGCTGGATGCGCTAGCGGCCTATGCGCTGCGGGCGTAATCCGCTCACAGTCGTCTTGCAGTGACCAAAGGCGGCACTGTCTTATTATTCGAGAATGGCCTGAAGCCGCGCCAGTGCATCCTCGATTACCTCATCTGGAGCGCGCTCGATCTTACGCGCACCGCGAGCCTCCAAGTCCATCGCGCGAACCCTATTCACCAACACGACGCCTTGTGTTTCCGTACCAGAACCGGAAAGCGGCGCTGCAAAACCGGCAAAACGTGCTGACTCACCGCGTTGACTTGGGCGCAACCAACGCGACGCCTAATGCATTGAACGCAGCGGGGGCTAAGACTAGCGCGGGTCTGAAGTCGCCCTTTTGTTCGTGCCCGTGGGATGGATTCAAGCAGACTCGTACGATATCGCCACGATCGAACTTCGCGCGCTTCGCCGGATTTTCGACAAGATGGGCCGGTAGCGATAAGGAATTTCTTAACCCTGCGCTAGACCTGGCGCTGCCCTCCGGCGCGACATCGGAAGCCAAAAAAGCGCTATTAGTGCGCACGGTGTCGAGCCGAAAACGCCGTAAGTGTGCGGGGCTGCGCGCGTCACGCCGATTCAGGCGGCGTGAACGTCGGGCCCGTGTTCCAGTGCGGCGTCGAGATCCGATGCCGCCGACTGTCCCGCCAGTGTCGATCTCGGGCGGAAAGCCTCCCCGATCAGCAGCGCGCACGGTTGCGCCTTGTCGAACCAGTCGCTTAGCGCGCCGTCAGCGAGCGCCTGAAGACTGACAGTCACGCTGCGCTCCCGAGGCGTCGAACACGCCTCGACCACGACAGCAGGCGTCTCTGGATCCCGCCCCGCCTCGATCAGCTCCAAGGCAATTTCCGGCGCTTGATCCCGCCCCATGTAATACACGAGTGAATCCGCATCGGCGCGGCGTTGAATGTCGTCCGAATCGGCCGCCCGGCTGCGGGTGGCGAGCACGACGCTTCGCGCTACCCCCCGCAAGGTCAGCGAGCGCTTCAGGCTCGCGGCACTCGCGAGTGACGCCGTGACGCCGGGCACGACGTCATAGTCGATGCCCGCTGCCTCCAACGCGCGCATTTCCTCGTCGGCGCGTCCGAAGAGCATCGGATCGCCCCCTTTTAGACGGACGACGATCTGACCGTCAGCCTGCGCCTTCGCCGCATCCACCAACTGCTTGTTGATGAAATGCTGGGCGCTGGAGTGTTTGCCGCAACGCTTTCCCACTGGAATCAAACGGGCATCCGGCGCCAATTCCAGCATGTCGGGTTCGACCAGCGCGTCGTGCAGCACGACTGCCGCGCGGGCGAGCAAGCGCGCGCCACGGACCGTGATCAAGTCGGCCGCGCCAGGCCCCGCACCAATGAGATAAACCTTTGCTGTCATCGTTTGCCCCTCGCGGGGAGTCCCTGCCCGTCTACGTCGACTATCGTTGCCGACGATACGCATTGCCACGCGCACCATCCCTGGCGTCCCGCACGCGGCCTATCGGAAGACCGTGCGACCGCCCACGACGGCAATGATCAGGCGCTGAATTGCCGGATCATGCCCGCCGCAACCGTATGATACGTCGCTTCGTCGATCAACACGAATGCGCCGGTGGCCGGGTTGTTGTCATAGGTGTCGCAGACGACGGGCTTCTGCAAATTCAGCGAAACCGAACCGATATCGTTCATCTTCACGGTCACGGCGGCGCCCGCGCTGTCTTCCGTGGTGTTCAACAACGTGTGCACGTCCAACGTGTGATGGACCGCCGACACGCGCGCGAAGACCGTGGCCGTCGTCTGCTTCAGCAGGTATTTACGCTGCGACGACAGCGGCTCCTCGCCCAGCCAGCAGATATCGGCCACGAGCTTGCGCGCCACGCTCCCGCCGCCCTGAACCTGGGCCGTATCGACCGCCCCTTCCGTCCCCGCCGCCTCGACAAACATATCGCCACGCGATACGTCGACATCGGCGCTCAGACGCACCGTCACGCAATGACCGGCATGCGCTTCAGCCACCGATGCGGTACCGCCCGGCACCGGCGCGATCAACTCGGCAATTTCCGCATCGATGCCGCTGGGCAGTACCTGGATACGCTGTCCCACCTTCAAGCTGCCGGACTCGATGCGCCCCATATAGCCGCGGAAGTCATCTGCCTGCGAGCCGTCCTGACGCGCCACCCATTGCACCGGGAAACGCAGCGCGGCCAGGTTCTGCGCCACCGGCAGCAGTTCCAGCGTCGACAGCAGCGGGCCATCGCCATACCACGGCATCCGCTCGCTCGGCGTCACGACGTTATCGCCCTTCAGCGCCGAGACCGGCACGAAGCGGACATTTTCAAGACCCAGGCGCTGCGCCAATGCGACGTAGGCCTCGCGGATCTTGTCGAACACGCTCTCGCTGTAGTCGACGAGATCCATCTTGTTCACGGCCACGATCACGTGTTTGATGCCGAGCAGCTTGACGATCGCGCTATGGCGTTTCGTCTGCGCCAGCAGCGTCGTCGTGTCGCCTTCGATCGTCACGCGCGTGGCATCAATCAACACGATGGCCGCATGCGCAGTGGATGCACCGGTGACCATATTGCGCGTGTATTGCTCGTGTCCCGGCGTATCGGCAATGATGAATTTGCGACGACCGGTGGCGAAATAACGGTAGGCGACATCGATCGTGATGCCCTGCTCGCGCTCGGCTTCCAAACCGTCCGTCAGCAAGGCGAGATCGATCTCGTCGCCGACAGTGCGCTTGTTCTTCGCCCGTGCCAAGGCGCCGAGCTGATCGCTCAGCACCGCGCGGCTGTCGTACAGCAGCCGTCCGATCAGCGTGCTCTTGCCATCGTCGACACTGCCCGCCGTGATGAAACGCAAGACGCCAAGGTCCGCTACCGGACCGCTGCCGTCGATCGTGCCCGACAGGCCGGTATTCGCCGACACCGCGGCATTGAGAGGTTGTGTGCTCATGATCGGTCCGCCCTGCTCAGAAATAGCCTTGCTTCTTGCGTTGTTCCATTGCCGCCTCGGATGCCTGGTCGTCCATCCGGGTTGCGCCGCGTTCGGTCACATCGGCCACGGCCGTCTCGGCGATGATCGCCTCGACGTCGGTGGCATCGCTGGACACTGGGCAGGTGCAGCTGATATCGCCGACCGTGCGGAAGCGCACCAGCGCCTGCTCCGCGACTTCGCCGTCGCGTGGCGGCGTCAGTCGCGTCACCGGCACCAGCAAGCCGCTACGCCGTACGATTTCGCGCGTGTGAGCGTAGTAGATCGACGGCAGCGCCAGTTGCTCGCGTCCGATGTATTGCCAGATATCCAGTTCGGTCCAATTCGAGATGGGAAACACGCGCAGATGTTCGCCCTGATGCAGACGGGCGTTATACAGGCTCCACAACTCGGGGCGCTGTGCCTTCGGATCCCACTGACCGAATTCGTCGCGGAACGAGAAGATCCGCTCCTTCGCACGCGCCTTCTCTTCGTCGCGACGCGCGCCGCCAATCAAGGCGTCGAACTGATGCTCGGCGATCGTCTCCAGTAACGTCACGGCCTGCGCAGCATTGCGCGAATCGGTTTCGCGACGCAGACGCACGGTCCCGCGACGGATCGAGTCCTCGACATGACCAACGATCAACTCGGCACCCAATTCGGCGACACGCTGGTCGCGGAACGTGATGACTTCGTCGAAGTTGTGACCGGTATCGATGTGCACCAGCGGGAAGGGTAACGTCGTCTTGCGTTGCGGGCCCAGGCCGAAGGCCTTCAGCGCCAGATGCAGGACGACGACCGAATCCTTGCCGCCGGAGAACAGCAGCGCCGGCTTGCGGCATTCCGCCACCATTTCGCGCAGGATATGGATGGATTCGGCTTCGAGCCAATCCAGATGGTCCATGCCGCCCGCCGCCTGCGTGTCGCCGGCCTGCGCCGCCGTACCGTTGGCAGCGGTCTTCAACTCAATAGGGCTGTTCATGTCGCTCATTCACTCCAATCCATATCACTGCTTGCTGTCTGACGTCACGGCGTTCTGATGCAATCCGCATTCCTTCGTATCGCGCGACTCCCACCACCATCGTCCCGCGCGACTATCCTCGCCCACCCGAACCGCGCGCGTGCACGGCTCGCAGCCGATGCTCGGATAACCCCGCGCGTGCAGCGGGTTGACCGGCACATCGAGCTGATCCAGATAAGCCCAGACATCGGCTTCGGTCCAATCCGCCAGCGGGTTGTATTTCGAGATATCGCGTGCACCGTCGTGCTCCCGATGCGGCAGCTCGGTCCGTGTCACCGACTGTTCCCGTCGCTGCCCCGTCACCCACGCGTCGACACCGGCCAGCGCGCGGTTCAGCGGCTCAACCTTGCGCATATCGCAACACGCTTTGCGCAGCGCAACGCTTTCATAGAAGGCATTCAGTCCGTGCGCGTCGACGTATCGTGCCACCGCGTCCGGCTGCGGTTCGAACGTCTCGATCCGATAGCCATAGCGGTTCGCCACCGTATCCAACATGCCGACCGTTTCCGCGTGCAAGCGGCCGGTCTGCAGCGTAAAAATGCCGATATCGACGCGCCGCGAAAGAATCGCGTGCGTCAGCACCATGTCTTCCGCCGCGAGGCTGCTTGCGAGTTTGACGCGATGTCCCGGATGCGCCGCGGCAATGCCGTCCAGACGTGCATCCAGCTCGGTAATCAACGCGTCCAAGGGCTGCGAACGCGGTCCGTCCCGGCGTGGCCCCGACAAAACCGGGCGCATGATCGTGCTGACAGCACTGACCGAGCCGACCTCGGTCTCGGAAGCCGCTACCGCAACAGCCGGATCGGCTGCATCCGCCAACGGCGAACTACGGGTTTCCGTTGCCATCGTCGTCACTCCGTTCAGGACTGCGTTGCCGACGCCGCCGGCGCGCCCTGCCGCTGCACGCGACGGAACAGCGGACGCGGATCGTCAACGGCGCCTTGATAGTGCAAGGTCAACTCGTCGAAGGCGTGCAAGGCATCGTGAATGTCCTTGTCCGCGCGGACCGCGAACGCGTCGATGCCGCAGCGGGACATATAGCCGATCTGGTCACGCAACACATCGCCGATCGCGCGAATCTCGCCCTTCCAGCCGTAGCGCTCGCGCAGCAAACGCGCGATGCTGATACCGCGACCGTCCTTGAAAGCCGGGAAATCGACGGCCAATACCGTCACCGAATCGATATCGTCCAGCAACGATGCCGGCTCATCGGTGGGCGCCAGCCAGATACCCAGATCGGCTTTGCTCCGCGACGCGGTCAGCGCGTCACGGTTCGCGCTCCAATACGTGAACGGCACGATGATGGCGCCATGCGGCAGGTCCTGCGGCTCGGGGAGTTGCCCCTCCGCATTCGCGCGCACGGTATGCCAACGGTCTTCCACGACTTCGCGGTTCTTGATGATCAATGCCATGGTGCTGGTTTCCTCTCAGGCGTTGGCCTTCGGCCGCGATGCGTAGACGTGTTCCTTGAACGGTGCGACGCCCACCCGCGCATAGGTTTCGCTGAAGCGCTCTTCGCCGTCGCGATGCTTTACAAAGGTATCGATGATGCGCGACACGACATCCGGCACCTCTTCGGCCGAGAACGACGGTCCGATCACACGCCCAATCTGCGCGGCGTTCCCCTGCTCGCCGCCCAGCGACACCTGGTACCACTCGCTGCCATCCTTATCGACGCCGAGAATGCCGATATTGCCGATATGGTGATGTCCGCACGAGTTGATGCAACCTGAAATATTCAGCGTCACGTCGCCGAGGTCGTACACGTAGTCGAGATCGTCGAAGCGACGTTGAATCGCTTCCGCAATCGGGATCGACTTCGCGTTGGCCAGCGAGCAGAAATCGCCGCCCGGGCAGGCGATGATATCGGTCAACAGCCCGATATTCGGCGTGGCGAAGCCTTGCGCCCGTGCCAATTGCCAGAGCGCGTGCAGCTCCGACTGTTTCACGTCGGCCAGCACCAGGTTCTGCTCGTGCGTCACGCGAAGCTCGCCAAAGCTGAAGCGATCGGCCCAATCGGCGACGGCTTCCATCTGGACATCGGTCGCGTCGCCCGGAGGCGCGTTGTGCGGCTTCAACGACAGCGTGACACTCGCATAACCCGGTTGACGGTGCGCGCGCACATTGCGCTCCGCCCAACGTGCGAAAGCGCGATCGTCGCGGAGTTGCTGCTCGTAATCAGGATTGATTGCGGGCAGCGTCTCATATTGCGGCGGCACGAAGAAAGACGCGACGCGGTCGCGCTCTTCCACGGTGAACGTCGCCGGACCGTTCTTCAGATGGACCCACTCTTCCTCAACCTGCTCCGAAAACTGCTCAGCGCCCAATGCCTTGACCAGAATCTTGATCCGCGCCTTATAGATATTGTCGCGACGGCCATAGCGGTTATACACACGCAGCGCCGCCTCGCAATACGAGGCCAGATGTTGCCACGGCAAGTCACGTTTGATCACACTGCCGAGGATCGGCGTACGGCCCATGCCGCCACCGGCCAAAACGTCGGCGATGACGTCGCCATTCGCGTCGCGCTTCAGGTGGATGGCGATGTCGTGCAGCAAGGTCGCCGCGCGATCTTCCGTGGCACCATTGATCGCGATCTTGAATTTCCGCGGCAGCCAGGCAAATTCCGGGTGGAAGGTGGACCATTGGCGCATCAATTCGCAATACGGGCGCGGATCGACGATTTCGTCAGGCGCCACACCGGCGAATTGATCGGTCGAAATATTGCGGATGCAATTCCCCGACGTCTGAATGCCGTGCATCTCGACCGACGCGAGCTTGCGCAGAATCTCCGGCGTTTCTTCGAGCTTGATCCAGTTGTACTGGATATTGGTACGCGTCGAGAAATGGCCATACCCGCGGTCGTGCTCGCGCGCGATATGTCCCAGCATGCGCATCTGGGCGCTCGACAGGTTTCCGTAAGGAATGGCGACGCGCAGCATATAGGCGTGCCGTTGCATGTAGAGGCCATTCTGCAGCCGCAATGGCTTGAACTCTTCCTCATCCAGTTCGCCGCTCAGGCGACGACGCACCTGGTCGGCGTACTGCACCACGCGTTCGTCAACGATTTGCTGATCGTACTGGTCGTATTGGTACATAGGGGACTCGCGTATCTTGCCACTCTTCGCCATGCCGCTAGCCGCGATTCGGCCGATTCGGGCCGCTCAGCATTTGTGGCGTAAGCGTCTCACGCGCGCCGCCACAACGCAGCAGTGCCCGGGAACGGTGGCATTGGGACTGGAAATCGTAATAAACTCGCCTTATATTTCAAACGACTAAAAAATTACACCGTTATGCCGCAGGGTTATTAGCGCCGACGCGCCCGTGTTCCGGACCTGTGACGCTGCCCCGATCGGCCACGATGGCTTTTATGCCGAGGAAATAAAAGGGCTAACCCGTATTATCGCAGGGTTGCTCGACGGCATCGGGAGAGGTACCGCACGCCGCGACGGTGACATTGACCGTGCCAGTCGGTCCAATCGATCATTGAACACGCAGACGCGGTTCCCAGCGGCGCGGCGATGACGAACTAGTTGAAACAAGACCAGAGGCCTGCCCGGCCTCGGCCGCTTCGGGACTTGCTGCTTATTATGAACCTGCACCAATTTCGCTTCGTTCGCGAGGCCGTGCGTCAGAACTTCAACCTCACCGAGGCGGCGAAGGCCCTGTTTACGTCGCAACCGGGCGTCTCCAAGGCAATCATCGAACTGGAGGAAGAGCTCGGGGTCGAAATTTTTCGGCGACACGGCAAGCGGGTGCGCTCGCTGACCGAGCCTGGCCGGCTGATTCTGGCGTCCGTCGAGCGGATTCTCCAGGAAGTGGAAAGTCTGAAACGGGTCGGCAGTGAGTTTGCCGCGCAAGATCAGGGGAATCTGACCATTGCCGCGACGCACACGCAGGCGCGCTATGCGCTGCCGGCTGCGGTCGCCGAATTCCGTCGGCGTTTTCCGAAAGTCCATCTGTCGATACTGCAGGGCAATCCGACGCAGGTCGCGGAGATGGTATTACGCGATCAGGCGGATCTGGCCGTCGCGACCGAGGCCATTGCCGACTATCCGGGACTGACATCGGTACCCTGCTTCCAATGGATGCACGTCGCGATCGTCACGCATGACCATCCGCTGGCGTCGCGGGGCGAACTGTCCCTAGAGGATCTGGTGCGATATCCATTGATTACGTACGGCTCCGCGTTCGCGGGACGCACGAAGATCGACCAAGCTTTCGAGCGGCGCGGATTGAAGCCGGACATCGTGCTCGAAGCGATCGACTCGGACGTGATCAAGACCTATGTCGAATTGGGACTGGGCGTCGGCATCATGTCGGATATGGCGTATCAGGCAGACCGCGACAAGTCCTTGAAGGCGATGCCGGTGGGGCATCTGTTCGGCTCGAACGTCACGCGGATCGCACTGAAGCAAGGGGCTTATCTGCGCAGCTATATTTATACGCTGGTGGAACTGCTGTCGCCGCAGACCGACCGCAAACTGCTGGATCAAGCCTTGCGTGGCAGCGATGGCGAGCGATATGAACTGTAGTCCACGGTGACAGTAAAATTTTGATGAAGAGTGCTTGCCTACTTCAAAATTTTCCGCCATAATCCCGCTTCTTGTTTGTCTCGGTGTGTGCTTTAGGGCATGTTTTTCCTGGCAGCGATGTGCTTTGTTGCCGCGATTCACCGAGCCGCAAACGGCCCGGGTGGTGAAATTGGTAGACGCAGGGGACTCAAAATCCCCCGCCGCAAGGCGTGCCGGTTCGATTCCGGCCCCGGGCACCAACGGGATTCAGTGAACTCCGGTTCACTTAAAAAGGCCTGCTCTTCGGAGCAAGCCTTTTTTCGTTCTGGGGCATAGCGCGAAAGTGCTGATTGATAGCCTTCAGGGCGCCTACCGTTTGGGCACTTGACAGCCCGACTCTCAGGATTATGATGGCTTGATAACCGTACGGAGACATCCGTGAGACCATCAGTCGCACTGAACACCCACCGCGCCAGAATTCGTCAGATCGTCGCTGCGAACAAGGCCAGCAACCCTCGCATTTTTGGATCGGTTGCTCGTGGCGATGACAGGGAAGGAAGCGACATCGACATTCTTGTTGATGCGCTTCCAGGCGCGACGTTATTCGATCTCGGCGGCATTCAATATGAACTGGAAGAACTGCTGGGTGTCGGTGTCGACCTTTTGACGCCAAACGATATTTCGGTGAAGTTCCGGGCTGCAATATTGGATGCAGCGGTACCGGTATGAACGCAAAGCAGCGCGCCCTCCGCCTTGCAGATTACCTCGAACATATGTTGGAGGCATCGCATTTGGCCCGCGCCTATATCGCGGACATCGATAAGACGAGATTCCTTGAGACTCGAATGATCCAGCAGGCGGTGTTGATGAACCTTGTCATCATCGGTGAAAGCGCCACCCAAATTCGAAACGAGTTTCCTGCCTTTCTTGAAGCGAACCCCGATTCAGCATTGCCTTGGAAAAATATCATCGGCATGCGTAACCGAATGATTCACGGATACTTCGACACCGACTTGGAAATTGTCTGGAACACGGTAAAGACACACTTGCCGACGCTCGAAATACAGCTAGCAAAACTAGCCGCTGCCGCAGAACGTCAGCAAGGACCCGACGCCTGATAGGAAAACGCAGTGGGTAGACGCAGGGGACTAAAAATCCCCCGCCGCAAGGCGTGCCGGTTCGATTCCGGCCCCGGGCACCAACGGGATTCAGTGAACTCCGGTTCACTTAAAAAGGCCTGCTCTTCGGAGCAGGCCTTTTTTCGTTCTGGGGCATAGCGCGAAATTGCTGATGTGCGCGAGCGGCACGCGCGGCGCAGCAGCATGCGTCAATGCCCCTCGTACTTGCGATCGCCCTTATACCAATCGCCCTGGCTATTCTGCTTCCAATCCGGCGATTGCGCCGAGCCCCGGGCGCCGGATCCACTGCGCGATTCATCGATGCTGAACGCCTTGCTCATATCGACGGTGAAGTCATTACCGTACACAGTGCTATGCAGCTCGACCGTGTCCCGATCCCAATTCACATCCTTCAGCTCGCCCTGCTCGATCGTGTGATTGATCGCATTGCCCCAGCGGCCATAGATCATCAGATACTTGCCTTTCGGGATATGCGTCAGTTGCTCTTTTAGATCCTGATTCATCATTACGCTCCTCGACGTTCAGCGTGAGCACGACAAGGTCATGCATCACGACTGCGAGACCCTAGGCTAGGCCTGCGACGTGCACGCGAATATCAAGGCATTCACCGAGCTTGCGAGGTATGCACCGTGCGTCGGAGATGGCGCTAGCCAGGCTTTGTTGAGCGAGGAGCAATGCTCACTCCCAACGTCAAAAAAGAAGAAAGCGCGTAGGCGGAACGGTGATGTATTGAAACACGCCCCGTACAAGAGACACGACTAATCGCCCTGCGTCCACCTATCCAGCTGTTTGATGCGGACATTCGTCCGATCGATCTTGCAAGTCAGATACACCGCGTCTCGAAGCGTCCCTCCGATATTCAACATGTACTGCCCCTTGCAATCGCTATCGCGAAACGCCACCCAATTACGCTGCGCGTCAATTAACGAAGCCCGCACGGCTGGGTAATCGGCGTCATCGCTTTTCGGTCCCGCAAGCTGCTTCATGAGCTTTTGGTAGCTGAGATTCAGCTTCTTATCCGCCGCCGCGAACTCCCTCGACAAGCGCTGGTTCATACACATCGTGGTCTCGTCGTCAGCCGGGCAACTCTGAGCCGATGCGAATGGGGATACGAAGGCGCCCGCGACCAACGGCAGGCTCAGCAGCATGAGACGCAAAGAGATGCTTCGTGACAAGACGCGCGACATGGCTTTTCCTTAAAGGAGGGAAATAAACCGCGCCCCAGAAACGATCCCGCCGAGGCGTCGGCCAAGACGCGCGGTCAGCCCGGATTGTAATACGCGCCGCACACCGACCACCTTACCTCGCCTCAGCCCAAGAATCGGCGCATCACCGCGGCCACGGCCTCAGGTTGCTCTTCCGGCAAAAAGTGCCCGCAGTGCGAAATCGTTTCGCCCTGCACGTTTTCGGCAAATGCACGAAGCGGGCCGGCCATGTCCGGAATCGATCCTTGGTCGGCGCTCAACGCCAGCAACGGCATGCGCAACTTGCCCTTTGCGACAAACGCCCGGTTCTGACGCGCAGACTCCCCGGCGGCACGGTAGTAACCCAGCCCCGCCCGCAGCGCGCCCATGCGCGTGAACGTACGGAGGTACTCATCGACATCGGCCTCGGAGAAGCATGCCGGATTGGCCGCCTTGCGCCGCAAGAACCAATCGAGGTAGACGCGCTCCTTGCCGCCGATCAGCAACTCAGGCAAATCCGGCACGACATGAAACGAGAAATGCCACGTGCGCCACGCCCGATCCGGCGCCGTCGGCAGCATATCGGGCAAGGTCACGCCAGGGATGCCGGCATCCATCACGACGAGGCGCTGCACTTCATCGCCATGCATCGCCGCGTACGGATACGCGACCCACGCCCCGACGTCGTGCGCCGCGAGATGGTAGCGCTTCACCTCCAGTTGGCCGAGCAAGCCGTGAATCGTCGTCGCCAGAGAGGTGGTGTCATAGCCATCCATCGGGCAATCCGAATCGCCCTGGCCCGGAAGGTCGGGCGCGATCACGCGATAATGCGCCGCGAGCAGCGGCATCACTTTCCGCCACGCGTACCAGCTCTCAGGAAATCCGGCGAGCAGCACCAACGCGTCACCATCGCGTTTGCCGCCCTCCACGTAATGCAATCGCACACCATTCACCGTCTCAAAACGATGAACGAAACCAGCGAGCGCGGGATCCGGGCGCGACGCTGGCGCCGTAGCGTTCGCAAGACCACCAATCGAAATCGAATGCATACCCTCTCCTTTCTGGGACGCCTCCCGAAGCGAAAACGCGGAAGACGTTTAATTTGGAAATTTTAATTTCCAAATTAGGTAAAAAAATCAGCGCAGCAGCCGCAGTGTTTCGTCGACGACCGCACGCATCTCGTCGCGCGATTGGCCAAACTTTCCAATTGCCCGAAACCCTTGCAACATCGCCAAAAGCGCACGTGCACTGGCGTCTGCCTTCACATCCTGCGCAATGGATCCGTCCTTCTGTCCTTCCCGCACCAGACGTCGCAGCAGATCCTCGGTGCGCCGCATCGACGCTGCGATTTTTTGGGCTACTTCCTCATCGAAGCTGGCCAGCGTCATCGCACACGACAACACGAGGCATCCCTGACGCCCCTCGGTACCGAACGATACGTCCGCGTAGACCTGGAGGACCGCACGGATCCGGTCTCGCCCCGTCGATTCCGCACCGAGCCCCGCCTGGATCTTGGCATGCCGCATCTCGACGTAGCGATCGAACGCTGCAATAAAGACGCCCCGCTTATCCCCGAAAGCCTTGTACAAACTCCCTGCGGTCAGTCCCGTAGCGGCGCTCAAATCCCCTACCGAGGTCGCGTGATAGCCCCGCTCGCGAAAAATCCGGATCGCGCCATCGACGACGGCACTCATCTCGAATTCACGCGGGCGGCCTGGGCCACGTGCCTCAGCGGCAGGATGTTTTTCGTATTTCATGGCAGCATTATAGGAAACGTTCATTTCCAAATCAAGCTCGGCGCGCCGCGCTTTACGCCAGGCATTCGATCGCCCGTCGTTGCCTAGAGCACCTTGCCCGGATTCATCAGTTGATCCGGGTCGAGTGCACGCTTGATCGCGAGCATCAGATCCGTCTCCACGGCCGACTTGTAACGCCGCAGTTCATCGCGCCGCAATAGGCCCACGCCATGTTCGGCGCTGATGCTGCCGCGATAGGCGATCGCGAGGTCATGTATTTTGAGATTAACTTCGCGCGTCAGGCGTTCGCGTTCGTCATCGCACAGGTCATGCGGCAGCAGCACATTGTAATGAAGATTGCCATCGCCGATATGACCGAAATTCAACACCGGCAACTGCGGAAAGTGCGCGGCGACGAGCGCATCCGCCGCATCGATAAACGGCGCGATCTGCGCAATCGGCAGCGCAATGTCATGCTTCAACGGATTGCCTTCCCGCAGTTGCGCTTGCGACACCCCTTCGCGAATTTTCCACATGGCTTGCCGCTGCCTGTCGTTCACGGCGATCACCGCGTCGTGGGCGAGGCCGCTTTCGAGCGCTTTCGCCAAGGCCTCCTCCAGCAGGACGGGCGGCGTCTCGCGCTGCGCATCGGCGATCTCGACCAGCACGTAATAAGGATGGACATCGCCGAGCGGGCGCTGCGTATCGGCGACATGTCGCAGAATGACGGACAAACCGAATTCGGACATCATCTCGAACGCGATGATGCGCTCGCCGCAGATCGATTGCATCATCGACAGCAGCTGCACCGCATCCCCGTGGCTCGGCACGCCGACCCATGCCGTCGCCCGCCCATGTTGTGCCGGAAACAATTTCACGACGGCGCGCGTGATGATGCCCAGCGTGCCTTCGGAACCGATAAACAGGTCGCGCAGATCATAGCCGCTGTTATCTTTGCGTAAGGCGCGCAAGCCATCCCAGACCCGGCCATCGGGAAGCACCACCTCGACGCCGAGCGTCAAATCGCGCGTATTGCCATAGCGTAAAACGGCGATACCGCCGGCATTGGTCGCCAGGTTTCCGCCAATCGTGCAACTGCCTTCGGCGCCAAGGCTCAGCGGAAAGAAACGGTCGGCATCGGCGGCCGCCTGCTGCACCTGCTGCAGGATGACGCCCGCTTCCACCGTCATCGTGTTGCTGACGACATCCACGTCGAGGATGCGGTTCATCCGGTTCAAGCTCAAGACGATCTGACCGCCCTGCTTGTCCGGAATCCCGGCGCCCGTCATCCCGGTATTCCCGCCCTGCGGCACCACCGGCGTGCGCGTTTCGTGACAGATGCGCATCACGGCCGCCACTTCGTCGGTCGACGCCGGCCGGACGACAACCGGTGTCGTTCCCGACCATTTCCGCGGCCAGTCCGTCAAATACGTGGCCTGCCCCGGCGCATCGAGGATCAGACCCGCATCGCCTACCGCACCACGCAGCCTTCCGATCAAATTGCTGTGCATACGTCATACCGCGTCGCGTTATCGATGCCGGCAGTGTAGACAGCCACTTTTGAGACATCGATTATTTTTTTATCGCCGCGTCTTAATGTAACGTTAAGGGCGGCCGCTTCCGACAGCCGCGCGTCCTTCCTCCGACCGCCCCTTCCCCGCCGATGGCTCTCAGCTTCAAACAAATCGAAGTGTTCCGTGCCGTCATCTCGACCGGATCGATCAGCGCCGCATCAAAATTACTGTGCGTCTCGCAACCGGCCGTGAGCCGTTTGCTCTCTTACACGGAGCAACGGCTCGGTTTCGATCTGTTCGAGCGGATCCGCGGGCGCCTTTACCCAACGCCGGAAGCGCACACCTTATTCGCGGAAATCGAACGCGCCTACGCCGGGATTCAACGCGTCAACGAGGTCGCGGCGGAACTCGCCTCACGGCCGGCGGGGCATGTCCGGATCGCTTGCGGGGCCAGCGTCGGACAATTCCTGGTGCCGAAGGCAATTGCCCGCTTTCGGGCCCACACCCCGGACGTCAAGGTGACGTTCCGTCAGATGACACGCAATGAGCTTACGCAAGCCTTGCTGGCAAAGGAAACCGATCTGGCGCTGCAGATCACCGGCGAAGACCACCCGAACCTGAGCTACGAGGCCGTCGGCGAGGCACGGTTGGTATGCATCTGCCCGTCCGATCATCCGCTGACGCGCCGCGGCATGTTGACGCTGGCCGATCTGCAGCCGCACCCGCTGATCGCGTATTCCGCCCATATGCCGCTGGGCCGGCTGATCGGCGAGCGCTACCGGGAAGCGGGCGTGCCGCTGGATGTCGCGATCGACGTCGCATCGCCCCAGCATGCTTGTTCGATGGTGCAGGCGGGCGTCGGCATCGCGCTGGTGGATGAGTTTTCGATACACAGCCGGAGCGCCGGCGAGTTCGCCGTCCGGCCGTTGATGGATGCGCCCTCTTTCGTCGCGCGCCTCGTGCACCTGCGCAGCGATCCGCTCTCGCGTGCCGCAACGGCGTTCGCGCAGGTCCTGCGCGAAACGCTGAACGACTGCGGCTTGGGCGTCAAAACCGTTCCCCCCGCCGACGCAGCAGCCAAACCACGCACAACCCTTAATAAAACGTTAAAGCCTGCTCAAGAAAAAGCATACGACGACAAAAATGCGGGCTCCTAGAATCCAACCAAAGGGCTTGCCTGTGGGCGGCGCCATGCGCGTCGCCGAGCGGGGTCGGCAGCCTGATCCACCTTACCGGGAGTCTTGATGAAACGCCGAGCTTTTCTGTTGAAAACCGCCGGAAGCGCCGCGTCCGCGGCGGCCGCGATGTCGTTGCCGGAATTCATTTTCCCCGGGTTGGCCGGCAGTGCGATGGCCGCGACACCGTCGAAGCTGCCGGTACTGCGCTACGTCCCCGAAGCGGATCTTGCAAGCCTCGACCCGATCTGGAGCACGGCCTACATCACGCAGATGTACGCGGAACTGGTTTTCGACACGCTCTTCGGTTTCGACGAGCACTACAACGTCAAACCGCAAATGCTGGCGGATGCGAAAACCAGCGCCGACGGCAAGACCTGGACGCTGACCTTGCGCAAGGGCCTGACCTTCCACGACGGCTCGGCGGTGACCAGCGCCGATTGCGCCGCCAGTATCCGCCGCTGGGGCACGCGTGACTCGCTGGGCCAGGAATTGCTGAAGCGCACCGCCGAGATCGTCACGACCGATCCGCAAGTCTTGGTATTCAAGTTGAACAAGCCGTTTTCGCTGTTGCCAAACGCGTTGGGCAAGCTCGCCTCCAGCATGTGCGCCATCATGCCCGCACGCTTGGCAAAAACAGATTCGCATACGCAGATCACCGAGGTCGTCGGCAGCGGTCCCTATCGCTTTCCGAAAGACAAATGGGTGTCGGGCGCGACCGCCGTGTTCGAGCGCTTCGATGCCTATGTGCCGAATCCGGCCGCGAGTTCGTTCACATCGGGCGCAAAGAACGCGCAATTGAGCGAAGTGATCTGGAAGACGATTCCCGACGCGGCAACCTCCACGGCTGCCTTGCAGGCCGGCGAAATCGACGCCATCGAAATCGTCAGCTCGGACTTTCTGCCGGTGTTGGCCGCGGACCCGAATCTGCAACTGGTCAAACTGAAAGTGCCGTCGATTCCGATCATGCGCTTCAACGCGCTGTATCCGCCCTTCGACAATCCGGCCATCCGCCGCGCGATCCTCAGCGTCATCGATCAGAAGGAATTCATGTCGGCGCTGATGGGCGAGGACAACAAGGCGTATTGGGACACCGGCGTCGGCGTATTCAGCCCGGGCTCGCCGATGGCCACATCGGCTGGCCTCGACGTGATGAAAGGCCCCTCGCCTGCCAATCTCGCAAAAGCGAAACAGGCAATCAAGGATGCCGGCTACAAGGGCGAAAAAGTTGTGCTGCTCGATCCGGCCGACTATGCGCCCAGCCATATGCCGGCAATGGTGGCCGCCGACCTGCTGAAAAAGCTCGGGATGAATGTCGACGTGCAGACGATGGACTGGGGGACGTTGATGCAACGCCGCGCCAATCAGAATCCACCCGCGAACGGCGGCTGGAACCTGCATTTCACCACCATCAACGGTATGAACAACTTCGATCCGGCCAGCCATCTCGCCTTGCGCGGCAACGGCAAGAGCGGTTGGTTCGGCTGGCCGACGAGCGAGAAGCTGGAAACGCTGCGTAGCGCATGGTTCGACGCGCCGGACGACGCAGCACGCAAAAAGGTCTGCGAACAGTTGCAGTTGCAGGTATGGCAGGATGTGCCCTACATCCCGCTTGGCGCGATCTACAACGCATCGGCCTTCCGCAAGGGGTGGACCGGCGTCTCGCAGCAGATGCCGCTGTTCTTCAATCTGCACAAAGCCTGAGCCCCGCAGCACGACCGCCTGCGCGCACGCCGCGCGCGGGCAACGCCCCCCATCGATGTACGACATCAACGCTGGAGATAGCGATGTCCGATCCCCTTTCCGGCGCCGCCGGTCCCCGCATCGCTTTGCTGGGCTTCTCGATCGAATGCAATCATTTCGCGCCGGTGGCCGGTCGCTCGCAGTTCCGCTGCCTGCTCTCGGGCGACGATATCGTCACCGATGCGCGTAGCGATTCGCCGCTGGCCTTGGGCGAAATGCCGGGCTTCGTAAGCGATATGGATAGTGCCGGAGCCTGGCAGCCTCGCCCCATTTTCCTGGCGATGGCCGAACCCAATGGCGTCGTCGAATATGCCTTCTTTCAGGAACTCTGCGAGATCTGGCGCAGCAGTTTGCGCGCGTTGCGCGGTCAGGTCGACGGCGTGTACTGCGTGATGCACGGTGCCGGTATCACGACCGTGGATCTCGACCCGGAAGGCACGATCCAACGGATGGTGCGCGAGGAACTGGGCGCGGACATCCCGCTCGTCTGCTCGTATGACCTGCACGCAAACGTCTCCGACGATATGGTCCGTTGCTGCGACGCCTTTGTCGGCTATCGCACGAATCCCCATCTGGATATGCGCGAACGCGGCGCCGAATCAGCCCAATTGCTGCGCCGCTTGCTGGCGGGCGAGAAGACGGTATTGGCCTCGCGTCGTTTGCCGATCATCGGTCCTTCCGTGACCTTGCTGACCGCCCAGGGTCCCTATGCCGAGGTGATCGATCTGGGACAACGACGTCAGGCGGAGATCGGCCCGGCGATCTGGAATGTCTCGGTGATGTCGGGCTTTTCGCAAGGCGACGTACCGTATCAAGGCATGCATGTCGTCGTCACCGGCGACGACAAACACAAGGTCGATGCCCTGGCCGATGAATTGGCCGAAGCGGCATGGGCCAGGCGCGACCGCTTTGTCGCAACGCTGACCTCGCTGGATGAATCGGTCCGTCTCGCCCGGGAGAGTCCCGTTCCCCTGGTTTTTGCCGACGTCGCCGATAATCCGGGCGGCGGTGGCAGCGGCAAGACGATGTGGATCCTGCGCGCCTTCCTCGACGCGAAACTGGACAATGTCATCGTCGGCATCATTAATGACCCTGCGCTCGCCGCCGATGCCCATGCGGCAGGCGTGGGCGCGACGATCACCGCCCATTTCAATCGTCCGGTGGAAGGAGAAGCGCCGCACGCTTTCGTCGAACCGCTGGTCGCCGAAGCCACCGTGCTCGCGCTGTCCAATGGTGCCGTGACAGGGCGGCGCGGCATCTTTAAAAACACGCGCATCCGCTTGGGGAAAACGGCGGCACTGCAAATCGCCGGCATTACCGTTGTGATCATCAGCAATCGCACCCAATGCGCGGACCCGATGTTCCTCGAGCATCTGGGTCTCGATATTGGCAAGGCACAAGCGGTGGTGCTTAAATCGCGCGGTCATTTCCGTGGCGGCTTCGACGAGTTTTTCAAGCACGAGCAAGTGATCGAAGTGGATGTACCGGGCTTGACCTCGCCCATCCTGACGCGCTTCGATTGGCGTCATCTTCCCCGCCCGGTCGTGCCGATCGATGCGGACGTCACCTGGTCACTGAACGGTTGAGCATCGGCGCAAGCGACAGGCTCGGCCCTCGGCCCTCGGCGCGCAGTGTTTAGCGTCGCGGGCCATGTCTCCACGGTCGGCCCGCTATAATGCGGCTCCTGCTCCCGCCCTATCCAAGCGCACGCCATGTCGACCACGCCGATCACTTGCGAGACGCCCGCGGCGTTGCGCACCCATCTCAGTCAGGGCTATCGCCACTTCGTCAAACTCGCTTTTGCCGAAGGGGATCTCTCGAATCTCGATTTGAGCGGCTGCCGCTTCAAGGATGCGGATTTGCGTGCGTGCGAATTGAGCGAATTGTCCCTGCAGCAGGCAAAGCTGTTCGAAGGCGCAATCATCTCGCATGAACAAGCCGCGCAGATCATGACCGCGTTCGGCTTTGTCGTGGCGTGAAGCCGCGCTTCGCTTAATGTGATCGCGACGATAGCTGCGTTGCCAGTTTATTGTGCCGTGTCACCACGCGATCCAAATCGATTGTCGTGATCCGTCCGTCCCGTACGACCACCTTGCCATCGATGACACTAGTGGAAACTGTCGACGGCGCGCAGAATAATAACGCTGCAACGGGATCGTGCAAGGCGCCCGCGAAATGCAGATGACGCAGGTCGAATGAGATGAAGTCGGCCGCCATCCCCGGTGCAAGCACGCCGATATCGTCGCGATTCAAGACCTTTGCGCCACCGAGCGTCGCCAGTTCGAGTGCCTCTCGTGCGCTCAAGGCATCGGCCCCGAAGGCGACACGCTGCAGCAACAGCGCTTGACGCGCCTCGCTTACCATTTGCGCGCCGTCGTTCGAAGCCGAGCCATCCACGCCCAGCCCGATCGGCACACCGGCATGCCGCATTGCCTTGAGCGGTGCGATACCGGATCCTAAGCGCATATTCGAGCACGGACAGTGGGCCACGCCGGTACCGGTACGCGCGAACAAGGCGATCCCGGCCGCATCGAGCTGCACACAATGGGCATGCCACACATCAGGGCCGACCCAGCCGAGATCTTCCGCGTATTCGGCCGGCGTCATGCCGAACTTCTCCCGGCTATACAACACATCGTTGCTGTTTTCCGCGAGGTGCGTGTGCATCGATACGCCGTAGTGACGCGCCAGCGCCGCGGCATCCCGCATCAGTTCGCGACTGACGGAGAAAGGCGAACACGGCGCCACGACCACGCGCAACATCGCGTACCGGCTTGCGTCGTGATACGTCTCGATCAGCCGCTGCGTGTCTTCCAAAATGAAGCGTTCGCTTTCCACCAATGCGTCGGGCGGCAATCCCCCGTCTTTTTGCCCGACGCTCATGCTTCCGCGTGACGCGTGAAAACGCATGCCGATCTGCTGCGCCGAAGCAATACTGTCATCCAGGCGGCTGCCGTTTGGAAAGAGATAAAGATGATCGCTCGATGTCGTGCATCCCGACAGGATCAGTTCCGCCATCGCCGTCAGCGTCGACACTTCGATCATCTCGGGCGTCAGGTTCGCCCATATCTTGTAAAGACTGCCGAGCCAGCCGAACAACTCGGCGTCCTGCGCAGCGGGAATCGCACGCGTCAGGCTTTGATACATATGGTGATGCGTATTGATCATTCCCGGCATGAGCAGATGACCGGACAGATCGAGGACCTCGTCGGCGTGCTGCGGCAGATCGGCGCTCGGTCCCACTTGGACAATGCGATTGCCTTCGATGAACAACCCGCCGTCGGCGATTTCACGCCGCGATGCGTCCATCGTGACGACAACGTGGGCGTTCTTGACGAGTAACGTACGGGGCGAGCGGGTCATGTGCGTATCCTGGGTAAATATTGGGAAACGCGAAGCACGCATTAGACCGTCTCGTGCATCGCATCCTCTACCCGGTTACCCAACGCTGCGCGCCGTCTTCGGGGTGCCTATCGTGCGCCTCGAACGCGCATGCCTGCATTATCCGCACGCAATATGCCCGCGCCATACGGCCGCCGCGATAATCCCCTTCCTCGCGAGCGTATAGTCCGATGTTTCCACC
Source organism: Robbsia sp. KACC 23696 (assembly GCF_039852015.1). NCBI lineage: Bacteria > Pseudomonadati > Pseudomonadota > Betaproteobacteria > Burkholderiales > Burkholderiaceae > Robbsia > Robbsia sp. KACC 23696. Next base: position 1,094,034 of record NZ_CP156626.1, on the reverse strand, counting down.
GAAAAAGGCCGATGCCGCAAAGGCGCGGTTTCGCTTTATTCGCGGTGAAGAAACGCGCGCAACAGCGCGTTGAATGCCGCCGGAAACTCCATCGGCGGAAAATGCCCACACTCGGGCATCACATGAAGGGCCGCATCGGGCGCGCACTCGACAATGCGCTGTCCCGCAGCCGGTGATGCACTTGCATCATCTTGCCCGGCAACAACCAACACGGGGCATTGCACCGTTTCGAGCTGTTGCGCCACGTCGAGCGAGGCGACCATCGCCCACATCTCGGCATGAAAGGCATTGTCCTGACGCAAAAGTATTTTCGTCAAACGGTCGATCAGGTCGGGGCGCACCGCGCGAAAAGCATCAGGGAACCACCGCGCCACGTGCAAAGGTGCGAGCGCCGCCATGCCGTGGTCGCGCGCATAGTGTGCTCGCTCACGCAAGTTCTGACGGACCGGATCGGGAAAGGTGCAGGACGTCGCGACCAAGGTCAGCGATCGCACCCGCTCCGGCGCCCGTACCGCAAGCGTCTGCGCAATCATCCCGCCCACGGACAATCCCACGACATCGACGGCAGCGATGTCCAATCCATTCAAGAACTGCACCAGACTGTCTGAAAATGCCGCAAAACGCGGTGCGTCGTCAGTTTGCGGGGTCCGTCCATGTCCAGGCAGATCGACGGCAATGACATCGTGATCTGCGCCGAATGCCGCGATCTGCGACTCCCACACCGACAGATCCAGCCCCAGCGCATGGAGGAAAAGAAGCGGTGTTCCGCCGCGCGGCCCGGTACGGATGTAATGGAGCGCCACGCGCGATTCGACGTCGTTGGTCGTCATGTCTCTTTCCCATAAAACGGCCGCCCCACCTGAAAGATAGGGCAAAAATCACACCGGAGATATTTACGCTACAGTTTGTAGCGTAATATACGACGTAACGCCCTGCCTGGCAATGTGCGTCATGGCGCGTCCATCGTGATAGGCTCGCGATTCGTCGATCTCACGGGCGATGATTTGCTCGATTACCAATCCAGGGAATGAAAAACGAAACACTGTCCGATGCCACACCGCCTTCGCGCGTACGGGGCGTCGGGCGTCCGCGTGACGTGGCCGTGCATCGCGCTATTCTGGACGCCGCGTATGCGATTCTGGTGGAAGACGGATTAAGCCGATTTTCGATCGATGCCGTTGCGGCAAAGGCCGGTGTTGCGCGAACGACGGTCTACCGTCGCTGGCCGGATAAAATGAAGTTGATGCACGAGAGCTTCCTGAGCGCCTTTGCGCCCACGTTGACTTATGCGGACACCGACGCACCGGCGGATGATTTCCGCGCCTTGGTCCTGTCCCTCGCACGCACGTTGAGCGGGCCCAATGGCCGCATCGCGGCATCGGTCGTTGCACTGGCGCAAAGCGATCCACAAACGCAGCAGATGTTTCTGGACGACTTCTCCAAGCCGCTCAGGAAGCGCAGCACCCTCGTGCTGCAAGCCGGCATCGACAAACAGGAATTTCGAGAGGACCTGAATATTGCGCGTGTCCTCGATGCGTTCGTCGGCGCCATTTATCTACGCCTCTTGCTGGGCCAGCCAACCGGGCCGCAGTGGGCGAATCAACTGGTGGATACGCTGATCGAGGGATCTCGCCGGCACGGCCCGCGGTAGCGATACCGCAGACCATGTTGCATTGTCTGCAGTCGCGGCACCTTATGCCATCTGTGACACCGCCAGTGCAAGGCGCTTGACGCCTTCGCCGATCTGTTCGACCGACGGCATCGCGAACGACAGACGAACGGTGCTACGGTCCGCTTTATCGGAATAAAAGGCGGAGCCCGGTACGAACATCACGCCCTGCTCGATCGCCGCCTTCAGCACCTCGGCCGCGTCGACGCCCGATGCGACGCGTCCCCACAGGAACATCCCGCCCTGCGGCGTCGAAAACGTTAGTTGCTCGCCCAATGCCGCTTGCAAGCCGGACGCCAGTGCATCGCATTTGGCCCGATAGGCGGCGATGATGCGCGGAAGATGAGCGGCACACGCATCGTCCTCCAAATAAGCGGTCGCGACGGCCTGCGGCCAGCCGGGCCCGCAAAGATCGACCGTCTGTCGCGCAATGGAACAGCGACGCATGATTTCCGTCGGTGCCAGCATCCAGCCGATGCGCATGCCGGGCGCGACGATCTTGGAAAGACTCGAGAAATGCACGATCCAATCACGCGATCCAGGCACCTCTTCGGACAGCGCCAGTAAAGACGGCACGGCGTCGCCCGAAAAGCGCAGCTCGCTATACGGGTCGTCCTCGATCAACAGCAGGCGATGTTTGACCGCCAACTCAAGCAAGGCAATGCGTCGCGCACGCGACATCGTCAAACCGGTGGGATTCGAAAATGTCGGCACCGTGTAGAGCGCTTTCGGTTCGGGCAACGTGCGATCCCACTGTGCCAATCGCGCGGACAAGGCATCGATATCGAGACCATCGTCGTCGACGGCCAGCGACACGACGCGTGCCTGCGCCAAGCGGATGGCCTGCAGCGTCGCCGGATAGGCCGGCTCCTCGACGAGAATGACGTCGCCGGGCTCGACCATGACACGAAGCAACAAGTCTAAACCCTGCTGCGATCCAGACGTGACCATGATGCCGCTTTCGTCACACTGCACACCGCGCGCGCGCATCACCGATGCGAGCGCCGCACGCAGCATCGGCAATCCGTCGGTCGGGCCATATTGCAGGCACGCCGACTTGTTTTTCCACGCTTTTTCCTGCGCGCGTTGCAGACCGTCGCCATCGAAGAGGGCCGGATCCGGCATGCCGCCCGCGAACGAGATCATCCCGGGACGACTTAGGTAGGGAAACAGTTCGCGTATCGGCGACCCAACCGGGTGTCGGAACGGCGCCGCAAAAAAGGACGCGTCGAGGGCGGGTCCGGCGGCCAGGCCGGAAGTGTCGGATTGCGTGGCGCTCATGTCATCTCAAAAAGTGAAGAAAACACTGGCAAACCTGCCAGTGAAGCTCAGGCACACGGTGCCTCGTGCTCCTTGTCGAAAGACCCACCATGCGATGACCGCAAGATGCCGACATCACGACATCACGACATCGCATGGATGGGACGACGTTCAACCGCCGTCGAAATCGAAGCGGATTCCTTGTGCGAGCGGCAATTGCGTCGAGTAGTTGACGGTGTTCGTCGCGCGGCGCATATAGCCCTTCCACGAATCCGAACCGGATTCGCGGCCGCCGCCCGTTTCCTTCTCGCCGCCGAACGCGCCGCCGATCTCCGCCCCGCTCGGACCGATATTCACGTTCGAAATGCCGCAATCGCTGCCGGCGGCGCTGGTGAATCGCTCGGCTTCGCGCAGATCGTTCGTGAAAACGCACGATGACAAGCCATGCGCGGCCGCGTTGTTCGCCGCGATCGCATCGTCGAACTGGCTGTAGCGCATCACATATAAAATCGGCGCGAAGGTTTCCCGCAAAACCACCTGCGTTTGCGATGGCATCTCGACCAATGCCGGCTGTACATAGAACGCCTGATCGCTGCCCGCATCGCCCTCGGGCCTGACGCGTTCGCCACCAGTGATGCGCCCGCCCTGCGCGCGGGCCTCTTCCAGCGCGCGTTGCATGGCATCGTAGGCATCTCGATCGATCAAGGGGCCCATCAGAACGCCCGCCGCCAAGGGATCGCCGATCGGCACCTTCGCGTACCACGTCTTGAGCCGCGAGACGGTTTCGTCGTAGATGCTGTCATGTACAAAAAGACGCCGCAACGACGTGCAGCGCTGTCCGGCGGTGCCGACGGCCGCGAACAGAATGCCGCGCAGCGCGAGTTCCCGATCCGCCGACGGCGTCACGATGCCGGCGTTATTGCCGCCAAGCTCCAGAATGGCGCGGCCAAAGCGGCGCGCCACGTCCGCGCCCACGGCGCGCCCCATCGCCGTGCTGCCCGTCGCACTGACGATGGCGGCGCGCGCATCGTTGACCAGGTGCGCGCCGATGTCGCGGCCGCCGATCACCGTTTGCACGAGACCGGGCGGCGCGTCACCGAAAGCGTTCAGCACATCGCGCATCAAGGCATCCACCGCCAGCGCGGTCAGCGGCGTCTTCTCCGACGGTTTCCATACGACGCTGTTGCCACAGACGAGTGCCAGCGCCGCATTCCATGACCACACCGCCACCGGAAAATTGAACGCCGAAATCACCACGCACGGTCCCATCGGATGCCAGTTTTCGGCCATGCGATGACCGGGCCGCTCCGACGCGATCGTCAGCCCATACAACTGGCGTGACAGCCCGACGGCGAAGTCGCAGATGTCGATCATCTCCTGCACTTCGCCCAGCCCTTCCTGGAGGATCTTGCCGGCTTCCATCGACACCAAGGTGCCCAAGGCCTGCTTCTTCGCACGCAGCGTCTCACCGAGCAGACGCACCAGTTCGCCGCGCCGCGGCGCCGGCACATCGCGCCAGCTGAGAAATGCCGATTGCGCGCGTGCCATCACCGCCGGCGCCTCATCGGCCGCATGCAACGGCGCGACGCCGAGCCGCCGCCCGTCGATCGGGGAATGTACCGCCAGCCCCGCCGTTGACGGCGTGCCGTCGCCGGCCGCGGCGTGCGCGCCCAGATGCGCCAACCCTAGATCAGCCAGAATGGCATCGACGTTCATTTTTTCTCCTGGTTGCACAGACCGCCCGCTTACATCACCGCGCCGGCCGTCATCTTGAAAATGCCCTGGGCGTTGCCTGCATCAAAGCGCAGATCCAGACGCCAACGCCCGGTCTCTTTGTCGAACTCGTGCTTGCGCGTGATGAACTCATAGAACGAGCCCGGCACCGTGCGCGTAATCTCCCGGCCATCGCGATCGATAAAAGGCCGCTCGACCGGGTCCGCGCGGTAGGCCGTCTGGAAGACCCGGCCGGAACGCGAGCACTCGACATCCGGCTTCATCGGCAAACCGAGCGATTTTTCGGCATCGGCGAGCGCGAACACATCGGTCACGCGATCGGTGGCGTGATTGAAGGCATTGCCTTCGGTGGCGATCCAGGCCATTTCCGCCGACTCCTTCAGCACCGCCTCGTAATCCCGCTCGCGGGGCACCGCATGCTGCCGGGCAAACGCGCCGACGATCACCGGCAACAGTTCCTGCGCATAGGCCAACGGCAGGCTGCCGTCACGGTGCAAATCCCACAGCAGGGCAACGGCGTTCGGCGTCAAGGGATCGACCGACGTGGACACGATCTGCGTCACCGCTTCCTGGAACGCCGGCGAAAACCGCTCCGGATGCAGCTCGCTGACAAAGAACTGCGCGATGTCTTCCGGCGCGTCACGATGCGCATAGGCCCGCCCGGTCATCCCGAGTTTGTCCAATGGATACCGGTTGCGCATCTCGAACCCCAAGGGGATCAGAATGCGCGCGAACGCCGCTTCGCCGGGCGGCAAAGCGCCGTTCTGCGCCCAACGGACCGTGCGCAGCGCGCCGTGATCGAAACACACCGCCGACGGCTCCCGCGCCGCAGCCGATACGGACGACATGTCGTCCCGCGCGTGTTCGGCCGCTCCCGGCGCACGCCGGCGCTCACGTACGGCAGCCAACGCCCGCGCGGTATACCGCCGGCCGTTTGCGGAGCGCGCGATCAGGCCATCGAACAGCGCCATATTCATGGCCTGCGCCAGTTCCGTGCGGCTGACCACGCCCGGTTCGCAGTGCGACAGCGCCGCCGGCATATTCAACGTATCGAACAAGGCGGTCGTCTTTTCCGAACCCAGCAAGGACTGCAGCAGCCCGTCGATATTGGCATTGCGTTTCATGTTCTCCTCCTTTTCTTTCCTACCCATGTGAACTGATTATTGGCCTCTACGGCGCCGACGTAAAGCACGATAAAATCGGCAGGTAATGCGTTTTTGGAATCAACTTCATGACGATGCGCCGCCGCAGACTACCGAATATGGGGGCATTGATCGCGTTCGATGCCGCTGCCCGCTACGAACATTTCACCGCGGCTGCCCGCGCCTTGTCGCTGACGGAGAGTGCCGTGTCGCGCCAGGTCAGTGCCCTGGAAAGTCAGCTGGGCGTGCGTCTGTTCGTCCGCGCGAAACAGCGCGTGATCCTGACGCGCGCGGGGGCCTTGTATAGCGCGCAGGTGCGGCGCACGCTCGATGCGCTGGAGCGCGACACGCTGGCCATCATTGCCCACGGCAGCGGTGCCGGTGCATTGGAACTGGCGGTCCTGCCGACCTTCGCCTCGCAATGGTTGCTTCCGCGGATGCACGATTTAAGCGCCCGACATCCCTCTCTACAGGTCAATCTTGGCGTGCAGACGGAGATGTTCGCGTTTGGCGAGACGCATTTCGAGGCCGCGATTCACTACGGACCGCCGAATTGGCCCGGCACGATGGCGGACCGTTTGTTCGGTGAAGAGGTGGTGCCGGTGTGCGCGCCGGCCTTATTGGCGACGCTGGGAGACCTTCCGACGCATCCGGCAGCGCTGCTCGACTTGCCGCTGCTGCACTCCACCACGCGTCCCGACGCTTGGCAGAACTGGCTGCTGCAATGCGGCGTAGACGATCCGCGCGCGATGCGCGGCGCGCGCTACGAACTGTTCACGATGTTGATCAGCGGCGCGCGCGCGGGGCTAGGCGTGGCGTTAGTGCCGCGCTTCTTTCTCGACGGACTGTGGGGCGATCCTGGCCTGGCGATGCCCTTTGCCGATTGGCCGAGCAGGCAGGCCGCGCAACGGCGGGGGGCGAGGAAGAAGTCAGGAGATAAGGGAGACGGCGCGGCGTTGGACGGCGATAACGGCACGCGCCATCGCGACGCCGATGCCGCCTACTACCTCGTTTATCCCACCGAGGCGCGCCACAACCCGCCGCTACAGATGTTCCGGGAATGGCTGCTCGGTCAGGCGCGCGCCTACGTGGGTGACGGCGCGGGTGACCCGCGCAACCCGACGCCAGACGATCAAAGCGCGGCGATGACACCCTCGACGTCGATCGGCTTGACCAACAATTGATCGAAGCCCGCAGCGTGCGCTTGGCGGCGGCTGCCGTCGTCGCCATAGCCGGACAAACCGATCAGTTTCAACTGATCGGCGTTGAATTGGGTCCGAAGTCGCCGCGCGACCTCGAATCCGTCCATGCCCGGCATGCTGATGTCCAGGATGACCGCATCAGGCAACCGTTCGGCCACCGCCGCGAGCGCCGCCGGTCCATCGTGGACGACGCGGGCCGTATAGCCGTGAATTTCCAGCAACATCGCGAGGCTTTCAGCCGAATCGATATTGTCGTCAACGACCAGTAGATCTTTTTGTTCTTGCATACGTGCCTACGCTCCTGTCCCTCGCGCTGCTATTGAACAGGTTCGGCGTGGCACGCCGGAGCCGTCAGGCCTACGCGAAGCGAAACGATTGCGCCACCTCACCGACAGATCGCGCAACCGATTTTAACGAAGCATTATACTCGGATGCCCTAGCCCCGATGTAATTCGTGAGACCGGCGTTCTTTAAAAGAAACCGAGCGGCGACGTACCGTAACTGACCAGCAGATTTTTCGTCTGTTGATAATGTTCCAGCATCATCTTGTGGTTCTCGCGACCAATGCCGGATTGCTTGTACCCACCGAACGCCGCATGCGCGGGATAGGCGTGATAGCAGTTCGTCCAGACGCGCCCGGCTTGAATGGCGCGCCCCATCCGATAGGCTCGATGGACATCGCGTGTCCATAGCCCCGCTCCGAGACCATAGGCACTGTCGTTCGCGATCGCCAGCGCTTCATCTTCATCCTTGAACGTCGTTACCGACAACACCGGCCCGAAGATCTCCTCCTGGAAGATGCGCATCTTGTTGTCGCCGCGGAAAATCGTCGGCTGCATGTAATACCCGTTCGCCAGTTCTCCGTCGAGTCGCGCGCGAACTCCGCCGGTGAGGCAGGTCGCACCTTCCCCTCGACCGATCTCGATGTAGGACAGGATCTTGTCCAGCTGCTCCTGCGATGCTTGCGCGCCGATCATCGTCTTGTCGTCCAACGGATGCCCCTGGCGGATTTTCTCCACGCGCGCCACCGCACGTTCAATAAATCGCTCATAGACGCTTTCTTGAACTAAAGCGCGCGACGGGCAGGTACATACTTCGCCCTGGTTCAGCGCAAACATCGCAAAGCCTTCCAGCGCCTTGTCGAAGAATGCATCGTCATGGGCCATCACATCGTCGAAGAAAATATTCGGGCTCTTGCCACCCAATTCGAGCGTTACCGGAATCAGATTCTGACTCGCATATTGCATGATCAGGCGTCCGGTGGAGGTCTCCCCGGTGAACGCGATCTTTGCAATGCGCTTGCTGGATGCCAACGGTTGCCCTGCCTCCGTGCCGAATCCGTTGACGATGTTCAATACGCCGGGCGGCAGCAGATCGGCGATAAGTTCGGCCAGCACGAGAATCGACGCCGGCGTCTGCTCGGCCGGCTTCAGCACGACGCAATTACCGGCCGCCAAGGCCGGCGCCACTTTCCACGCCGCCATCAGGATCGGAAAATTCCACGGGATGATCTGCCCGACAACGCCGAGAGGTTCGTGAAAATGATAGGCGATCGTGTCGCGATCGATCTCACTGATCGCGCCCTCCTGCGAGCGCAGACAGCCGGCGAAATAGCGAAAGTGATCGATGGCGAGCGGAATGTCCGCGGCCCGCGTTTCGCGGATCGGCTTGCCGTTGTCGATCGATTCGGCAAAGGCGAGTTGCGGCAGATGGAGCGCCATGCGATCGGCAATGCGCAACAAGACCGCCGCACGATCCGCCGCCGACTGCCGCCCCCACGCATCCTTTGCCCGATGCGCGGCATCGAGGGCCAATTCGATATCCGCGGCGCCCGATCGCGGCACCGACGTAAATACTTGCCCGGTGATCGGCGAAACATTGTCGAAATAGACACCATCGACCGGAGGCACCCAGGCGCCACCGATGAAATTTTCATACTGCGGCTTGAACGGGAAGGGAACACCGAGGAATTGCATGTCAGCATGGTTCATTGCCGTCTCCGTTATCGTTGAAGTCGTTGCACTGGTGGATGGCGCGATCGGCGCGATCCATGCTGGTTATCAGGGTTACAGACCGCTTAGGCAATGCTGGTTTTCAGCATCGGGGGAACCCTGACCCGCGTGCAGCGGACCGGGACAGCGGGACGCCACGCGAAACGCGTCGTTCCTCAGCGATCCTTTGCGCGCGGCCAGGCGTAATGCATCGCCACTTCCGTCTCGTATCCCAGCTTTCGGAAGGCAGTCATCTTGTGTCCGCTGACGGTCTTGACACTGCGTTTCAATTTCGCGGCCGCCTTGGTCGGCGACAAACCTTGACGACAACATCGCAGGACATCGCATTCCTTCGCCGTCAATGCGGCACGCGGCGACGGCGCAGCCACGTCGGAGGGCGCCTGCCACGCGGCGCACTCTCTGCCGTCATAGGTCGCCCCGGTAACGTAGCGCTTGCCGGCCGCCACCGCATACAGGGCATCGATCGTATCCCGGACCGCTTGGCGCTTCGACAGGAAGCCGTGCGCGCCGGCGCTGAATACGGCGCGTGTCGTCACGATGTCGTCGAGCGCCGAACAGACCAGGATCCGTATGCTCTGGAAGCGCACGCGCAGGCGCTGGATCAATGCGATGCCATCAACGTCGTCATCGGACAATTGCAGATCGAGCAGCACGATATCGACGCCGCCACGCCGCAATACCGGCGTCAGCGATGCACTGTCGGCCAGGCTCGCGAGCACCGTCAGATCGGGATGTGCATCGATGATCGCGCCGTACGCTTCCCGGACCAGCGGATGGTCGTCCACCAGCACCACGCGCCATGCCCTCGCCTTCGCATTTCCCGGGTCCCCGTTCATCGTCACCTCGTCGCTGTGTTATCACATCTAATGCAATACGACGGATCGTCGTTGCCCGCTGCATTATCGCGAGCGCCTGTCGGTGATCCAAGCGATCGACAGAGAAACCAGAAAAGTCTGATCCTTCGTCGCAATCCCCGTGGTGGCGCGCCGCGTCGCCCTGCTTCAGTTGCCAATACAAATAAACTGGGTCGATCGTTGCCAATGAATCGTTGCCAATTAAACGGTCGTATCAAAGCCGAGGCCCGCCTGCATATCGCTGTCGACAGGCCCGCGAAAGCCTCTTGGATCGCGCGATGGTCGAGCTTATCGGTTGCGCTTTATAGGGTCTGACTGCTACTCTAATGGCCGTGACAAGCAGTGTTCCGCTGCGTGTCGACACAGATTACCGATGTCTTGCAGGACGGCCATGTGCTCGACGTGAGGATCGGTAACGACGCGCGGTGAAGCGGACGGTTATCGGCTGTTCGCTGCGGAAAGCACGTTGTTCGTCGTCTTCGTCGTCGCGCGCCTTCCATGCGATAGCGCGCCGTCGTGAAATCAGCGGTGCGCCTGAGACGCGCACGGGTTCCAAGCAGTGTGCGTAAGACGCGCGCTGTCACCCGACTTCCGTCGTGTCCCGCTCCCGATAGCGCCTTGCGTTGCGCCCAAGGAGTACCACTGCGTCATACAGTGAGATTGATCGTCCATGCCGGCGTGCATCGCTGCAATGCACCCCAGCCGGACATGCGCCGTGTGACATCGTATTTCGACGTATTTGTCGCCATACGATTGCGACGCCCCTTTTTTCGCCATCCGCGGGTTCCAGTCAACGCGGATGGCGCGACCCATCATTCGACCGGTTCCAGATTGGCGCACCTGTTGCGACGAACCGGCGAAACACGAAAATTCATGTCTTTTAGCGAACTCGGCTTATCCGAACCCATCCTGCGCGCCGTTGCCGATATGGGCTACACGACGCCCACGCCCATTCAGCTGCAAGCCATTCCGGCGGTACTCGAAGGCGGCGACCTGCTCGCCGGCGCACAGACGGGGACCGGCAAAACGGCCGGCTTCACGCTGCCCCTGCTCGAACGCCTGACGCGTCTGCCGGCCAAAGCCGGTAAGCCGGTCATTCGCGCGCTGGTCCTGGCTCCGACGCGTGAACTGGCGGCACAGGTCGAAGAAAGCGTTCGCAGCTATGGCAAGTACCTGAAGCTGAAATCGATGATGATGTTCGGCGGCGTCGGCATCAATCCCCAGATCGATCAATTGCGCCGGGGTGTCGATATCCTGGTGGCCACGCCCGGCCGTCTGCTGGACCATCTGTCGCAAGGCACCGTCGATCTGTCGCACGTTCAGATCCTGGTACTGGACGAAGCGGACCGGATGCTCGATATGGGCTTTATTCGCGATATCCGAAAGGTGCTGGCGGTCTTGCCGCCGAAGCGACAGAATCTGCTGTTCTCGGCGACGTTCTCCGATGAAATCAAGACGCTGGCAGCCGGATTGCTGGATGCACCGCGAACGATCGAGGTGGCCCGCCGGAACACGACGGCGCAAACGGTCGACCAACGCGTCTATCTGGTGGACCGCGAACGCAAGCGTGAATTGCTGACGAAGCTGATTCGCGATAATGCATGGTTCCAGGTGCTGGTTTTCACGCGCACGAAGCACGGCGCGAACCGTCTTGCCGAACAGTTGGACCGCGATGGCATCCGTGCGCTGGCGATCCACGGCAATAAGAGCCAGTCCGCACGTACCCGGGCCTTGTCCGAATTCAAGGATGGGACGCTGCAGGCGCTGGTCGCCACCGATATCGCCGCGCGCGGCATCGATATCGACCAATTGCCGCACGTCGTCAACTTCGATTTGCCGAATGTCGCGGAAGACTATGTGCACCGAATCGGCCGCACCGGCCGTGCCGGCGCCACGGGCGAAGCCTGGTCCCTGGTCTGCATCGACGAAAAGCAATTGCTGATCGATATCGAAAAGCTGATCAACCGCAGCCTGCCGAAAGAAATCCTGGAAGGCTTCGAACCCGATCCCACGATCAAACCCGAGCCGATCCAGAAGCGCGGCGCGGGCGGCGGCGGTCAACGCGGCGGCCCGCCGCAACGTGCCCGCGACGGCCAACGCAATGGCCAGCGCGACGGGCGTCGTGACGGCGGCCTGCCGGGCGCGCATGCCGGCACGCGTGACGAAGGCCGCGACGGTCAGGGTAATAACACCGGCGCGCGTGGCGCCCAAGACGGCCGCCGCCCGGCAGCGGATCGCGCCGACCGGCCGGCCCGCACGGAAAATCAGGCGCGCCACGGCGGCGCGCCGAAGCCGCAGAACGGTGCGGCAACACGCGGCCCCCGTCCGGCGGCGAATGGAAATAGCGGCCATGCCGGTGGAGCACCGCGGGCCCACGCCGACAACGCCGATCGCGGTCAGCCCCGCGCACCGCGTCAGGGTAATGGGGCGCTGGCCAATAGCGCCCCGCGCAATGCCGCGCTGCTATCGCGCGGCGCCCGAGGCGACCGCTCCTAAGCGGTGAACCGGTCACGGCCCTCTCGATAGAGGGCCGGCATGTCTCCCTGCAATGTCAACGCATGCGGGACGCGCATAAACAAAAAAGCCAACGAATGATTCATTCGTCGGCTTTTGCTTTGGCGATACGTCAAACGTGTGCCGCACCCTGCTCCCACTCAGCTCCAGGAAAACGCCGCCAGTGCCGCCTGCTGCGCACGCCACCGCTCGGCCGTATCGGCGCGCGCCGTGGCATCGCCGGTCAAGCGATACCGAATACCCGAGGTCAGCTCGGCATAGGGCACGCGTTGGGCTTCCCCCTCCACCAGAAGCAGCTCATGGCAAACCAAGGTCGACGTCGTGGCATCCGCTCGCGCGCGTTTGCTTAGCACCAGCGGCGCATGGCCCATGGAGCGCAGTCTTAGCTGAAAAAAGCAGCCCTCGAAAATAAAGTCGAGCGTGGCACGCTCCTCGCGGGCGAGATTGCCGTTGGCGCGCGCCGACGACCATAGCGCGATGCGCACGCGCACCGCGTCGATCACGACCACTTCGCCGGGCCCCAGCAACGACGTCACCGGCCAACCATCGGTGCCGGTCGTCAACAAAGACAAGGTGAACTGGGGGCCGTCGGGCTCGACTCCATCGCCGCCATCGGCCGCCACGGCGTCCATCGGGGCGCGCGGCGCCGCAGTAAGCAAGCGGTCCGCCGGATCGCCGTCGGCCATCGCGAAGCGTAAGGCAGAGGCCAAACCGTCCAAGTCGCTAACCGCGTGCCGGCTGCTGCCCGGCTTAGCGGAAGAAAACATGTTGGAGCACCCCCGCGAGGGGCGGCTGAATCGTCGACTGCAATTTACGCGGCAGATCGAGCGGTTTCATCAGCATCTTCAAGCACATATCGGCCGACAGATTGCGCCGCACCAGACGATTCACGCGGCCACTCATCGCACGATACTGCGGCGTATCGACCGCTTCGGTGTGGTGACGCTCGGCAAAGACATGGCGCAACGCGATGTCGGAATCTTCGCTCTTGATCTCGATGACACGGCGCACCAGCGCACCGAGCACCTTCCAGCGCCCGTTTTTCTCGGCCGCGTTATAGCGCTTGAAATACTGCAGAAAATGCTTGTAGTGCCGCACTTCGTCGGCGCGAATGTTCGACGTCAACTGCTTCAGGATCGGCTCGTCGGTACATTCGTTGATCGCGCGATACAGCGTGGCCGTGCCTGTCTCGACCACGCAGCGTGCCGCCATTTCCAGCGCTTTCGTCTTCTCGAACTCTTCGATCGAGCAGGTCTTCGAATACTCGTCGAAGAAGCGCGCGAACGACGCATCCCAATCGAAATCGGGCCAGACGTAAGCGATATACGCCTTCAATGCACGGCCGTGCTGAAGCTCCTCCGCTTCCCAGCTCGTGTTGAGCCAATCCTCCACCTCGCGATCGCCGGCGAAATATTCGACTAGGTTTCGGCTGTAGAGATCAGAGCCGCTTTCGATGAACGATGACGCGCACAACAGCGCGACGAGGTCCTCGTTACGGGCGACCACCTCGGGTTGGATCGACGCAAAGTCGATATCCTCGAGTCGCCACGGTAGCGGTGGAACATGTCCGGTTTGCACTTTGCTGCCTCCGAGAGCCATGTCTTGCATGTCTTTTCTCAATCCACCCGCATGGCGAGCGCGTGAATGGTTTATCAGGATGATCTTGAGACGCTGTCGGTCCGACTGACGTGCTCCACGCGTCGTCCGGTGCGGCCAGGAACCGGTGCCTTGCGACGCCGCCGCGTCGCGCGCGACGATTACGGAACTTTCATCTGTCTGCCTTCAGATCCATCTTCGCCATCATAAAGAAATTTGGACGAACGCGCGTTACACCCTATGACCTTTGGGAGATCAACGGTTCCTAATCCGGTGCGAAATTCGCGTATCCGTCGTTAAATAACCGTAAGCATTTGAAAGCATTCAGTCATATTCGACGGACTGGTAAAAATTTCACGCGCTATTGCCGCGTTTTACATTATTTTATGGCATCGCATCGACGCGGGCATCGCCGTGCTTCGCGTACGGCTATTTCCCCATCGGCGACGTTTCATCGAACTGAAGGACCGCGGCATCTAATGGCGACGCGAAAAGCATAAGGTATGCCCACCCATCCTACCCCACGTGTTGCTGCCGCACGGCGGGAGGGGCGTCCCGGTCGATCTGCCGGGCGCATGGCGTTATAATCTCCCGTTTGATTTCCTCGCCGTGCTGCCAGAGACCGCGTCCGCGATCGGATCCGCGCGCCCGCTACCGAAAATGGAAGCAGCACAGTACGTTTCACCCCTACTTTTACACGCCCCCAGGTCAACCACTGCGATCGGCGCCCCCACGATGACAACGCAAAACCACACCCTGCAGGATGCCAGCCCGGCTTCCTTGGCGCACCTGGCCGACGACACCGTCGCCGCCGCGGTCCCGCACCAGAAGAAGATCTTCATCAAGACCTACGGTTGCCAGATGAACGAGTACGACTCGGACAAAATGGCCGACGTGCTGGGCGCTGCCCAAGGTCTGGTGCAAACCCAGACGCCCGAAGACGCCGACGTCATCCTGTTCAACACCTGCTCCGTGCGCGAGAAAGCGCAGGAGAAGGTGTTTTCGGAACTCGGCCGGGTGAAGATGCTGAAGGAAAAGAATCCGAACCTGATCATCGGCGTCGGCGGCTGCGTGGCGAGCCAGGAAGGCGCGGCGATCGTCGCCCGCGCCCCTTATGTCGACGTGGTATTCGGACCGCAAACGCTGCATCGGCTGCCGAAGATGATCGACGCGCGTCGGGACACCGGGCGCTCGCAGGTGGACATCTCCTTTCCGGAAATCGAAAAATTCGATCACTTGCCGCCGGCGCGTGTCGAAGGGCCGAGTGCCTTCGTCTCGATCATGGAAGGCTGCAGCAAGTACTGCAGTTACTGCGTGGTGCCCTACACGCGCGGCGAGGAAGTATCGCGCCCGCTCGACGACGTGCTGACCGAAATCGCCGAGCTGGCGGAACAGGGCGTACGCGAAGTGACGTTGCTGGGGCAAAACGTCAACGCCTATCTGGCGCCGCTGTCCAAGGATCTGGCCCATGACGCGGACGCGGAAAAGATCGACTTCGCCGGCTTGATCGAATTGGTCGCGGATATTCCCGGCATCGAACGCATCCGTTACACGACGTCGCATCCGAAGGAATTCACGCAGCGCCTGATCGACACCTACGCAAAGGTGCCGAAACTGGTCGATCACCTGCATCTGCCGGTTCAGCACGGCTCCGACCGCGTATTGATGGCGATGAAGCGCGGCTATTCGGTGCTCGAATACAAATCGGTCATCTGCAAGCTGCGGGCGATTCGCCCGAACCTGTCGGTGTCCACGGATTTTATCGTCGGCTTCCCCGGCGAGACCGACGACGACTTCGACAAGATGATGGCCCTGGTCGAGCATATCGGCTATGACACCAGCTTCTCCTTCATCTATAGCCCCCGCCCCGGCACGCCGGCGGCGAATCTGCACGACGATACGCCGCATGAGGTGAAGCTGAAGCGCCTGATGCACCTGCAGGCGACGATCGAAGCCAATGTTCGACGCATCAGCGACAGCATGCTCGGCAGCGTGCAGCGGATTCTGGTGGAGGGTCCGTCGCGCAAGGATCCGAATGAACTGCATGGTCGCACCGAGAACAACCGCGTCGTGAATTTCCCGGCCCCGCTCGCCTCCCATGCGCGCCTGACCGGGCAAATGATCGACGTGTATATCGATCAGGCCTTCCCGCACTCGCTGCGGGGCCAGATCATCACCGCGGACGAGACGCCGCCTTTGGCCTGATCCTTTTTTTCAAGACCGCGCAGCCGGCAGGGCGGTCCCAAAACCGGGCAGACAAGCCGGCGCGGTGTAATAATGCAATCGCGGGACCGACGTCGGCCCGCGATCTCTTTATGTGGAAAGGATGGCTGTCTCGCGTTGAAAATCGCCCAAGAAGAATTCACCGCCCCGCGCGACGATAATCAGCGTCTCGCGAACCTGTGCGGACCGCTGGATGAGAACCTGCGTCAGATCGAGCAGGCCCTGGATGTCACGCTGGCACGGCGTGGCCACCGGATTGCCGTGCGAGGCAGGAATGCCAAGACGGCCGTCGCGGCGCTGGAAAACTTCTATAACCGCGCACGCGTGCCGTTATCGCTGGAAGACGTGCAGTTGGGATTGGTCGAAGCGCGCCACACCGGGATGGTGACCACCTTGCCCGCCGGCAGGACGTCCCGATCGGGACAGGCAAGCGGAGCGGCCAAGGCAGAAAACAAGACCGCGGCAAAAAGCCGGACGTCGGTGGCCGGCCGCGGCGCGGCACGCACCGGACAGACGCGCTATCCGACCGGACCGGAACTGCCGCCCACCGTCGAGTTGACCGCGCGCGATCAGATTGCCCCGGTCGCGGCGGACGCCGACCCGCACGCGTTGCCGACGCACCTCGGGCCGGATGCGATCGTGCTGCACACGCGCAAATCCGATCTGCGCGGTCGCACCCCGACGCAACATGCCTATCTGAAAGCGATCCTGTCGCACGACATCACGTTCGGCATCGGTCCGGCGGGCACCGGCAAGACCTATCTCGCCGTGGCCTGTGCGGTGGACGCGCTCGAACGCGATCAAATCAAACGAATCGTGCTGACGCGGCCGGCAGTCGAAGCCGGCGAACGGCTGGGGTTCCTGCCGGGCGATCTGACGCAGAAAGTGGACCCCTATCTGCGGCCGTTGTACGACGCGCTGTACGATTTGCTCGGCTTCGATCGCACCGCCAAGATGTTCGAGAAGCAGATGATCGAGATCGCGCCGCTTGCTTACATGCGCGGGCGGACGTTGAATCACGCCTTCATTATTCTCGACGAGGCGCAGAACACGACGCCGGAGCAGATGAAGATGTTCCTGACGCGGATCGGTTTCGGCTCGAAGGCCGTGGTGACCGGCGATACGACACAGGTCGATCTGCCGCGCGGCCATCGCAGCGGCCTGCTGGACGCGCAGGAAGTGCTGGGCAACGTACGCGGGATTGCGATGACGCGTTTCACCAGCGTCGATGTCGTACGCCATCCGCTGGTGGGACGGATCGTCGATGCCTACGAGGCGCATGCCAAGCAGGAAGAGCGCGATCACCCGGACGGACGTGGCACCTCACGACGCGGCGGCCACCACGAGTCCGGATCGCGCGGTGCGCGCCCGGATCGAAGTGCGCAACACGCGGACCGTTCGTCGGATGCCGGCGACCCCGCACCAACGACGCCCGTCGTACGCAGCGACGTGCCGTCGCCGCATTGATGGTGTGCGCCGCAACGCGACGCGCTTGACGAAAACGACGACCCCGATACCGATATGACCCTCGAAGACGCCCCCCCGGGCGCAGCCGATATCGACAAGGTGCCCCCAGCGCTGACACTGGAAGTGCAGTTTGCCGCGCCGGCTTTTGCCGCGCATCGCAAGCTGCTGAGCAAGGCGACCGTAAAGCGCTGGGTCGAAACCGCGCTTTTCGCCGATGCGATGTTGACGCTGCGCTTCGTCGATGCGGACGAAGGCAAGACGCTGAACCGCAGCTATCGCGGCAAGGACTATGCGACCAATGTGCTGACCTTCGCGTATGCCGAGTCGGAAGACGACCCGGTGACCGGCGACATCGTATTGTGCTGCCCGGTGGTCGAAAGCGAAGCGCAGCAGCAAGGCAAGCCGCTGCTGGCGCACTATGCGCACCTGATCATCCATGGTGTCCTGCATGCGCAAGGCTATGACCACGAAGACGAGGCCGAGGCCGAGGAGATGGAGGGCATCGAAACCGAACTGCTCGAAAGCCTAGGTTTCCCCGACCCTTATGCCGACGATGGAAAGGACGCCGATGAAG
Organism: Robbsia sp. KACC 23696; assembly: GCF_039852015.1. Lineage (NCBI taxonomy): Bacteria > Pseudomonadati > Pseudomonadota > Betaproteobacteria > Burkholderiales > Burkholderiaceae > Robbsia > Robbsia sp. KACC 23696. The sequence goes on along the minus strand of NZ_CP156626.1, from coordinate 1,075,787 downwards.
AAGCCGTCGCCTGAAGCGATCATCGGCGGCGCCGATCGCACCGGCCTTCCTACCGACGCCGCGGCACGCAAGGCGCTCGACAGTGGCGCGGGCGGCGAGGGCCTGGCCGGCATCTACCCCCCGCCGAACGGCGCCGTCGTCTATCTCTCGGACGCGGAACTGGACGCCTCGCGCGCGCAGGCCTTCGCCACGCATCCGGCGCCCGACGACATCTGGATCTTCGGCTATGGCTCCCTGATCTGGAATCCCGGCCTGCCGGTGATCGAGACGGTGCGGGCACAGGTCCACGGCTATCACCGCGGCCTGTTCATGTGGTCGCGGCGCAACCGCGGCACCGTCGAGCAACCAGGCCTCGTGCTCGCGATCGACCGTGGCGGTTCCTGTCCCGGCATGGCATTCCGCCTCCCCTACGACGACAGCGCCGCGCATCTGACCACGCTGTGGCAACGCGAAATGTCCCTAGGCGCCTATCGCCCCGCATGGTTGCCGTGCCGGTTGATCGACGGCCGGCGCATCCGGGCGCTCAGCTTCGTCATCAAACGTGACTCCCCCGCCTATGCCGGCACGCTGCCCGATGCGGTGCTGCGCCACGTGCTGCGCGAAGCGCGCGGCACTTATGGCACGACGCGGGAATATGTCGAGAAAACAGTGTTGGCGCTGCGCGCAGCCGGCATTCCGGACAAGCACCTGGAACAATTGCTGAGCCGCTGCGGGTCGACGACGCAATGCGCCGGCAATGACGACGAAGCGACCGACGGTGCCGAACGGACGGCGGAAGGCGTGCAGCGTCAGGCCTGATCAATATGACGCGATGATGACGTCCGGCGAAAAAACAGCCTGGGAAGCCCTAAAACCCGATGTTTTCGGCCTCGTCCTTGACCGAGACGACATGCGATTCGGCCGAGTGCGCGCTTTTCTGGCCGAACGTCGCCGATAGTGTATGCTCCCAGTCTTGAACGTCACCATTGCGTCCAGACACCCCGGCCGCCTTCGTCCGACTGCTGCTGCGCCTGCCTGCCCGCCAACGTGGGGAGCGGCATTGCGCATCACGGTGCCGAGATGTGCCGCCGACGGCGACGCTCCACCATGAACGACCCATATCCTAGTAGACGCACCCCTGACAAACCCCGTTCCCTGCTCGAACGGCTGACCGACCTGATCTCGCCGGAACCGGATTCGCGGGCCGAGCTGCTCGAAATCCTGCAGGATGCGCACGAGCGCAATCTGATCGACGCCGACTCCTTGTCGATGATCGAGGGTGTTTTCCAGGTCGCCGAAATGAGCGCACGCGACGTGATGGTGCCGCGCGCCCAGATGGATGCCATCAATATCGACGAATCGCCGGATACCTTCCTGCCATTCATGCTCGACAAGGCGCACTCGCGCTATCCGGTCTACGAAGGCAGCCGCGACAATGTCATCGGCGTGCTGCTCGCCAAGGACCTGCTCCAGTTCTACAAGGAAGAGGCCCCGGAACATCGCGAGGCGTTCAATGTCCGCGCCATGTTGCGGCCCGCCGTCTTCATCCCCGAATCCAAGCGACTGAATGTGTTACTGCACGATTTTCGCGTGAACCGTAACCACCTTGCGATCGTCGTCGACGAATACGGCGGCGTGGCCGGGCTGATCACGATCGAGGACGTGCTCGAACAGATCGTCGGCGATATCGAAGACGAATTCGACTTCGACGAGGAAGAGGACAATATCATCGCGGCACCGGACGGCCGTTACCGCGTCCGCGCGCTGACCGAAATCTCGCAGTTCAACGAGGTGTTCGGCGCGCAATACGGTGACGAGGAAGCGGATACGATCGGCGGCCTGGTGACGCATCGCTTCGGCCGGGTACCGCATCGCGGCGAAACGGTCGATATCGAAGGCTTCTCGTTCGAGATCCTGCGCGGCGACGCCCGGCAGTTGCACGTGCTGCTGGTGACGCGCTTGCCCGAGCCGTCGCAACACGATGCCGACGGTCAGGTGCACGACGACTGATGGGCCGCAAAAACCAGGATACAGGCAGCCAACCGGCGACATCCGGCGTGTCGACGCAGCGGCGTCCGAGCCGTTGGGCGCGCATACGCGGCGCGCTGGCCGGCATCGGCTGGCGCCGCAGCGTCGGTGCGCTGGCCCTCGGCGGCGTCTCGACCCTCACCTTCGCGCCGATGCCGCATGGCGGCTGGCTGCAATTGCCGCTGCTCGCCGTCCTGTTCGCCTTGCTGGCGCTGTCGCGCGATCGCCTGAGCGCCTTGGCGACCGGCTTTCTGTTCGGCCTCGGCAGCTTTGTCAGCGGGCTGTATTGGCTGTACATCAGCATGCATCACTACGGCGAAATGCCCGCGCCGATGGCCGCGGCTGCCGTCGTGTTGTTTTCCGCCTATCTCGCCGTGTATCCGGCGCTCGCCTCCGGCGCATGGTTCGTCGCGACGCCGCTCTCCAATGACCCGGCATCGGTCGGCCCATTGAATCTGGCCGCCTCGCGCAACCCGGACGCCGCGAACGAGGTATCGGACGCCGATCTCTCGGCTTTTAATATGCCGATTCGCGGCCTGCCGTGGCGTCCGCTGCGGCTGGATCGCACGCCCACCCGGCCGGTGCGCGCGCGCCGCTTCGCGCGCCTTGTCCTGTCGGCCGTCTTGTTCGGCGCGACCTGGGCGTTGGGCGAATGGCTGCGCGGCACCGTGTTCACCGGCTTTCCCTGGCTATCGATCGGCTATGCCCAGGTAGACGGCCCCTTCAACGGCCTCGCTTCCTTGCTCGGGGTCTACGGGGTTGGTTTCGTCACCGCGACCTGTGGCGCGCTGCTGGCGCAGTGCGTGGCCGGCGCGCGCCGCCATGCGAACGCGACCGGCCTGGCCTGTGGCGCCGCGGCGGTGCTGCTGGTCGCACTCGGCATCGGGGGGCGCTGGCTGCACTTTACCCATCCCGATACCGCACCGCTGACGGTGCGCTTGCTGCAGGGGAATATCGGCCAGAGCATCAAGTTTTCGCAATCGGGGCTCGATCATTCCCTGGCGCTGTATCAGCAGCTGATCACGGCGAAACCGGCGGATCTGATCGTCACACCGGAAACGGCGCTGCCGATACTGATCAACGACACCCCGGAAGCCTTCGCGCAAGCCACCCGCGCCTTTGTCGATCGCACCGGCTCGTCGATTCTGCTCGGTGCTGCCGGCGTCATCGAGCGCGATGGACATCCGTCCTATACGAATTCAACGTTCGGACTGAGCCCCGGGCAGCCCTTGCTCTATCGCTATGACAAGCATCATCTGGTGCCCTTCGGCGAATTCGTCCCGTGGGGCTTCCGCTGGTTCGTCAATCTGATGCAGATTCCGCTCGGCGATTTTGCGCGGGGCAACCCGGTGCAGCCGCCATTCGTCGTCAAGGGCGAGCGTTTCGCCGTGAATATTTGCTACGAGGATCTGTTCGGCGAGGAAATCGCCGCCAATCTGCGTGGCCAGGCGCTGCCGGCCGGCGTGCTGGTCAATTCGACGAATCTCGCCTGGTTCGGGAACACGATCGCGCTGGATCAGCATCTGCAGATTTCGCGCATGCGCGCCCTGGAAATGCAGCGCCCGGTGATCCGCGCCACCAACACCGGCACGACGGCGGCGATCGATGCAAACGGCGATGTCCAAGCGCGACTGCCGACGGAAACGGTCGGCGCGCTCGACGCCACGGTGCAGGGCATGCAAGGCGCCACGCCCTATATCCGCTTCGGTAATGTGCCCGTTCTGATCGTGTCCCTGCTCGTTTTGCTCGGCACGTTCTTCGCCGGCCGGAAACGACGCGTCTAGACGCCCACGGTCGCCGACAGACGCCCCAGGCGCCTGTCGGCCGGAATATCCCAGGCCGGGACCCGGTGAAAGAGGCTAGAATCGAGGGTTTCCGAGCCGCCTCACGCCGCTCCCGACCGCTTTTGACGTTTTTCGTTTTTCCATGCTCACTTTCCAGCAAATCATCCTGACCTTGCAGTCGTACTGGGACAAGCAAGGCTGTGCGATCCTCCAGCCCTACGACATGGAAGTTGGGGCGGGCACGTCGCACACCGCCACGTTCCTGCGCGCGATCGGTCCCGAACATTGGCGCGCCGCCTATGTGCAGCCTTCGCGTCGGCCGAAAGACGGCCGTTACGGCGAAAATCCAAACCGTCTGCAGCATTACTACCAGTTCCAGACGGTTATGAAGCCGGCGCCGGACAACATCATCGAACTGTATTTCGGTTCGCTGAAGGCGCTCGGACTCGATCTGCAACAAAACGACGTCCGACTGGTCGAAGATGACTGGGAGAACCCCACGCTCGGCGCCTGGGGACTGGGCTGGGAAGTGTGGCTGAACGGGATGGAAGTGACGCAGTTCACCTACTTCCAGCAGGTCGGTGGCATCGATTGCATGCCGGTACTCGGTGAAATCACGTACGGCATCGAGCGCCTGGCGATGTATCTGCAGAAGGTCGAGAATATCTACGACTTGGTCTGGACCGAGTGGGAAGAGAACGGCGAGCGACGCGTTCTGAAGTACGGCGACGTCTTCCACCAGAACGAAGTCGAGCAGTCGACGTACAACTTCGAACACGCGAATGCGCCGATGCTGTTCGATTTCTTCACGCAGTACGAAGCCGAAGCGAAGAAGCTGATGGAAGTGCCGTTGGCACTCCCGGCCTACGAAATGGTGTTGAAGGCCGCCCATACGTTCAATCTGCTCGATGCCCGCGGTGCCATCTCGGTGACCGAGCGTGCTGCGTATATCGGCCGCATCCGAACGTTGGCACGGTCCGTCGCGCAGGCCTATTACACGTCGCGCGAAACCCTCGGCTTCCCGATGGCGCCGCCCGAAACACGCGCGCTGATGACGCCTGCCGCGCCGCCAAAAGCGGCCTGAACCCGCGCGTCCGCCGCTGCCGACCTACGGTGACGACGCGCGGCGACGGACAACGCTGCGCGCTTCATGCCGCTGCAGCACGGATTAATGGACGGGCTTGCTCCGGTCCCGGATCGATTCTTGAATGACCATGACGCATACTGCCACGCTACTCGTTGAACTCCTGACCGAGGAACTGCCGCCGAAGGCGCTGGCCCGGCTGGGCGAAGCCTTTGCAAACGGGATTGCCACCCGTCTGGCCGCCGAGCATCTGCTCGACACCGACGCGGCCGCGCCCTCGGGCAGCGGCCCCGTCTACACCGCCTTCTCCACGCCGCGCCGGCTCGCCGTCCTGATTCCAGGCGTGCGCGCCCAGGGCGCCGAGCAACGCGTTCGGCAGAAGGTGCTCCCGGTACAGGTTGCGCTGGATGCGAATGGCCAGGCGACGGCGCCGCTGACGAAAAAGCTCGCAGCGCTGGGTTTCCCCGACATCGGCATCGACGAACTCGAACGGGCGCCGGACGGCAAGGCCGAGGCGCTGTTCCTGAACTACACGGCACCCGGCGCATTTCTGGCGGACGCCCTTCAGTCGGCGCTGACGGATACACTGGCGAAGCTGCCGGTGCCGAAAATGATGACTTATCAGCGCTACACACCGGGCAAGGTCGAAGTCGTCAATTTCGCGCGTCCGGTAAAACGCCTGACGGCCCTGCACGGCGAGGCGATCGTGCCGGTTTCGGCATTCGGTTTACCGGCCGGCCGCGCGACGCTGGGACATCGTTTCCTGTCGAGCGGCGATATCGTTCTGCCCAATGCCGACACTTATGCCGATGTCCTGGCACAGCAAGGTCGCGTGGTGGCAAATCAGACGGCGCGTCGCGAATCGATCGTGCGGCAATTGCACGACATCGCCGGTAGCGACCAGGTCGTGATGCCGGAAAGCCTGATCGACGAAGTGTCGGCGCTGGTCGAATGGCCGCGCGTCTACGCCTGCCAGTTCGATGAAGCCTTCCTGGAGGTGCCGCAGGAGTGTCTGATTCTGACGATGCAGACGAACCAGAAGTATTTCGCCTTGACGGATGCCGCCGGCAAGCTGCGGTCGCGCTTCCTGGTGGTATCGAATATCGACACGGAAACGCCGCAGGACATCATCGAGGGCAACGCTCGGGTGATTCGGCCGCGCCTGGCCGACGCGCGTTTCTTCTTCCAGCAGGACAAGAAGAAGCCGCTGGCCGATCGCGTCGCGCTGCTCGGCAATGTCGTCTATCACAACAAGCTGGGCTCGCAGTTGGCGCGTACGGAACGGATGGTGGCGATCGCCGAGTCCATCGCGCCGCGCATGGGCGCGGACCTGACCATGGCGGCCCGTGCGGCGCGCCTGGCAAAGGCCGACCTGATCACCGATATGGTCGGCGAGTTCCCGGAACTGCAAGGCACGATGGGCACCTACTATGCCCGTCACGACGGCGAAGCGGACGAGGTCGCGCTCGCGTGTTCGGAGCATTATCAGCCGCGATTCTCCGGTGATACGCTGCCGACCACGCCAACGGGCACCGTCGTGGCGCTGGCGGACAAGTTGGAAACGCTGGTCGGTATCTGGGGCATCGGCCTGGCACCCACCGGTGAAAAAGACCCGTTTGCCTTGCGTCGACACGCACTCGGCGTGCTGCGAATCCTGATCGAAAAGCAATTGCCGCTCGATCTGCTCGCCCTGCTCCGCGCCGCCTATGCGCCGTTCGCATCGATAGCCACGGTGACGGACCCGGTGGACGCGTTGTACGGCTTCTTCCTCGACCGCTTGCGACCGCTGTTGCGTGATCGCGGCTATGCGTCGAACGAAATCGAAGCAGTGTTGTCCGACGCGCCGACGCGCTTCGACGACGTGATCGCCCGTCTCGATGCGGTGCGTGCCTTCGCGGCGCTGCCGGAATCCGACGCGCTCGCGGCAGCCAACAAGCGGATCGGCAACATCTTGAAGAAATCGGAGGACGGCGCGCTCTCGAACGCATCGGCCGATGAGTCCGGTGTGCAAGTGGCACTGCTGCAAGAAGCGGCGGAAAAATCGCTGTATGACGATTTGCAGCGTGTCGCGCCGCAAGCGCGTGCGCACCGTGCGGCCGGCGAATACGCGCAGGCCTTGACGGTGCTGGCGGGTTTGCGTGGCAGCGTCGACGCCTTCTTCAATGACGTGATGGTCAACGCCGAGGACCCCGCGCTGCGGGCTAACCGGCTCGCCCTGCTGCGCGACCTGCATGCCGCGATGAACGCGGTGGCCGACATCTCGAAACTGGCCAGCTGACGCGCATCGGGCGGCGGGGCTTATCCAGGCGGAGGATCTATGGGTGCATATGGCAATCAGGACGGACAGCGCGGCGCGGCGCACGGCCGCAAGCTGGTCGTGCTCGACCGCGACGGCGTCATCAACCATGACTCCGCCGCTTTCATCAAGTCGCCGGATGAATGGCATCCGATTCCGGGCAGCCTTGAAGCCATCGCGCGGCTGAACCGCGCGGGCTATCGGGTAGTCGTCGCGACAAACCAGTCCGGCATCGGCCGCGGCCTGTTCGATACCGCCATGCTCAACGACATCCACGAAAAGATGCATCGTGCCGCGGCTGCGGCCGGAGCGCGGATCGAAGCGGTATTTTTCTGCCCGCATACGAATATGGATGCCTGCGGGTGCCGCAAGCCATTGCCGGGCATGCTGACGGAGATTGCCGAGCGGTACGACATCAACGACCCGAGCAAAGTGCCGATGGTCGGCGATGCGTTGCGCGACTTGCAAAGCGGTGCCGCGGCAGGCTTCATACCGCATCTGGTCAAGACCGGCAAGGGAGAGAAAACCTTGTCCGATGCCGACACGAAAAGCGCGACCCATGCACTGCCGCCGGGTACGCGCATCCATGACGACCTGCGGCAATTCGCGCTGGATTTTCTGGCGCATCACGTGGATTGAGGTTGGAGTCATGCGCTTGCTGCGTTCCGTATTGTTTCTGCTATATATGGTGGTGTTGACCCCGCTTTATGCAATAGCGTGTCTGTTGGTCTTCATGCTGTTGAATGCCCATCAGCGTTGGTCGATGGTCAGCGTCTGGTGCAAGTTGGTGATTGATGGCGCGCGCGTGATTTGCGGCATCCGATACCGTGTGATCGGCGCAGAAAATCTACCGGACCGACCGGTGGTCATGCTGTCGAAGCATCAGTCGGCCTGGGAAACCATTGCCATCCCCGCGTTGCTGCGCGGCCCGCAGTGTTATGTCTTCAAGCGTTCCCTGCTCTACATTCCCTTCTTCGGTTGGACACTCGGCCTGCTGAAGATGATTCATATCGATCGCAAGCAGGGGCCGCGCGCTTTCGCGTCGGTGATCCGTCAGGGCAAGGAACGCATCGCCGATGGTTCGTCGGTCGTGATGTTCCCGGAGGGCACGCGCACGCCCACCGGCGTCACCGGCGTCTATAAATCCGGCGGCAGCCGCTTTGCGATGGCCACCGGTGCCGATATCGTGCCGATCGCGCACAATGCCGGTCGCGTCTGGCCGCGTAACAAGCTGGTCAAGACGCCGGGGCTCGTCACCGTGTCGATCGGCCCGGTGATTTCGACGGCCGGCCGCAGCAACGACGAGCTCAACGCGGAAGTGGCGGCGTGGATCGAAGCCGAGATGCGGCGCATCGATGCCGCGGCCTATCCGTCCGACACGCCCTCGGCATCGGGCGTCCGTGCCACGTCGGCGACAACGTCCGCCGTCACGCCGACCGTCGATGCGACTCCTTGATCTCTTTCGCCGCGGAAACGGCACGAACGGCGGCACGACCGGTCGTGCCGGCGATGCAGGCGGACGCGAAACGCCGAGCGCAACCAAGCCACGCGGGCATGCGCCCGCCGCGGCCCAGCGACGTCAGATTCGCTTGGGTGACCGCGTCATCGACTACACGCTGAAACGCTCCGCGAGACGTACGGTGGGCTTCGTCATCGATCGCGAAGGGCTGACCGTCACGGCACCGCTGCGGCTGACTCTGAGCGTGCTCGACGAGGCCATCGCGTCGAAGCAGCACTGGATCGTCAGTAAGCTCGATAACTGGCTGGCGAAACTCGAAGCGGAGCCGTCCGGCCCGATCCAATGGCAGGACGGAATGGCCTTCCCGGTGTTCGGCGAGCCGTATCAGCTCAGGATCATCGGCATGGCGAGCGGCGCGGGTCGCGGCAGCGCCAAAGTCCTGGCGCAACCGACGATGCGGACCTTGACGATCATGTTGCGCGACCCGTCCGATCCAGCCGCGGTGCGACTGGCGCTGTTTCGATGGTTACAGGGTGAGGCCAGGCGCGTATTCGCGGCGCGGCTGGACCATTATGCCGCCCGGATGGGCGTGCGCTATGCGGCCGTCGGTCTGTCGTCGGCAAGAACGCGATGGGGCAGTTGTTCGAGCACCGGCCAGATTCGCCTGCATTGGCGCCTGGCGCATGCGCCGCTGACGCTGCTCGACTACGTCGTCGTTCATGAACTAGCGCATTTGCGCGAAATGAACCACAGCGATCGCTTCTGGGCCATCGTCGCGCGGGAAATGCCCGACTACGGCGAACGCCGCGCACGCTTGCGCGGACCGACGGCGGATTGGCTGCCGCATTGGTGATACATGGCTTGAAGTACCCGGATCGCGCGCCTTTCGATCCGCGCTCCGGGCCCCTCTCGCTATTTTCCTGCGGCACCTCGCGTTCGGCGACGGATCACTATCGCCGAAGCCGGCCCGACTACCACTGCCACTTCACGCCGCCGCTCACACCGTACGCATGGGTATGCGCTCCGATCTGCGTGCCGGCCTTCAACGTCACGGACGCGGACTTGGTCAAGGACACCGTACCGCCCAGCATCAAGCGCATCTGATCGCTATCCATCTTCGTCCCCTCGATGCGATAACCAAACGCGGGTGCTTCGACCAAGGCGGCAGTCAAGGCGTTCGCTTGCGCGCCAAAGCGATGTACCCAGCCGGCGTCGGCTTGCCATGACGTCGCGCTGTGGCCCAACGTGATGCCCGAATGCGCGTAGCGAACACCGAGCAACGTCGACATGGCAGTGGTATGGGTGCCGTTATAGCGCAGATCCATCACACTGCTCCCCGCGCTGGTCGATTCGGCGAAACCCTGTTGCTGGTAACGGCCGCCGCTCACGCCCGCATAGGGCTGCACGGTACCGAACGCGGTCGGCACGGTCATTCCCGCTTCCAGGTACAACGCTTCACCGGTCGTGTCGAAGGAACCACGCGTACGCCCCGTCAACGATCCGACCGTCGGATTACGCGTGAGCGTGTTCTCCCACCAACCCACGCTTGCAACGCCCTTGATGAAGAATGGCGTCGCCGACGGCGTGTACACGCCGTAAAGCATCAGCTGCGCGCCGTCCTGACGCGCATTACTGCTGCGATCGCCATAGCTGACCGTGTCATCGTTCGCACTGATACCGGCCCCTGCGCGCAGGTTTTCCGAGACTTGGCGGTCATGCCCGAATGACAAGGCGAACGTCCGATCGATATAGCTTCCCGTCCCGCTGGTGTCGCTGCCCCCGGCCCGCGTGCTGTCATGGCTGAAGCTTGCCCACGCATCACGCGACGTCGGCACCGCGCCGCTGTCACCGCTACGCTGCGCGGCCGGCGCGACCAGAGACAGGCGATCCGACACGGCGTACTGCGCACTGTTCATCCGGCGTTCGGCCATCTGCGTGAAAGCCAGTGCTTCGTCACCGGAGAGCGACGTCAACGCGGCTCGCGCCTGATCGTTTGTCATCGGCAGCAACTGCAGCGCGATCGGATCGAGACGGTTGCTGCGATAAGCCAGCGTCAACGCGTTACCGAACGCCGCCTGATTCGTGCGTACCGCCGGACGCGCAAAATCGGCGACTTCCTTCAGCGTGTACGAGATCGTCCCACCCGAATAACTCACGATCGGATCGAGATAGGCGAGGTTGTACGTCACGGTACCGAACGTCCCCGTCTCCGTTCCGGTATAGGTCAGCACCGTATAGGTGAGGCCGGCGGTATAGACGCCCGACAGCGCGGTAATGGCAAGCGTGGCACCGCTTCCGAGCGTCACATTGCCCAACACCTGGGTGACGCCACTCTGGCTTTGCGCATTACTCGACACGGCATAGGTCGAGCCGGACGCCAGCGTCAGATCGCCTTGCACCGTCAAACCGCTGCCGATCGTATTCGCCACGAGCGTGCTACCGCTGTTCATCGTCAAAGCCGAATCGACGACGCCGGTCCCGGTAATGGTTGCACCGTTCGCCGTCGTGATCGCATCGGCCGTGCCATAGACGATGAGCGTTCCGGAGCCCACGATGCTGTCGGTCGCATAGCCCCCTGCTTGAATCGTCTGCGTCGCATTGGCCTGCAATGTCGTAGCGCTGGCATAGCCGCCGGACGACACGATCTGCGCGCCGCCATCGAGCAAGGTCGTCACGGCCGAGCCGGCCGAATCGACCGTTTGTACCCCGCCACTGTGCACCGTGGTACCGCTCGCATAACCGCCGAACGCGACTTCCTGGACGCCGCCGCTATTGACCGTGGTGCCGTAGGCATAGCCTTCGATCACGCCGTCGACATACTCGAGGCCGCCACTGTTGACGATCGTCGCATACGATGTACCACCGCCTAGCACCGACAAGGTCCCGCCGCTATTGACGACAGTGCCGGTCGCCACGCCACCGGACGAGGCGATGACGCTGCCGCCGCTCGACACTTGCGATCCCGAGACGACGCCGGTCCCGCTCACCGTCTGCGTACCGTTGACCGTCGCACTGGTGCTGACGCCGCCGTCCGCCACCGTTTGCGTCCCACCCGCGCTGACGGCCGTGTTGATCGTGCCGCCCGAGCTGACAGTCTGTGTTCCGCCGCTGCTCACCGCGGTACCGCTCGCGGTGCCACCCGTCAGCACCGCTTGGGTACCGCCCGATTCGACGGTGATGTCCGTGACGATCGATCCGTCGGTGATCGTCTGCAGGCCCCCGCTTTGCACATGAACTTCCGATGCCGTACCACCAGACGCGACGTTTTGCGTGCCGCCATTGCCCACCGTGGTGGCCGACGCCACACCGTTGCTCAGCACATTCTGTATGCCGCCGCTTGCCACGGTCGTATTGCTCACCACACCACCGGCTGAGACGTTCTGCGTCGCGCCGGCGTTCACCATCGTACTGGTGGCAACGCCCCCGGACGTGATCGTTTGCGTCGCGCCAGTCAATGTCGTCGAGGTGACGGAACCGCCTGCACCGATGATCTGGTTGCCGCCGGTCAGTGTCGTCAACGTCGCCGTGCCACCCGAGGAGACGATCTGCGTGCCGCCGGCGACCGTGGTTCCCGATACCGCACCACCGCTGACAGTCTGAGTGCCGCCGCTGCTGACGACGGCGTTCGTCGCGGATCCCGCCACCGTTTGCAAACCGCCCGCCGTGATGGTCGTGGCATCGGCGCTTGCCCCGCTCGCCACGATTTGCGAACCCCCGCCGACCGTCACGCCGTTTGCCTGTCCGCCGCTCATGACGGACTGCACGCCCGTCCCCGAGATGACGGTGCCCGATACCACCGCGCCGTCGTCGACATACTGCGTTCCGGCAGTCACGGACCCCGAAATGGCACTTGCACCGTCATAGAGGTGCTGCGACCCACCGGCGATCAGCATGCCGCTCGTCACGCCGTAGACGTCTTGCAAACCGCCACTTTGCACGGTGCCGTTATAAGAGGATGCACCGGACGACACGACTTCCTGTCCAGCGGACGCGATGACCGTGCCGGAGGCAGTCGCGCCGTCCTCCAGGCTCTGCACGCCACCGGAGGAAACGACCGAGCCGGAAGCCAGGCCGCCGCTGGCAACGGTTTGAACGCCGCCCGCGCGGATCGTCGTTCCGGACGCCTTTCCGCCGCTGCCGATATTCGCCGTGCCACCCGATAGCACCGCTTGTACGGCAGTGCCGCCGGACACTGTCAACAGCCCGCCCGACAGCACGGTGGTCGACGATGCAGAGCCACTGATCACTGTCTGCTCGGCACCGGCATTCACCGTGGTACCGACCGATTGACCGCCGTTGATCGACATCGTCGCGCCCTCCAGCAGCGCGGTCCCCGACGCCGTCCCCGCATTCACGGTGACCGCGCCGCCGCTGGAGACAGTCGTGCCGATCGTCGTGCCGCCGTTTTGCACTTGCTGGCCGCCGTCTTCGATGACCGCACCGATGGCCGAGCCTGCGGTAATCGTCTGCCTACCATCGGCATTCACCGTCGTGCCCGACGCGATACCGCCGGCAACGGTCTGCACGCCGCCCGCATTGACCGTGGTATTCGTGGCCGTGCCGCCATTCAGTGCCTGCGAACCGCCGTCCAGCACGGTCGCAATCGACGAACCATAGTTGAGCGTCTGCGTGCCGCCACTGCTGACCGTCGTCGCGCTGGCGACACCGCCGTTGACCGATTGCGTGCCACCGCTGCTGACCGTGGTGCCGTGCGCCGTTGCGCTGCTGGCCACCGTTTCAGTGCCGCCGGAGCGAACGATCGTTGCAGTCGATTGGCCGCCCGACAGCACCGACAGCGCGCCACCGTTTTCCAGGATCAGGTTGGTTGCCGATACGCCGGCGATCGACATTGCCTGCCCGTCGGCATTCGTCCCCGTCATCGTCGCCGAGGTGTTCGTGATCAAGGCCCCGCCGCTGCTGACGACCAGCGTGGTTGCCGTGCCGCCGGCCGCCAAATTGAGCATGCCGCCGCTATCGACGGTGGTCGAGCTAGCCGACCCTGCCGATGCGACCGTTTGCGTACCGTGGGCCGATACGGTCGTCGACGTCGCGCGACCGCCGCTGCCGACGCTTTGCTGTCCGCCGTTGACCGTCGTATTCGTCGCGGCGCCATACACATACTGGGATCCCGACGTCAGGGTCGTGCCAGACGCCGTTCCCATTGCGGAAATGTATTGCGAGCCACCGGTGATCGTGGTCGCCGTCGCGGTGCCACTGACATACTGCGTGCCCCCGGCGACGAGTGTGCCGGACGCGGTCCCAACCGTCACGTCGGACCCGCCGGAGACGACAGTATCGTACTCGGCACCGAAGTTGGACGTGACGCCGCCGCTTATCGTCGTTGCGTGCGTGACGCCACCAACGGCCACCGTCACCGTGCCGCCGTTTCGTACGATCGTGTTGCTGGTGACGCCACCACTATTGACGATCAGCGAACCACTGTTTTCGATAACGACATTGGTCGCAACGTTACCGCTGATAGCGAAGTCCGTATCGTCCGAGACATTGTGTCCTGCCAATGTCGCCGAGGTATTGGTAATCAGCGCGCCGCCATCGGCCCGCGTCACCTCCAGCGCTGTCGCCCCACCGGACACGTACAAGCGTCCGCCCGAGTTGAGCGCCACCGCCGAAGCCGAACCGCCGGCGGCGATCGTGGCCGAACCGGTGCCATTGATCGTTGTCGATGTCGCACTGCCGCCGCTGTTCACCAGCATCGTCGAAGAAGACGCGATCGTCGTCGACGTCGCCGTGCCGCCGCTCGACACGGTCAGCGAGCCGTAGTACTCCAGTTCGAGACCGGACGCGGCATTCGATGCAATTGAAAAATCCGTCCCGTCGGCGGTGTTGGTGCCGTCGAGCGTGGCCGACGTATTCGTGACGATCGATCCGTTGTTGTCTCGCGATATCATTGTCGCGCTACCGCCAGCGGCCACGGTCAGGCGACCGTAGGCCTGCACTGTCGTGTTGCTGGCCGCGCCACCGCTCTCGACCGTTTGGTAGCCGCCGGAACCGACTGTCGTATCGAACGACGAGGTCGCCCCGACGGTATCGAGATAGCCACCGTTTTCGAGGACGACATTGCTGGCCGAGCCGGCGCTGATCGAAAACGTTCCGTTGCGATTCGTGCCACTGATGACCGTGTTGTAGGTCGTGGTCTGCAACGCGCCGCCGCTCCGTTGATCGACGTCGTTGGCGGTGCCCCCGGAGCCGACCACCAGGGTGCCACCACTCAGCACGCTGGTTTCGTTCGCCGAGCCGCCGCTCAGGACGGTCAGTCGACCCGCTGCATCGACGACGACATTCGTCGCGGTATTGTTGCTGATCGAGAAACTGCCGCTAGCCGTACTCGACCCGTTCACACTTGTCGACGTGTCCGTCACCAATGCCCCGCCGGCCAACTGATCGACGTTCGTTGCCGAGCCGCCTGACGACACTTCCAGCGTTCCCGAACGACCGATGGTCGTCGCATCTGCCGAGCCGCCGTTGAGCACCGTCAGATAGCCGCCGTTCTCGACGAGTACATTGCTCGCATGATTGCCCGAGATCGTGAACGTTCCATTGACCGAGCTGCCATTGACCGTCGCCGACGTATTGGTGATCAGCGCGCCGCCACTGCTCTGATTGACGTTGTTTGCAACACCTCCTGAACTGACATACAGCCGCCCACCGCTACTCACCGCGGTGTCCTGGGCCGTGCCGCCCGCTGCGACCGTCTGGCTTCCGGCATTGCCGATCGTGGTGCCGGTGGCATGACCGCCAGCCAGAACCGACTGGCTACCGTATTGGACGGTCGTGCTGTTCGCCACGCCACCGCTCGATACGGTTTGATTTGCGAAATAGCCGTTGACGGTGGTGCTGTTCGCCACACCACCACTGGATACGACCTGCGTCCCCGACGTGCCGTAGACAGTCGTTCCGCTGGTGACGCCACCGGCGAAAACCGTCTGCGTCGCGGACGAATACACCGAGTAGTTGTTTGCGGTGCCGTACACCAACTGCGGATTGCCATTGGATACCGAACCGCCGGAGGACGTCTGTCCCGCCGCGACCGTATCCGCATAGGCGTGCTCGGGCGCAAAGAACACGCTGATCAGTCCGGCGCCCGCCAGCATCGCGTAGGTCAGCCCGGCAAGGCGTTGCGGCCGCCGGCCGAAGGTGTGGACACAATACCTGCGGCGATACGAAAGGGGCTTCATATTAAGGAATGCTTATCAGTGTTGCTTGTCGAATTTTCTCGATGGGGCGCATGGGCGCCCCATCGAGTCATTTATTGCGGCTGTGCGACGAAGATGGGGATGCGGGAGATGGTGGATTTCACCTGCTGCGGCGTGATAAGCCGCGTGCATTCGAACTGGCGCGGTGTATTCGCATGACGCGGACACCAGAGAAAGTCCTTATGGTCGAACCGCACATGCGGATCGTTCCAACAGCTATTGCAGGTGTGATAATTGATCACACGATGCGGCGTCGCGAATTCGTTCGATGGATGGGTAAATCCACTGATCATCACGACCGGCGTCTGCATCGCCCAGGCAAGCCACGTCAGTCCACTGGACAGGCCGATAAAGAAATCGGCGTGCTTCAGCCAGCGTGCGCGCTCCATCAGCGGTCTGTCGCCGGTTTCGTCCTCGCATCCGTGCGGGATATGGTTCCAAACCAGACCGTGGCCATGCGTCGGCTTTTGATCGATGCAAATGACGCGATAGCCATTCGACTTCAAGAACGCAATGACTTCACGCCAGCCGCTCGGGTGGTTCCAATACTTCGACTGCGTGGAACTCTGCGTCGCGATACAGACGTATTTTTCCGCGATCGGCCGAGTCTCGTCCGCAAGCGATACCTGCGGCCGCGACTCCTCTGGATCGACGCCCAGAATATAGCCGGCCGTGCGGTGCAGCCCTACCAGGCGAAAGTCGCACGGCTGATGAATGTTCGCGCTGTCATCGAAGAACAGCCCGATACGGTAGGTCGCGTAATACGAGGACGCGTCGATCTTGTCCGGCGTGATGAATTGGATATGCGGATAACAAGCGGCGAACAAGGGACTGATAAGCTCGGACATCGAACACGTCAGCTCGCAGCCGTGTTGCGCCTGAAACTTCGCCGCATAGGGGAACCAACCCACCAGGTCGCCGAGCGTTCCCACCGGAAACTGAATGAGGACGCGCTTTCCTTTTGGATCGAAATCGTGATGGAAGACCGGATTTCCGCCCGAAGAGACGTCGATCGAGAATGGCACGTAGTACTTCTTGCTGCTCGCAATGCTGCCGGCGCTCAGGCGTGTCTCAAAAAGCGTGTTGTCGGTTTCCCTATCGCGCAACGTGACGTGCCAATCCCCCTGAGGCAAAACCACACGGCAGCCGTCGTTGAAATCGAAGCGGATATTGGCCGCCCCTTGCTGGGTCGGCACCGCCGGCGCTTCGACAAAAGCTTTCTTTTCCGACGGAATAAGCGCTGCGACGGGTGCGGTGGACGCGAGCGCAATGGGCGCTTCCGTCGACCGCGGCAGGCCGATATGTGTCGCATCGGCGTGTGCTTGCGTCTGCGCCGCGCTGGCCGCAGCGTCGAAAAGCGATGAAACGGCGGACCTCACGGCAGGCGATGTCGATGCATCCGCTACACGCGGTGCCGATGCAGGCTCGTTGCGCTGCTCAGGCGATTGGCTGGCGCCAGCGAAACGCGCGTCGACGCCTCCCTCCAAGCCAGCGTCAGTCTTTGCTGCAACGTCTGCCAAATCACGGTACTGCTTAGTCATACTATCTACTCACACGCAATGATGTCATGCATTCCGCCCGGCTTTCAGGTAAAGCGCGAGCAGTTTGAAACAGCAGAAATTCTGACGTCGATCGATCGCGGCGGAGGGCGCCGCGATCAAATGTAACAATGTGCTACATCTCAATGCGAAGCGAGTGTAATACATAAGTAATACGTTGAAAGTAAATTCTGGTGCCTGTGCAGGAAAGCGACACAGCATTTTCCCGATGCGTCCGATTTCGATTGGACACTTAAAACAAGTGTTTAAATCAATCCGGCATGCGTTTGGGCCGATCGAATCCTAGTGGCAAGCAGCCAAATTCGCCTCCGCTATCGCCTCGCGCACGCGCTCGGCAGCACCAGAGTCTTTCTTTACATTACGCCTGAAGCAGGCGCGAACCCGGGGTTTCTACCGCCTGCGGGCGGGAGGCGGCCCGTATTGGTAAAATGCTGCCCTTGCAGCTACAACATCTATCCCCGAGAACATTATGAGAATCCTGCACACGATGCTGCGCGTCGGCGACCTGCCTCGCTCGATCGACTTCTACACCAACGTGCTCGGCATGAAGCTGCTGCGCCAGCATGAATACCCGGAAGGCAAGTTCACGCTGGCGTTCGTCGGCTACCGGGACGAATCCGAAGAGTCGGCTATTGAGCTGACCTATAACTGGGGCACCGAGAAGTACGAACTCGGCACCGCCTACGGCCATATCGCGCTGGAAGTGGAAAACGCCGCGCAAGCCTGCGACGATGTGCGCGCACGTGGCGGCAAGGTTTCCCGTGAAGCCGGTCCGATGAAGCACGGCACCACGGTCATCGCCTTCGTCGAAGATCCGGACGGCTATAAAATCGAATTGATTCAGAAGAAGGTCGGCGGTCAAAGCGCGAAAGACTGAGCGTCACGCGCGCATCGTCCATCTCCCCCACCGCACCTCCTCGGCGCGCCGACGATATAAGCAAGAGCACGGCGCGCCGACGCACCACCCTCTCCCGCTTCGCCACGTCCCCAGGATTGTTGAAGGTTGATGCGGCGCCTCACGCTAGCATCGAAAATCCACCGTTCAAGGCAAGCACGCACAGGTCCGGGGTTTGGGCTTACCCCCGCCTCGCCGGTGCGCCATAGCCGGGCCCGTCTCTGACGCGCCTGTTGTGTCGGCGCATGCCGTGCTCGCGGAAAACGGTCGGTAGGCCGCTGTGGCAGCGCCAGCAATGGCGACAGGTTCGATTCCTGATCGGCCACCTTATCGGTGTAGCGCATTGGGTAGCGCGGCGTTCATGCGTGTGTAACGGGTTCGATTCCCGTACCGATAAATGCAGGTCGACGTTGACCTCCGGTCGCAAGACCTCCTCGCCGAAAGTGGGCAGTACGCGGCCCATCAGCGGTGTCGGCCCGTGCCTTGAAACCGTCCGGTGCTCGCCCGCGGCAAGCCGAGGTGTCTTTTAGCGAAAGCGAAACACCGACGCGCGCCGGGATGCCCCACACCATGACCTTCGAGGCCCGCCGCCACTGCTGTAACGGCACTTTCTTTTTACGAATTGCCCAATCCGGGCAACACACCGAAGTCATCTGGAGCGCATGGCCGTGACGATCAAGCGTGTTGTCGTAAAGAAAAGCGAACGCGGCATTTTGCTGCGCAACGGCGACTTCGCTGGCGTGCTGCAGCCTGGCAAGCATTGGCTTGTCAGCGCGGTTGATCGCCTTCACGCCGAGATCTTCGGCTTGGCACAAACGGCATTCACCCACGAAGCGAGTGCTTATCTGATGGCGCACGAACCCGACGTTCTCGCCGCCGAGTTCGTGCAGGTGGATCTGGGCGAGACGCAGGTTGGTCTGCGCAGCGAGAACGGCGTGCTGATCGAGGTGCTGGCGCCCGGCACGCGTCGCCTGTATTGGAAAGGATTGATCGATGTGAAGATCGAGGTGATCGATATCGATGAAACCGCCGTATTGCCGCCGACGCTGGTGACCCGTCTGATCCAGACGCAAATGCGCGAGCGCGGCGTGATCGGCCTCGACGGCGTGCTCTCGCTGCAGGTGCCGGAATCCAGTGTCGGCATCCTGATCATCGACGGCAAGGTCCAGCCGTTACTACAGCCCGGCGCGCATGCCTACTGGAAATTCAATCGTCATATCGCGATCGAGCTGATCGATTTGCGTATGCAGGTGCTCGACGTCTCAGGTCAGGAGATTTTGACAAAAGACAAAGTCGGCTTGCGCTTGAACCTGTCGGCCACCTGGCGCTATACCGATGTCCTCAAAGCCTTCATGCAGCTGCAAAAGCCCGCCGAACATTTGTATCGCGCGCTGCAATTCGGCTTGCGCGCAGCGGTCGGCACGCGCACGCTCGACGAGTTGCTGGAAAACAAATCGGCAATCGATGACAGTGTGATGGCCCACGTGACCGAGCACCTGTCGGACCATGGCATGGCGCTGGACAGTGCCGGCGTGAAGGACATCGTCCTGCCCGGCGACATGAAGGTGATCCTGGCGCAGGTGGTGCAAGCGGAAAAGGCGGCGCAAGCCAATGTCATTCGTCGACGAGAGGAAACGGCGGCGACGCGATCGCTGCTCAATACCGCCAAGGTGATGGAGGACAATCCCGTGGCGTTGCGGATGAAAGAGCTGGAGACACTGGAGCGCGTGGCGGAGCGCATCGACAAGATCACCGTGTTCGGTGGCTTGGATCAGGTGTTGAACGGGCTGGTGACGTTGCGACAACCGGCGTGATGCGCGTCCCCTTTTCTTACTGCACGATACCTGCCGTCGCGATCAAGGCGATCGCGTCAGGACAGCCATGATGCAAGCATCGAAGCCGCGCTTATGCGCGCGCCGCTTGAACCCGCTGCGCGACATCCACATACTCGCTGACCGGCACGTCTTCGGCACGGCGCGACAGGTCGAAGCCGATCGCATCGAAATCGATTTGATCGCGATAGACGCTCAAGGTGTTGCGCAACATCTTGCGCCGCTGCGAGAAAGCCGCCGTCACGACCGACGAGAACACGCCCTGATCGACGTCGGGCAAATCCACCACCCGATGCGGCAACATCCGCACGATGGCCGAATTGACCTTGGGCGGCGGATCGAACGAGCCCGGCGGCACGTCCATCAACTTCTCCATCGCGTAGCGATATTGCAGCATCACGCTCAGACGGCTGTACGCCTTGCTGCCGGGCTCCGCGACCATCCGTTCGACCACTTCGTCTTGCAACATGAAGTGCTGGTCGATCACGCGATCGGCCACCCGCATCAGATGGAACAGCAAGGGACTGGATATGTTGTACGGCAGGTTGCCGACCACGCGCAGCGACGGCACCGCCTCGAGCGCTGCTGTGGCGTCGGCACCGCCGCGATGCGCCAGGCTGGCAAAGTCGAAGTTAAGCGCATCGCCTTCATGCACCGTCAACCGCGTGCCGAAGGTCGAATGCAGACGCTTGATCAGATCGCGATCCAACTCGACGACGTGCAGTGGCTCATAGCGAGCAGCCTCAGCCTCGCCGCCCGCGCGCTTTGCCGCCTCCAGCGTCTCCAACAGCGGCGTCGTCAACGCGCCCAGGCCCGGGCCGATTTCGACGATCGTTTCGCCGGCACGCGGTGCGATGCATCGGACGATGCCGTCGATGACCCCCTTGTCGACCAGGAAATTCTGTCCAAAACGCTTCCGCGCAATATGCCCCTGAACCGGGCTGCGATTCGATCCACTCATGATTTGACTCTACTTTGAAACATCGGGCACCGGCGCGCCAACGGACGAGCCCATCGGCCGATCCTGATGCGCGCGGCGGTTGCGTGCCATCTGCACGGCGGTGTCGATGGCGGCCAGCATACTGCCCGGATCCGCCCGGCCGGTGCCGGCAAGATCCAGTGCCGTGCCATGATCGACCGACACACGCACGATCGGCAATCCCAGCGTGACGTTGATACCTTCGCCGAACGTCGCGTACTTCAACACCGGCAAACCTTGGTCGTGATACATCGCCAGCACGCAATCGGCATCGGCCAGATGACGCGGCTGGAACAGGGTATCGGCCGGATACGGGCCACGCGCGTCGATTCCGGCCTGGCGAGCACGCGCCAGCGCAGGCGCGATCACATCGATTTCTTCCCGGCCGAGATAACCGCTTTCGCCGGCATGGGGATTCAGTCCGGTCACCAGGATCTGCGGCTGGGCAATCGCGAAATCGCGGCGCAGATCCGCATCGATGATCTCCAGCGTGCGGACCAGCATGTCGACATTCAAGGCCTGTGGCACCTGCGACAAAGGCAAGTGAGTGGTCGCCAACGCCACGCGGAACATATACGACGCCGCAAGGCGCGCATCGCTCGGGGAGAGCAGGACCGGCGCCTCCGCCCCATTGCCGCCGGCGTGACTCTCCGGATCGACGCCCGCCCCGCTTGCGTTCGCGGACAAGACCGCCCCGTGCGCCGACGAAGAAACCGGCCCCGCCAGCATCATCACGACCTGCTCGGTGCCGGTGCGCTCGGCCAGATATTCGGTATGGCCGGTGAACGGCACGCCGGCATCGTTGATCGTACTTTTTTGCAAAGGCGCGGTGACGATGCCATCGTAGGCGCCCGACAACGCGCCGTCGATCGCCAGATCCAGCAGGCGCAGCACATAGGGACCATTGCGCGGATCGAGCACGCCCGGGGTCACCGCGGCATCCACCGTCGGCCCTTCGACGATAAAGCACTGATCCGACGCCGACGCGGACGCGTCGGGTGTCCCGGCGGCCGATACCCACGCCGTGTCCAGCCCGGCCGCACGGGCCCGCTCGGCCAGCAGGACGGCATCGCCCAGCACGACAAACCGACACGCGCCCCATCGTCGCGTGCGCGCGCCGTAGGCCAATGCCGCCAGCGTCAGCTCCGGCCCGATGCCCGCCGGCTCACCCGTGGTAATCGCCAGCGTCAGCGCCTGACCGCGCACTGCTGGTCCGTCAGCGCCTGTTGCATCCATCGCCGCGCTCCGTCCTCTCGGTACTCATGCTTCTCTGAAAAAACCAAAAGAACCAGGGGGCGATCGCCGGCCTCATGCCGTTATCGCCCCCTGGTTCCCAGACCCGCTCACTTTTCATGTCCATCCGGACCGCCGATCCGCCGTTGCCCTAAGCCAACGCCCGCGAGCGCTTGCAGACTGCGCCGTCAGGCTCAAGGGTCGGCGGCGTCCGCGTCAGATCAACTATCCGGCTGATTCAGCAGGACCTTGACGTAGGCCGAATCATACAACTGACGCAACCAGTCGCCGTACGACTGTTCGGATTTACGCGAACCGACGGCCTGACGCGCGGCGTCTTCCTGTTCGGCCGGTGACGCCGAAACCTGACGACGTCCCAGAACTTCGATCAAGTGATAGCCGTAGCGCGAGCGCACCGGATTGCTGATCTGACCCGGCTGCAGCGTATTCATGACGCGCTCGAATTCCGGCACCGTCTGACCCGGATTGATCCAGCCCAGATCGCCGCCATTCCCGGCCGAACCGTCCTGCGAGGTGGTCCGCGCGAAGTCCGCGAACGTGCCCTTGCCGGCTTCGATATCCCGCTTTACCGCCTGCAGCTTCTGCAAGGCCGCGCCTTCGTTGCCGCCTTCCTCGACACGAATCAGGATGTGCGAGACATGGGTCTGCGTGATCTGGTCCACCGGATTGGCGGCCGGACGGCGCGCCTCCAGGCGGACGACCTCGAAACCGTCAGCGGTGCGGATCGGCTCCGGTGCGACCTGACCCGGGGCAAGGCGCGACGCCGCCTCGACATAGGCCGGCGGCAACGCCGCCTGTGCCTTGAAGCCGAGGTCGCCGCCCTTCTTCGCATCGGCGGCCGCCGAATTCGAGCGGGCGAGGCGTGCGAAATTGTCGCCGCTGCGCGCGTCCTTGATCAGACCGGCAGCCTTTTGCTGTGCTGCCTGCACCTGGGCGTCGCTGGCGTTCGCCGCCACCGGCACCAACAAATGCGCGATCTGCAGGTCCGGCGGCGTCGTGCTGACGCCGTGCTGACTTGCGATGTAGTTCGCCACTTCGCCGTCGGACACGGTGATCTTGCTGTCCACCTCGCGGCGGCGCAGCTCGTTCAGCGTCATTTCATCGCGCGCATCGCTGCGGAACGTATCCCACTCTACGCCTTGTGCCTCGACGCGTGCACGGAATTCGGGAAGCGGCAGCCCGTTGGCCTGAGCCAGACGCTCGAGCGTCTGATCCACCTGCGCATCGCTGATCTGGATTCCATCCTGATCGGCCTGCTGCAACTGGATTTCGGACATGATCATCTGCTGCAGCACCTGCTGCTGCAAATCGGCGTCCGGGGGCACCTGCACACCCGCCTGCCCTTGCATGCGGTTCTTGACCATTTGCATGCGACGGTCGAGTTGCCGCTCGGTGATCACGCCGTTGTTGACGATCGCGACGATCCGATCGACCTCGACGCCGGGTCCCGTCGGGCGCACGCTCTTCGACGTCGCGCCCTGCAAGGCCTGCGCGTGTGCGGGCGCTGTCGCGCCGAGCATACCGGCCATCATCGTTGCGCTGGCCAGCCAGGCCAGCCGTACAGTCTTCACCATCACGAACGTCGACTCCTTCGGGTTACCGCATTCGGCAAAAAATCAAATCGCGAGAGTATCACGCTTGTCAGTCATAGTCGGAGAATCGCGACAACGGCGCGGCCGGCGGCGGCGGCGGTACGTAACCCGGCACGCTGTTGCGGAAGGCCGTGACCAGGCCGTTGTCGACGTTTGCCAGGCCCTTCAGCGTCAGTTGCACGAGCACACGCTTGCCCGACGCCGGTTGGCCGCTGCTGTTGATCCCGCTTGCATACTGCTGGAAAGCGACGCCGAGCACCCAGCACGGTGCGTCGTATTGCATACCGATCAGCCCGTCCACCAGACGGTGCGAATCGAAGGCGTAGTTGATCCGACCCACCGCGTACACATTACGCGAGATCGGCCACTGCGCGGATGCCACGATTTGTTTGATGCCGGTCGTCAAGTAAGTGCTGGCAAGATTGGTCGGGTTCGGACGCGTGTAACGGTAGGCAAGATTGATCACCTTGCGATCTTCCGGCGACCACGCAAAACCGGTGTTCAGACGATCGACGGTGCTGCTGCCAGTGTTGTACTGAATCGCATTCTGCGTCGCAAACGTACTCGACAACTTGAACGAAGCGCCAAAAATCAAATCGGAGCGCGCCGCATTGCTGACCGACTCGTTCGGCATCGTCGTCTGTTGCTCGCGGAAATAATACTGCTGCGCGACCAGGAAGCGCGCGCGCTCGTCGCCGCTGCCCGCATTGATGAAACGCGTCGACAAAGCAGCGGTAAGACGACTGCCGTCGGCGATACGGTCTTCGCCGACGAAGGTATTCGACGTGAAGATTTCCGCCAGACCGAAATCCGACGGCGCCGTATCAAATACCGGGATCTGCGACTGATCCCGGTACGGCGTATAGGTGTAATACAGGCGCGGTTCCAGCGTCTGGATGTAATCGGTGCCGAACAGCGTAATATGCCGCTCGTACTGCATGCCGGTGTCCACGCTCAGCGTCGGGATCGCGACGCTGGTATTTTTAGCGATAACGCTCGGCTCGATGGCGTTGATCGCCGACGGAATCCGCGTCATATCGTACGACGCGATGTGGTACTGGGCCTTCGGAATGAAGAACCAGCCCGGCCGCACGATCGGATAGCTGACGTAAGGATCGAGGACGGCGCGATTGCCTTCCGGCATCGTCACGTTCGACGACTGGAAACGCGTGAAATCCGCCGCTGCGCCGTAATCGAAGCCACCTACGTCGTACTTCGCGTAGTTGATATTGATTTGCGGCTCGCGCGAGTACGGCGGCACGATATCGCTCTGCAAGGACTGCCAGCGTTGCACGCGCGTCAACACCGACCACGGTCCCTTGTTGTACGTGACACCGGCTTCCTGTTGGAACAGCAGCTGCGCGCCGTTGTAGACGATGTTCTCGTTGTTCGCCAGATCCGAGGTATAGGTCTTGTCCGATACCTTGTTGTAATTCACATAGGCGCCGAAACCATTGCCGAGATCCTGGTTATGCTGCCAGTAGATCGCGTAACGGTTGCTCAACTTCGCCTTCGCGTCCCATGGCATGTATTCGCCGGTCAGCGTGCCGCGATAGGTCGTCCCGAGATAGCGGAAATCCGCGCCCAGGAACGCGCCACGCTGCTGCATGATCCGGGGCCGGAGCGTCAGGTCGCGGTTCGGTGCGATATTGAAATAATACGGAATCGTCGTATCGAAACCGCTCGACGAATTGATCGAAAAAGTCGGCGGCAACAGGCCCGACTTCCGTTCATTCGACAAGGGGAACGTCAACCACGGACTGTAAAAAATCGGCACGCCCTGGAAGAAAACCAGGCCATTGTGCGCATACCCGACGTTCTCGCCTTGATCCACGTCGAATTGGCTCGCCTTGATATACCAGGCGGGCTTCTCGCAGTCGCAAGCCGTATAGGTCGCGTGCGTGAACCGCGTGCGCTCGTCGTCGACCATGTCCATCCGCTCGGCCTTGCCGCTGCCGCCGGTGGTGTTGAAGTGATACGTCGGCGTGAGCATATAGCCCACCCGCGCCTCCAATTGCATCTGCGCCCGGGGACCGACGAACAGATTGCCGTGGTCGTTGATCCGGACATTGCCGTAGGCGTCGGCGGTATCGGTATCGGCGTCGTAGTGGAGCTTGTCCGCCCGGATGATCGACCCATAGCGGCGCAGCTCGGCATGGCCCGTCAACGTCGTCTGGCTGCCGTCCGCGCTCGCATTGTCGCCCAGCGAGAAGCTGCCCGGGGTCGTTCCCTCCGGCACCTTGCGCTCGATGATCTGCGGCGCCAGGCTGAATCCCCAATCGCGATCCAGCGGGATGGGCTGCGCGGCGTCGCCGCTCAATTGGGCGAAGCCAGGCAACGGCGCGGCCAGACCGGCGGCCAGCAGGGCCGCGGCAATCCGCGTAACGCGCTGCGGCGCCGGGGCGCGATGTCGAAGGAAAGGTGAACGGTGTGGCGGTCTAGGCGGCATGAATCGGGCTACAAGCAGGGGCATGCTGGATCAAATCGCGCCAACGGCGCGGCTTACACCGGACTGCGTCAAGTCCATCCAGACGAAGGGTCTCAGAATTCGTCGGGTATTATATATGGCAAAGTCTGCAAACTGACCGGGCGCATGGGAATCCCCTCGCCGAATTGACTGGATTATGCCGCTACCCTCTCCCGATGCCGGAAATGATACCCCGTCCGGCACGCCGTCCGCCCCCGTCTCCACGACGCCGATCGACACGCTTGAAAACGCCGCGGCGCCTCCCTCGCCGGGCGCATCCGAAGCGCCGGATAGGCGCCGGGAACCGCTGCGGCTCTGGCTGGCCGGGCTTTCCACTGCGATCGGGGCCGCAGGCAGCGATGCGTCCGACCTGAGCGCGCCGCAGGCGGCGCAACTCCCGGCATTGCTGCCGCTGGATCTCGGGACACTGCGACTGGCGTCCGAGGATGCGGGCTTTCGGCGTTATTTCCGCATTCAGGCGGCCGACGGCAGATCGCTCGTCGTCATGGACGCGCCGCCACCGGAAAAAGCGCGCGAATTCCGAGATATCCAGCAATTGATGCAGACGGCCGGCATCCACGTGCCGGCGATCTATGCCGCCGACGTCGCGCAAGGCTTCATGCTGCTGTCCGATCTGGGCAGCACCGCCTATATCGACCTGCTCGACGGCACGAACGAGGACCGTGCCAAGCCGCTGATGCGCGATGCGCTGCGCACGCTGATCCGCTGGCAGGCGGCCTCGCGCCCCAACGTCCTGCCGCCCTATGACGATGCCCTGCTGCGCCGGGAACTCGACTTGTTTCCCGAATGGTACGCCGGGCGTCACCTGGGCCGGCCCTTCGACGAGGCGGACCAGAAAGCCTATGCCACGATCAGCCAGTTGCTGATCGATGCCGCGTTGCGGCAGCCGCAGGTCTTCGTACATCGCGATTTCATGCCGCGCAATCTGATGCTGAGCGATCCGTCGCCAGCCGTCATCGATTTTCAAGATGCCGTGTACGGCCCGATCGGCTATGACGTGGCGGCCTTGATGCGGGACGCCTTCCTCAGTTGGGACGAGGCATTCGAGCTCGATTGCATCGCCTGGTATTGGGGCGAAGCGAAGGCTGCCGGACTGCCGGTCAACAGCGACTTCTTCGAGTTCTACCGCGACGTCGAATGGATCGGTCTGCAACGGCACTTGAAAATCCTGGGTCTCTTCGCTCGACTGCAGTATCGCGACGGCAAGCCCCGCTATCTGGCCGATACGCCACGCTTCCTCGCCTACGCACGCAAGGTCGCGCATCGTTACCGTGAATTACGGCCGCTCGCACGCCTGCTCGACAAGTTCGAGAGCTGTGAAACCCAAGTGGGCTATACCTTCTAGTATCGGCGATGGGTGTAATGACAGAAGCGACAGGACTGGCGACGATGGACACCGCGATGATCTTCGCGGCCGGGCGCGGCGAGCGCATGCGCCCTTTATCGGACCGCATGCCCAAGCCATTGCTGGAGGCTGGCGGCAAACCATTGATCGTCTGGCAGATCGAGGCACTGGCTCGCGCCGGCTTCCGCCGGATCGTCATCAATCACGCCTGGCTCGGCGAGCTGATCGCGCCGGCGCTAGGCGACGGCTCCCGCTGGGGGGTGACGTTGCATTACTCGGCGGAACCGGAACGCGCGCTGGAAACCGCAGGCGGGATCGCCCAGGCCTTGCCCCTGCTGCTGGACGACACGCCGGCCGAACAGGGCAAGCGTTTCGTCGCCGTCAGCGGCGACGTCTATTGCGCGTTCGATTATGCGGCACTGCGGCAACGCGACGCCGAGCGTCACGGCCACACCTCGAAACCGGCGGAATCGTCTGATAATGCGCCCGGCATGCATCTGATCATGGTGCCGAATCCGGCCTTTCACCCGGCGGGAGACTTCGGCCTGCTGCCAGACGGCCGGCTTTGCCTCGATGGCGGCGAACGCCTGACATTCGGCAATATCGGCGTCTACGACACGCGCCTGTTCACGGCGCTGGCCGCGCAACGCCCCCTTCCCGCAGCCGCACTCGGACCGATGATGCGTGTCGGCATCGAGGCGGCGCGCGTCACCGGCGAGCGATTCGACGGTCCCTGGTGCAATGTCGGGACACCGGCGCAGCTGGCCGAACTCGACGCGCAGCTGCGAACAACGTCCGCTAGAATCGCACCATGACGAATCCTCTCGCTCCCGCTTCCGTCGCCCCCGCCGAAACGCCCGACACCGTCGGCGCCGACAGCGCGTGGATCCTGGCCCCGCAACGCGGCTTCGCGCCGGAGGTCTTCGCGGCCCGGCGCGCGCGGGTTGCCGATGCACTGCGCGCCGCCGGCGGCGGCATTGCCTTGATCGCCTCGGCACCGGCGCCGGTGCGCAGCCGCGACAGCGAATTTCCCTACCGCCAGGACAGCAGCTTCTTCTACCTGACCGGTTTCAACGAACCCGACGCCCTGCTCGTGATCGACAGTCGTGGTCGCGGCAGTGCCGATCAACCGGGTTCGACGCTGTTCTGCCGGGAAAAGGATCCGCTGCGCGAAACGTGGGAAGGCTTTCACTACGGCCCGGTGGCCGCCCGCGACACCTTCGGCTTCGATCTGGCCCTGCCCAATAGCGCGCGCGACGGTCATGTGCCGGATCTGATCGTCGGCACGGCCGTGATCGCCTACCCCCTGCTGACGCACGGGCCGCTGGAAGCCGATGTCGCGCGCTGGTTGCGCGACGCGCGCGGGCGCAGACGCGTGACGACCCCCGGCCTTGTGCTCGATCTGGCACGCATCGTCGAGCCGATGCGCCAGGTCAAGGACGTGCATGAAATCGCCCGCATGCGGACGGCCGGCCGGATTTCGGCGCAGGCGCATATCCGCGCGATGCAGGCATCGCGCGTCGGGATTCCCGAATACGCGCTGGAAGCCGAGTTGCTGTATCACTTCCGGCGCAGCGGTGCCCAATTCCCGGCCTATACGTCGATCGTCGCCGGGGGCGCCAACGCCTGCACGCTGCACTATGCGGCGGGCGACTACGTACTGCGCGACGGTGATCTGGTGCTGATCGACGCCGCCTGCGAACTCGACGGTTACGCCTCCGACATCACCCGGACGTTTCCGGCGAACGGTCGATTCACCGGCCCGCAACGGACCCTGTACGACATCGTCCTGGCGGCAAACGAAGCGGCTGTTGCGGCGACTCGCCCCGGAGCGCGCTTCGACGATGCGCATCAAGCCGCCCTGCGCATCCTCACGCAAGGGATGCTGGACACCGGCCTGTTGAAACGCGACGCGCACGGCAGCGTGGAGGATGCGATCGCCGATCGCGCCTATGCCCGCTTCTACATGCACAGCACCGGCCACTGGCTCGGCTTGGATGTCCATGATTGTGGCGACTATATCGACACCGCCACGCCATCGGACAGCCAGACCGAGGCACCGAAGGCGTCGTCGGACGCCGGCAAGGCCGCGCCGCGCTCGACGCTGTTGCAGCCCGGCATGGTCTCGACGATCGAGCCGGGCCTGTACGTGCGACGCGCCGACGATGTACCGCCCGAATACTGGGACATCGGCATCCGCATCGAGGACAATGCGGTCGTGACCGACAGTGGCTGCACGCTGCTGACGCGCGACGTGCCGGTGTCCGCCGACGAGATCGAAGCGCTGATGCGCGGTACATGAGCCCGCCCGCAGTTTGCCTCGCCGAGTGCCCCGTGTCCGGACGCCCTGTCCGGAACCCTAACCGCCCAATTGCATGAATCCGCAGCACCTCGACGCCGATTTGGCCTCCCTTCCGCCTGACGTCGCGTCGATGTCTCCCGTCGCGCAGGCGGCGACGATTCCGTCCGTCGATATCGTCATTATCGGCGCGGGCCCGGTCGGCCTGGCGCTGGCCGGTGCGCTGGCCCGGCACAGCGCCACGGCCGGACTGTCGCTGACCTTGATCGATTCGCGCACGCGCGCGGCCGCCGACCGGGACCCGCGCGTGCTCGCGCTGTCGCATGGGAGCCAGGCCTTGCTGGCGCCGCTGGGCTGGCCCGAACAGGCCACACCGATCGAAACGATCCATGTCTCGCAGCGCGGCTATCTGGGTCGCGCGCTGATCCGCCACGACGCGCATCGCTTGCCCGCGCTGGGCTACGTCGTGCGCTATGGTGCGATTGCCGGCGCGCTGCGGGACGGCGTCCTGCGCCTGGCCGCGCGGCGCAATCAAGCCGACGTCAGCATCGGCGACATGGGTGGCAGCGGCGGCAGCGCGCAAACGAAGCACGCAGCCTTGACGCTGTATGAACGATGCACGGCGACCGCGATCGTGCAGGACGCCGACGGCGTTTCCTTGACGCTGATGCCGGCCAGCCCAGCCGAGGCGAACAAGCGCGGCGGGGCGGCGGCCGCATCGGATTCTACGGCCACGCGCTTCCCGACGACGCTGCGCGCCCGCCTGGTCGTGCACGCGGAAGGGGGTCGGGTCACGCCCACGCGTCCGGATCACGCGGCGGACAGCACGACGGATCGGACGCGCGACTATGCGCAGACGGCCATCGTCGGGGCGGTACGGACCAGCGCCCCGCAACCTCGGGTGGCGTGGGAGCGTTTCACCGATGAAGGGCCGTTGGCACTGCTGCCGCTCGCCGAGTCCGGAGCATTCGACGGCCCCGCGACGGCTGCCGGTGCGCCCACGGCGGCGGCACCGGCCGATTACGCCTTGGTGTGGTGTCAATCGCCGGAACAGGCGGCCGCCCGCATGGCAATGGACGATGCGGCCTTTCTTGCGGAACTGCACGGCACCTTCGGTGACCGTCTTGGGCAGTTCATCGGTATCAGCGGCCGCGCCACCTTCGACCTGCGCCTTCGTGCCACCGACTTACTGGCCGACGGCCGCATCGCGACGATCGGCAATGCGGCGCAGACGCTGCATCCAGTCGCGGGCCAAGGCCTGAACCTGGGCGTTCGCGACGCGCAGGCATTGGCATTGGCGATCGGCCGGCACGGTACGACGCCAGCGGCATTGCAGGCGTTTGCCGCAAGTCGGCAGTGGGATCGACGCATCACGATCGGCCTGACCGATGCGCTGGCCCGCGGCTTCACCCACCCCTTCCCGCCGCTGGCGCATCTGCGCGGCGTCGCCCTGGCAGCGCTCGATTGCCTGCCTGGTGCCAAAACCTGGCTCGCCCGTCAGATGATGTTCGGCCAGCGTCGCTAAGCGCACGGGAGGCGCGGGAGGCGAGTGATCGCGGCGGGACGCTGCACCGCAGCACGATTGCGTCGTTTGTGTGCAGCTTCTTAACGGCGCGCGCAGCGCTTGCGATACAATACGCGTTTGCGCTTTGGCGGCACTGCAGCCGTGCCTGACACGGCCACACTCAGTCCCCGCCTTGATTTGCCGCCCATCGGCCCCGATCGCATGTTTCCTACCGGACCCCAACTCGGATCGCATACGCTCCGTAATGCGTTGTTTGTCGCGCCGATGGCTGGCGTGACGGATCGGCCATTCCGTCAGTTATGCAAGCATTTGGGCGCCGGCTATGCGGTGTCGGAGATGGTTGCGTCCAACGCTTTGCTGTGGAAAAGCGAGAAGACATTACGACGGGCCAATCATCAGGGCGAAGTGGAACCGATCTCGGTACAGATCGCCGGTGCCGATCCGCAGATGCTTGCCGACGCAGCGCGACATAATGTCGCGAATGGTGCGCAGATCATCGACATCAATATGGGCTGTCCGGCGAAGAAGGTCTGTAACGTCGCCGCCGGCTCCGCGCTGTTGCAGAACGAAGCGCTGGTGGCACGCATCGTCGAGGCCGTGGTCAACGCGGTCGGCGTCGGACCCGACGCCGTGCCGGTGACGTTGAAGATCCGCACCGGCTGGAATCCGGAAAACCGCAATGCGCTGCGGATTGCGCATATCGCGGAAGCGGCGGGCATTTCGATGCTGACGATTCATGGCCGGACGCGCGCCGATCTGTACCGCGGCGACGCCGAGTACGAAACGATCGCCGCGGTCAAGGCGGCAATCGGCATCCCGGTGGTGGCCAACGGCGATATCGACTCGCCGCAAAAAGCGGCGCACGTGTTGCGCGTGACCGGCGCCGATGCCGTCATGATCGGCCGCGCGGCGCAGGGACGGCCCTGGATCTTCCGCGAGATCGCGCATTATCTGGAAACCGGCGAAGTGCTGCCGCCGCCGCGCGTCGACGATATCCAGGCCGTGATGAATCGGCACCTGGAAGATCACTATGCGTTCTACGGCGAATTCACCGGCGTCCGAACCGCACGCAAGCATATCGGCTGGTACACGAAGGTGCTCAAGGGCGCCAACGCGTTCCGCCACCAGATGAATACGCTGGACACTACGCGCGAACAATTGGCCGCGGTCAACGCGTTTTTTGAAGAACAGAAGTTGTTGTCGGACCGCCTCGTATATGACGCGCCGGACGATGCCGCCTCGGCGGGCATCGACGGCAGCCGCGATGCGGACCATACGGACAATTCGCAACCCCTTGCCGCATGAGCCGACATAATATCGAGCGGTGCGTCCGCGAGAGCCTGGATGAATACTTCCGGGACCTCGACGGATCGAACCCGAACGAGATCTACGAAATGATCATTTCCTGCGTCGAGAAACCGATGCTGGAAGTGGTACTCGAGCGCGCCAGCGGCAATCAGTCCCTGGCCGCCGAATACTTAGGCATCAACCGCAATACCTTGCGCAAGAAGCTGAAGGATCACGGCCTGATCAAGTGATCCGGCGAGCCGACTGCAGGGTCTGCCGACAAGCAGGCGATGCAGCCGGCATCCATCGATGCCGCGCCCTCCACGATGTCCGCTTAGGGAATCGTCCGGACAGGCGGCAAACGGCGGTCGATGGGTCATCGCGCCATGCACCATCCGTCTCACGCTCGACGTTCTCGTGACGTCCTTTCTTTCGCCTTTGTTCTTCTTTGCCGTTCTTTTGACATGATCAAGCAAGCGCTCATTTCCGTATCCGACAAGTCGGGCGTCGTCGACTTTGCCCGTTCACTCGCCGATCTGGGCGTCACGATCCTGTCGACGGGCGGCACCGCCAAGTTGCTGGCCGCCGAAGGCATTGCCTGCACCGAGGTGGCCGACTACACCGGCTTCCCTGAAATGCTCGACGGCCGCGTGAAAACGCTGCACCCGAAGATCCACGGCGGCATCCTGGCCCGTCGCGATCTGCCCGAGCACGTCGCCGCGCTGGAACAGCACGCGATCCCGACGATCGATCTGCTGGTCGTGAATCTCTACCCGTTCCGCGAAACGATCGCGAAGTCCGATGCGACGCTGGAAGAAGCGATCGAGAACATCGACATCGGCGGCCCGACGATGCTGCGTTCCGCGGCAAAGAACCACCGCGACGTCACTGTGATCGTCGATCCGGCCGACTATGCGGTCGTGCTGGACGAGATGCGCGCCAATCAGAACACCGTCGCCTATCCGACGAACTTCCGCCTGGCGACGAAGGTCTTCGCGCACACTGCGCAATATGACGGCGCGATCACGAACTACCTGACCAGCCTGAAGGACAACCTGCAGCACAGCGATCGCAACGACTATCCGGCCACGTTGAATCTGTCGTTCGAAAAGGTGCAGGACCTGCGTTACGGTGAGAACCCGCATCAAGGCGCCGCGTTCTATCGCGACCTGGTGACGCCGGCCGGCGCGTTGGCGGCGTATGCGCAGTTGCAGGGCAAGGAACTGTCGTTCAACAACATCGCCGATGCCGATGCCGCGTGGGAATGCGTGAAGAGCTTCGACGTGCCGGCCTGCGTCATCGTCAAGCACGCGAACCCGTGCGGCGTGGCCATCGCGGAAACGCCCGAAGCCGCGTATCAGAAGGCATTTTCGACGGACCCGACCTCGGCGTTCGGCGGCATCATCGCCTTCAACAAGGAAGTCGACGAAGCGGCCGCCGCCGCCGTCAGCAAGCAATTCGTCGAAGTGCTGATCGCGCCGTCGTTCAGCGCCGGCGCGAAAGCGTTGCTGGCCGCCAAGCAAAACGTCCGCGTGCTGGAAATTGCGTTGCCGGCAAAGGACAGCGCCTCGCATAATGCGCTCGACCTGAAGCGTGTGGGCGGCGGTTTGCTGGTGCAATCGGCGGACACGCGCAACGTGTTGCCGCATGAATTGCGGGTGGTCACCAAGCGTCATCCGACGCCGAAGGAAATGGACGATCTGCTGTTCGCATGGCGCGTCGCGAAGTTCGTCAAGTCGAACGCCATCGTGTTCTGCGCAAACGGTCAGACGCTGGGCGTTGGCGCGGGCCAGATGAGCCGCATCGACTCGGCGCGCATCGCGGAAATCAAGGCAACGAATGCCGGTCTGACGCTGCAAGGCTCGGCGGTCGCCTCGGATGCCTTCTTCCCGTTCCGCGACGGTCTGGATGTGGTCGTGAAGGCCGGCGCGACGTGCGTCATCCATCCGGGTGGCTCGATGCGCGACGGTGAAGTCATCGAAGCGGCAGACGAGCAGAATGTCGCGATGGTGATGACGGGCACGCGTCACTTCCGTCACTGATGGTTCGCGCGCTTCAGCCGGTCCCTGTCGGCACGGCGCAAGCCGCCGTGCCGACCCGCATTCTCGGTATCGATCCGGGCTTGCGCGTCACCGGCTTCGGCGTCATCGAACAGCGCGCGCATGTCCTCACCTATGTCAGCAGCGGCGTGATCCGCAGCGGCGAAGGCGATCTGCCCGCGCGCCTGAAGGTTATCTTCGAGGGGGTGCGTGAGCTGGTCGCGCAATTCAAACCCGACTGCGCCGCCATCGAGAAAGTTTTCGTCAATGTGAATCCGCAATCGACGCTGCTGCTCGGCCAGGCCCGCGGCGCCGCAATCTGCGGCCTGGTGACCGCCGATCTGCCGGTGGCCGAATATACGGCCTTGCAATTGAAGCAGGCCGTGGTGGGCAGCGGGCGCGCAAAGAAAGAACAGGTGCAGGAAATGGTCGCGCGCCTGTTGAGCCTGTCCGGCCTGCCGGGCACCGATGCCGCCGATGCGTTGGGCGTGGCGATTTGCCATGCCCATGCCGGCGACGTGCTTGGCCAATTGCGCACGATGGCCCCTGAACTGGCGCGTCGCGGCATGCGCGTCCGGCGTGGCCGATTGATCGAATCGTGACATCGCGCGGCGTGCGATAGTCGGCGCCTCCCTTTCCTCCCCCTCTCTCCGCTGATCATGATCGGTCGTATCGCTGGCAAGCTGCTCGAAAAAAATCCCCCTTCCATCCTGGTCGACTGTGCCGGCGTCGGTTATGAGATTTCGGTGCCGATGAGCACCTTCTATCACCTGCCGCACCTCGGCGAACCGGTGGTGCTGCTGGTACAGCAGATCGTGCGCGAAGATGCACACCTGTTGTTCGGCTTTGCGACGGCGCAGGAGCGCGGCGCCTTCCGTGAATTGTTGAAGATCAGCGGCATCGGCGCGCGCATGGCCCTGTCCGTGTTGTCCGGGATGAGCGTGGCCGAATTGGCGCAGGCGGTGACGGCGCAGGAAGTCGCGCGCCTGACCAAGGTTCCCGGCATCGGCAAGAAGACCGCCGAACGTCTGCTGCTCGAATTGAAGGGCAAACTCGGCGCCGATCTGGGTGCCTTGGGTCAGGGCGCGAGCACGGTTCCCACTGCCGGCGACACCGGAAGCGACGTGCTGCAGGCCCTGCTCGCCCTCGGTTACTCGGAAAAAGAATCGGCCGCCGCGATCCGCTTGCTGCCGCCCGACATCGACGTGTCAAACGGCATCCGCCAGGCGCTGAAGACTTTGTCGAAGGCCTGACGTTGGGCGGTACAATGGCTGCATGATCGAAACAGACAAACTCTCGGGTGACCGACTGATCTCCGCCGCGCCGGTCTCGGCGCGCGAAGAAGCGTATGAACGCGCATTGCGTCCGAAGCAACTCGACGACTACGTCGGGCAGCAGAAGGTGCGCGGCCAGTTGGAGATTTTCGTCCAGGCCGCCCGTAACCGCAGCGAGGCACTGGATCATGTGCTGCTGTTCGGGCCGCCGGGTTTGGGCAAGACCACGCTCGCGCACATCATCGCGCGCGAAATGGGCGTCAATCTGCGACAGACGTCGGGGCCGGTGCTCGAACGCGCCGGCGACCTCGCCGCGTTGCTGACGAACCTCGAACCCAACGATGTGCTCTTCATCGACGAAATCCATCGGCTCTCGCCGGTGGTCGAGGAAATCCTGTATCCGGCGCTCGAGGATTACCAGATCGACATCATGATCGGCGAGGGTCCGGGCGCGCGCAGCGTCAAGCTCGACCTGCAGCCGTTCACGCTGGTGGGCGCGACGACCCGTGCCGGCATGCTGACGAATCCCTTGCGCGATCGCTTCGGCATCGTCGCCCGACTCGAGTTTTATACGGCCGACGAACTGTCGCGCATCGTGCAACGGTCGGCGGGCCTGGTCGGCGCGGCGATCGGCCCGGAAGGGGCGATGGAAATCGCCCGGCGTTCGCGCGGCACGCCGCGTATCGCGAACCGACTGCTGCGTCGCGTACGCGACTATGCCGAAGTCAAAGCCGATGGCCAGATCACCCCGGAGATCGCCGACGCGGCACTGAAGATGCTCGATATCGACCCCGTCGGCTTCGACCTGATGGACCGGACGCTGCTGGAAGCCATCCTGCTGAAATTCGACGGCGGTCCGGTCGGACTGGATAATCTGGCAGCCGCCATCGGCGAGGAACGGGACACGATCGAGGATGTCATCGAACCCTATCTGATCCAACAGGGCTATGTGCAACGGACGCCGCGGGGTCGGATGGCGACGCTGCTCGCCTATCGCCACTTCGGTCTGACGGCGCCGGGCAGCACGACGTCGACGCCCGATCCGGCTCCTCCCGCGCCGTCCCAGGCGTAGGGGCCGCGATGGGCGCCGGCGATTTTCTGAAACAACGGATCGTGCAGGGCGTGAACCGTGTCACCACGGACAGCCGCCTGCGCATCGATTACAGCCAACCGCCCGGCGATCTCGGGCTCTACGGGCCCGACAGCGTCTGCTGGCGCGTCCATGCCGATTTCACGTCGATGCTGGTGGGCGGCGTTGCCGCCCTGCTGCTGCAGATGCTGCACCCCTTGGCATTGGCGGGCGTCTGGGATCACTCCACGTTCCGTCAGGATATCCACGGCCGCCTGGGACGAACGGCGACGTTTATCGCCGCCACTACCTTCGGCAGCCGCGCCGACGCCTTGATGATGATCGAGCGCGTGAAGGCGATTCATCGCCGTATTACCGGTGTCGCACCGGACGGTCGACCCTATGCGGCCGACGATCCGGATCTGCTGACGTGGGTCCATGTGGCGGAGATGTCGTGCTTTCTGCATGCCTACATGGTCTACGTCAATCCAGCGCTGAGCGGCGAGGAGCAGGACCGCTACTACGCGGAAACGGCGCTGGTCACCGAGATGCTCGGCGGCCGCGGCGTGCCGCGCAACCGCGCCGAGATCGACAGCTATATCGCGCGGATGCGTCCGACGCTGCGATGTGATGCACGCACGCAGGAAGTGCTGCAGGTGCTGATGCATGCGCCGGCGCCGAACAAGGCGATCTGGCCGGCCGCGCGCCTGCTGTTGCACGCGGGGCCAGACCTGTTGCCGCCCTGGGCGCAGGAAATGTTCGGACTCGATCGCTATGCGGCGGCGCGCAGGCTGGCGCTGCGCCCCAGTGTACACGGCGTGGGAAAAATCATGCGCTGGGCGCTGACCAATGGGGTATCGAAACGTGCGCGGGCACGCGTGGCGGCCGGCAAGGGCGACGCCGACTGATTCGCTTAGACGCGATCGTCGCCGACGCCTTTCGCATCGAAATCGCCGAGGTGGGCGACATCGCCCCACGCCAGCACCTCGGCCCGATCTTCCGCCGGCGTCTGGCCGGGATACCAACGCAGCGCATTGATGCTGGCGTTCAACAGAACGCCCGGGCGCGGCGCATCGAGGGCCACGCCCTGCGCAAACCGTAACGCGCAATCGAGTACGCCGCCATGCGCCACGCAGGCGATCGTTCCCCCCGCATATCGACGCGCCTGTTCGCCCAAGGTCTGCACTACCCGTTGCGACAGTGTCCGGATCGACTCGCCGCTCTCGGGCGCGAAGTCCGGATCGTGCGTAATCCATTGTGCGTAGGCCGCGGGCCAACGCTGAGCGATCGCCGCTTTATCGTGCCGCTCGAACACGCCGAACAGGCGCTCACGCAGCCCCACTGCCTGCACGACATCGGTTGCGGCCGCATCGGGAGCAAGTACCCGCAGCAACGGCGCGGCCGTCTGCATCGCGCGCGACAGATCGCTGCTCACGATCGCGGACAAGGGCGCCACCCAGGCCGACGCATCGCGCGGCACCGACGACCCAACCTCGCCGATCAAAGGGGCGCCGGCTATCGCAGCCAGGCCGCCCGCATCGCCACCATCGGGCGTCGAATCGGCCGCTGCTCCCGCGATCGAAGCCGTCCAGCGACGTGCGAGCGCCTCGGCCTGCGCCAGTCCGACCTCCGACAGCGGAATATCGATCTGGCCTTGGATACGCTTGACCGCGTTCCATGCCGTTTCGCCATGCCGTATCAGCAGAACGATCGTCGGCGCCAAGGCGGCAGGCACGGTTTCCTGCGTGGCGGCAACGTCGGCTGCACGTATCATCGGCAACTCAGGCCGACAGCGTGACGCGCGCGAAACGGCGCTTGCCCACTTGCACGACGTAGGTCCCGGCGTCGAGCTTCAGGGCGCGATCGCTGATGGCGGTACCGTCCACCTTGACGCCACCCTGCTCGATATTGCGGTTTGCTTCCGTCGTCGACGGCACCAGGCCCGCCTGCTTCAGCAACGCCGCGATACCCAACGGCGCACCGTTCAATGCGACCTCGGGAATGTCGTCGGGCACCCCGCCGCGCGCACGGTGGTTGAAGTCTTCCAACGCCCCTTCCGCTGCCTGCTTGCTGTGAAAACGGGTGACGATTTCTTGCGCCAGCAGCACCTTGAAGTCGCGTGGATTGCGGCCCGCCTCGGTCTCCGCCTTGAAACCAGCGATACGGCCCAGCGACTCAAAAGACAACAATTCGAAGTAACGCCACATCAGCGTATCGGAGATGCTCATCAGCTTGCCAAACATATCGTTCGGCTTCTCGCTGATGCCGATGTAGTTGTGCTTCGACTTCGACATCTTCTCGACGCCATCCAAGCCTTCCAGCAAGGGCATCGTCAGCACGCACTGCGGTTCCTGCCCGTACGCCTTTTGCAGCTCGCGCCCCATCAGCAGATTGAAGCGCTGATCGGTACCGCCGAGTTCGAGATCGGACTTCAGCGCGACGGAGTCATAGCCTTGCAGCAACGGATATAGGAACTCGTGAATCGAAATCGCCACGCCGCCATGGAAGCGTTTCGTGAAATCTTCGCGCTCCAACATCCGCGCCACCGTGGATTGCGATGCCAGCTTGATCATGCCGGCGGCGCCCAGCGGCTCCAGCCATTCGGTGTTGTTGCGCATTTCCGTCTTCTCGCGATCCAGCACCAGGGCTGCCTGCTCGAAGTAGGTATGCGCATTCGTATCGATCTGCTCCTGCGTCAACGGCGGCCGCGTGCTGTTACGCCCCGAAGGGTCGCCGATCAGCGACGTGAAACCGCCGATCAGGAAGATCACCGTATGGCCCAGATCCTGCAGCTTGCGCATCTTGTTGAGCACAACGGTGTGCCCCAGATGGATGTCGGGCGCAGTCGGGTCCAGGCCGAGCTTGATACGCAGCGGCGTGCCGGACTTTTCGGCGCGCGCAAGCTTCTGCGCGAACTCGGACTCGACGAGCAATTCGTCGCAACCGCGTTTGACTTCGGCAAGCGTGTCCAGCACCGATGCCGTCAACGGCAACGCGGCGCTGTCCGGCGAGGACGACGCATTGGCAGGGGAAAGAGCATCAGCGTTCATACGAAACCGTGGGAGTAACTGGAGAGCCAGGGCGAATGCCGTATCGATACGGCAGCGCCGAAAAGTCCGTATTGTAGCAACGATACGCCACTCCCCCTAACCGGGCATCCTCGCCCCGACGCGTTTGCGACTCGGACGAGCGGGTAGAATGACCGTTTCATCGTGCGCACGGTTCGCCGACGCCGTGCGATGGACCGATCCGCTCCTCCGACGTCGATTTCATGTCCAACGCCTCAGCCCCCTCCTCCGCCGGAACACCGGCGCGCCACTACATCGGCCTGATGTCCGGTACCAGCATGGACGGCGTAGACGGGGTACTCGCGACATTCGCACCGCAACCCGAGGTTCTGGCGCACGTCCACCTGCCCTTTCCGGCACCGTTACGCGACGCCTTGTTCGCCTTGCAATCCCCCGGCGACAACGAAATCGACCGAGAAGCCCTCGCCGCGCAGGCGCTCGTCGTTGTCTATGCCGACTGCTGCACGGCATTGCTGCAGGAAACGGCGCTTCAGGCTGCGGACATTGTCGCCATCGGCGTCCATGGACAGACCATTCGTCATCGTCCTGAACGAGGCTATACGCGTCAACTGAACGACCCGTCGCGACTCGCCGAGCTGACCGGCATCGATGTAGTCGCCGATTTCCGCAGCCGCGATCTGGCGGCTGGGGGCCAAGGCGCACCGCTGGTGCCGGCATTTCACGCCGACGTTTTCGGCGCGCCGGGGCAGACGCGTGTGATCTGCAATATCGGCGGCATCAGCAATCTGTCGATCCTTCGCGGCAAGGACGAGGTGCACGGCTTCGACTGCGGTCCCGGCAACGCCTTGCTGGACGCGTGGGCGGAACGCACACTCGGGCGCCCCTACGATGAGGGCGGCCGACTGGCCGCGGCAGGAACCGTCGATGAGACCCTGCTGAAGCAGTTGCTCGATGAACCGTTTTTTTCGGCATCACCACCGAAGAGTACCGGTCGCGACCTGTTCAATACCGCCTGGCTCGACGGCAAATTGCAGGCATGGCGCGATGCGGGGATTGGCGACGCTGTCGACAAAGCGGAGCACGCCGCCGATATCCAAGCGACATTGACGGCATTGACCGCACGCACCATCGCCGAGGAAATCGCGATTCACGCACCGGGTTGCGACGCGGTCTATGTGTGCGGCGGCGGCGCGCACAACGAAACACTGATGCGCGCCTTGCGCACCGCCCTACGGGAGAAAGCCCCGTCGGTTGCGCACGTTGTCAGTACGCAAGCACTGGGCATGGACGTCGAACATGTGGAGGCATTGGCCTTTGCCTGGCTTGCGGCGCGATTCGGCCAACGCGCCCCGGGCAATCTCCCCGCCGTCACCGGCGCGCGCGGTCTTCGCGTACTGGGCGCGCTGTATCCACGCTAACGGCACCTACTCCAGAGCGGGATGGCGACCAAACACAAATGGCCCGATCCGCCTTTACGGCGTCCGGGCCATTCGCAATACCGCGCTACTTTATCGACCAGACGAAGACGCTTGTGCATCCTGTGCCTGATACGGTTCCGCCCCGTTCTTAGACCGAGAACGAGGAGCCACAGCCGCAGGTGGTGGTCGCGTTCGGATTCTTGATCACGAACTGCGCGCCGGTCAGATCGTCTTTATAGTCGATCTCGGCACCCACCAGGTATTGGTAGCTCATCGAATCGATCAGCAGCTGGACGCCATTCTTATCCATGACCGTGTCGTCTTCGTTCACTTCCTCGTCGAACGTGAAGCCGTACTGGAAGCCGGAGCAACCGCCGCCTTGCACGAACACGCGGAGCTTCAGATCCGGGTTGCCTTCCTCGTCGATCAGCTCCTTCACCTTGCTAGCTGCCGAATCGGTGAAGACAAGGAACGTCGGGGCGGGGGCAACGGCCACTTCAGCGACCGGCGTGTCTGTCACAGCATTCATTGATCTCTCCAGGGGGATACTGCTTGTTCTGTGGCGCGAGCCATGTGCATAGCCCCGATTTTAGTCCGAAGTGGCGAAACGCGGCGAATTGCACTGGTACACCTGCCAGCGACAGGGACTTGCCGCATCAGGAAAGCAACAGCGCGCAAGCATAAAACAAAAACGCCGCTGGATCTGCCAAAGGCATCCAACGGCGTTTTGCATGATAAGGCGGCGCGTATCCGAGGAAACTGCCGCCATATCGGCGGTCCTGAAACGAATTAACGCTTCGAGAACTGCTTTGCGCGACGTGCCTTGCGCAGACCAACCTTCTTACGTTCGACTTCACGTGCATCACGCGTCACGAAACCGGCAGCCGACAGGCTCGGCTTCAACGTCGCGTCATAGTCGATCAGTGCGCGGGTGATGCCGTGGCGCACTGCGCCGGCTTGACCCGTTTCACCGCCGCCATGGACGTTGACCTTGATGTCGAACTTTTCGAGG
The DNA here is from genome assembly GCF_039852015.1 of Robbsia sp. KACC 23696. Lineage (NCBI taxonomy): Bacteria > Pseudomonadati > Pseudomonadota > Betaproteobacteria > Burkholderiales > Burkholderiaceae > Robbsia > Robbsia sp. KACC 23696. The sequence continues at coordinate 1,033,047 of NZ_CP156626.1, read as the reverse complement.
TTTCCCGTCAGTTCCAGCGGCTGGCGCACGACCATCAACGACGTCTCACGCGAGAAGTATTCGTTGATAGGCTTGTCGTTCACAACGACCTTGCCCGAACCCGACTTGATGAAGACACGGGCAACTGCGCTCTTGCGGCGGCCAGTGCCGTTATTCCAATTTCCGATCACGGTATAGGCTCCTTAGATCTCGAGCGCCTTCGGCTGTTGCGCCGAATGCGGATGCGTACCCTCGGCGTAGACCTTGAGCTTCTTGATCATCGCGTAACCGAGCGGACCCTTCGGGAGCATACCCTTCACCGCCTTTTCCAGCGCGCGGCCCGGGAAACGTTCTTGCATCTTGCCGAACGTCGTCTCGTAGATGCCGCCCGGGTAACCGGTGTGACGGAAGTACTTCTTGTCCGTCGTCTTCTTGCCGGTAACCTTCAACTTGCTGGCGTTGACGATAATGATGAAATCGCCGGTATCGACGTGAGGAGTAAATTCAGGCTTGTGCTTACCGCGCAAGCGGCGTGCCACTTCGCTGGCGACACGGCCGAGAACCTTATCCGTCGCGTCAATCACGTACCATTCGTGCGTGGCCGTTTCGGCCTTTGCAGAAAATGTCTTCATGACTGATCCAAATAAAAAAAAGCGCCCTTACGGCACCGCTTAAGGCGTGCGGAACTCTTATTGGATGACCCGGCCGATCGGCCCCGCCCTCCTCCGTTTCCCTGCGCCTGCAGCGGTGATGCCTTCGTTCCACGCCGCACGATCGAAAAACGATTGTCCAATCGGCGTGGTCGGCATGACTTGCCCGGTCTTGCAACCGTCCTTCCCGACGAGCTTTTATCGGGAGAGCCTGCGAGTATAGCGCACTTTTGGCAAAAGGAAGAGCGCCGCGGCAAACGAGAGCCCAGCGTCGTGGGTTTCGCGCGACCGTGGTCGGCAGGACGTCCCGCGGCATGTCGGGCGCGGACGCGACGCGAAAGATATGAGATCGGTAGAAACAGTCTCAGTTGACCGCGCAAAAAAATGCCCGGAAGGGAGCCCTCCGGGCAAATCCACCCACGCGACATTCGTCTGCAGCGGATGGAGGAGACAGGGAAAAGCGATAACGCGACGCGTGATGACGGCCATACAAGCGGGACTGTCGCAGGACGCGTGCCTGTTCGATTCACTATAGACGCCCTTCTCACCTATCGCAAGGAGCCGTTCGTCATATGAAAACGTCTTTCGCATTGCGAAAAATGCGACACTGAAACGAATGAACGAGATTGCCGCAAATTCATTGATTTGCAGCATTTCGGTCTCTCGATCGTCATAAACCCAGATAGAACAAGCACTTTCCCCTGACGTTTAGGGGGGCAATCATATGCCGTGAGCAAGCTATGATTTCTCCGGGGGTAGAATGCGCGTCTCAGAGGAGTGAAGCCAAGATGGAATGCAAGATCAGTTGGATGGGGCCCGAGGGCATGGCGTTCGCGGCCGAAACCGGTAGCGGACACTTGGTGACGATGGACGGCGCACCGGAAGGCGGTGGCCGTAACCTGTCGCCGCGGCCGATGGAAATGCTGTTGGTGGGAACCGGCGGCTGCACGGCCTACGATGTCGTGATGATCCTGAAGAAAAGCCGCCAGGACATCCACGATTGCAGCGTCAAGCTGACCGCCGAGCGCGCCAGTGAAGATCCGAAGATCTTCACGAAGATCCATTTTCATTTCACGGTGAGCGGCCGCAACCTCGACCCGTTGAAGGTCGAGCGCGCGATCAACCTGTCGCATGACAAGTATTGTTCGGCGTCGGTCATGCTCGGCAAGACCGCCGAGCTGAGCCATTCGTTCGACATCGTCGATAGCGCGGCAGCCTGATCGGTCCGATCGGCGCGGCGTGGCGCGGATCGTGCCACGCCGCGGCAAGATGAAAAACGCCCCGCGCATCCTTTCGGATGGCGGGGCGCTGAAAAAAGGGCAAAGTGTCCCGATAAGCCGGATTCTGTTCGCACCGCGAAGTGCGCGACAGCCATTCATCTAGACGCACCATTGCTGGTACGCTCGAGCTCCCTACCCGCAGACCGACGGGGGCCCCGTCGTGACACCGTTACCGATGACGTGCCTGCCTATTTGGAATTGCTCCGGGTGGAGGTTACCGTGCCGTCTGGGTCGCCCCAGCCGCGGTGCGCTCTTACCGCACCGTTTCACCCTTACCTGATCCGTGTCGCGCGAGCGCGCCACGGCCATCGGCGGTCTGTTCTCTGTTGCCCTGTTCCGCGTGTCGCCACGGATGGCCGTTAGCCATCACCCTGCCCTGTGGAGTCCGGACTTTCCTCCCCCTGCCCCCTTTCCCCGTCAACGTGTGACGATGAGAGACAACGCAGGCGGCGGCTGTCTGGAACACTTTGCGAAGCGGAGTGTAGCACGCGCGCCGATCAGACCAGCTTCCAACGCAACACTTCGCCAGCGCGCAGCGGCACTACCGCACTCTGATCGCTGCCATAGACAGCCGGCAGCGTCCACGATTCCCGACGCAGCGTCACCGTGTCGGTGTTGCGCGGCAAGTTGTAGAAATCGGGGCCGTTGAAGCTGGCGAACGCTTCCAGCTTGTCCAGCGCGCCCGCCTGCTCGAACGCTTCGGCATACAGCTCCATCGCATGCGGTGCCGTAAAGCACCCGGCACAGCCGCAGGCGTTTTCCTTCGTGTCCTGCTGGTGAGGCGCGCTGTCGGTGCCGAGGAAGAAACGCGCATTGCCCGACGTCGCCGCGGCCACCAGCGCCACGCGATGCGTCTCCCGCTTCAATACCGGCAGGCAGTAATAATGCGGACGGACACCGCCTGTGAAAATGGCGTTGCGGTTGTACAACAAATGCTGCGGCGTGATGGTCGCGGCCAGCGTCCCCGGCAATGCATCCGCCTCCAGCACATAGTCCGCAGCCTCGCGCGTCGTGATGTGCTCGAACACCACCTTCAACGCAGGATGGCGCTTGCGCAGCGGAATCATCACCTCGTCGATGAAGACGCGCTCGCGGTCGAACAGATCGATGTCCGCATGCGTCACCTCGCCGTGCACGAGCAATGGCAAACCGGCTTCCTGCATCGCATCCAGCGTTTTGCCGCACTTCGCGAGATCGGTGACGCCCGCATCCGAATTCGTCGTCGCGCCGGCCGGATACAGCTTCAGCGCATGGACGATGCCGCTGTCGCGCGCGCGGCGAATCTCTTCGGGCGGCGTGTTGTCGGTCAGATACAGCGTCATCAGCGGCGTGAACGCGGCGCCGGCCGGCAAGGCCGCGACGATCCGCTCGCGATAGGCCTGCGCCAGGGCCGTGGTCGTCACCGGCGGCCGCAGATTCGGCATGATGATCGCGCGACCGAATTGCCGCGCGGTATGCGGCAGCACTTCGGCCAGCATCACGCCGTCACGCACGTGCAGATGCCAGTCGTCGGGACGAACGATCGTCAAGGATTCCAACGTCGCGCCAGGCGCGGCGGACACAGACGGGGAAGCGGAGGCAGCTGCGGAAACGGCAGAGGTCATGATGGCGTCGATAAAAGAAGAATGCAAACTGCGGGAGAGTCTAATCGGTCGGGGCGGCGTGGGACATCCCCGTCGGCAGGCGCGGCACACGGTGTTGCCCGGTCGCCGCACTTCGGCTGTGACAGCCAAAATGACTTTTCTGGGAACTTTTAAGACAAACGTCGCAATGCTATGCTTGGCGCGTCGTCTGTTTGTGCATCACGCCATGCAGAAACGCGTCTATTGTACCGACGTCCACCTGCGACGGGCAGTTCGCACCGACGCTCGATGGCGTCCGACCGGGTCCATGCGCCATGGACCGCGCTTATTAGATTGCCGCGGCCCAGGGAGCCGCCAGCCTTATGTGTGAGCTTTTGGGTCTGAATTGCGCGACACCCACCGATGTCCGCTTCTCCTTTACCGGCTTTGCTGCGCGTGGCGGCATCACGGACCACCATGCAGATGGCTGGGGCATCGCTTTCTTCGAGGAAAAAGCCTGCCGGCTGTTCATCGATAACCAGTCGTCGTGCCAGTCGCCGGTCGCCGAATTGGTCAAGCGATATCCGATCAAATCAAAGAACACCATCGCGCATATTCGCAAGGCCACGCAGGGCGCGCCCTTGCTCGAAAACTGCCACCCCTTCATGCGCGAGCTGTGGGGACGGCATTGGATTTTCGCGCACAACGGCGATCTGAAGCAGTACTCACCCGATTTGACGGGCTTCTTTCAGCCGGTGGGCAGCACTGATAGCGAGCTGGCTTTCTGTGAAATGCTCGAAGGCCTGCGCCAGCGTTTCCCGAGCGAGCAGCCGCCGCTCGACGAACTATTCGATGCGGTGGCCGAGATCACCGCGCGCATCAGTCAGCACGGCACCTTCAATTTCCTGATGTCGAACGGCCAGGCGATGTTTGCGCATTGTTCGACGCATCTGCAATACCTCACTCGGCAATGGCCTTTCTCGACCGCCCATCTGGTGGACGAGGACATGTCGATCGATTTCGCGCAATACACCACGCCGGAAGATCGCGTCACCGTCATCGGCACACTGCCGCTGACGGACAACGAAGTGTGGACAGCGTTCGCCCCGGGTGACCTCTTTCTATTCCGCAACGGTGAGCGCATCGCGTCGCGCCGGCTGGCCGTCCCCGAAGCGGTTTTGGCCGTAGCGGCACGCCCACGCGAGCGCTATCCGTCCGAAGCCGCAGCGCTCCCGCGCGCCGCGTTGACCTTCCCGAGCACGACGCCGTTTCACCCGGTACTGACCCCCTGAAAAAGGCGGATGCGGTCGACGCCTGCCTGCGCGTCGCCGCCGCCGATCAATCGTCGCGCCGCGGCCACATCGACGCCGCTAAGTCTTCGAATCGATAAGACTTTTTCCCGCATTTACATTTTTTCCCTCAAGATCCTCCTTCGCCCGGCCGTTATCTTCATCATGCGCGCCGGCGTTGCCGGGCATGCGCGTCGAGCGCCCCGGCAGCCCGACATTTTTTCTTGTTACCGCACAGGACGCTGTCATGGATGTGACGAACGCCTCTTCCACCGCCGCCACCACGGCGAGCGTGGCGGCCGGCAAACGCAAGGACGTCGACGCGAAAGCGGCGTCGTCTTCTGCCGCGCCGTCGCATCATGCCGCGCCTGCCAGTAGCAAGGTGTCGCTGTCGTCGGCAGCCAAGGCGGCACACGAGTCGGACCAACAGCGCAAGGCGGCCGAGACGGCAAGCGGATCGAAGGCAGCCGACAAGGCGACCGGCACGACCGTCGGCGTCAAGTCGGAAAACGATGCCGCGGTCGCCGAGGAAAAAAAGGCAGCGGATGCCGCCGCGGATGCCAAGGACGCCTCCGCCGTGAAATCCCTCGCCTACGGGGCACTGGGACTGCAGAGTCCGGAAGAAGCACAGAAGAATTCCGACCATTGGTATTCGGCCGGCAAATGGGTGGGCGCAGCCCTGACAGTAGGCGGGATCGTTTCGCTGTTGCTGTAAAACAAGACATCGGATCGCGGCACGCTGTCCCCAGCCCACACTTGATATAGGACATATCATGCGTAAGCTCGCGTTGATCATCGGCGTCGTTGCGGCGCTCGGCACACAGGGATGTGCCACGAATTTCCAGACCTTCCTGACCGGTGCGGTCGTCGGCGGCGCGCTTGTCGGCGCCTCGCAATGTTCCCGCTTCTGCTACTGAGGCAGATAAAGACAAAGGGCCGCGAGTAGGGTTCGGCGCTTGGCCTTGCCCTGCTCGCGGCCCCCTCTGCCGCGCTGTCTTAAGGTCGTGTCAGTGCAGGATCTTCGCCAGGAAGTCCTTGGCGCGATCCGACTTCGGACTGTCGAAGAACGCTTCCTTACGGTCGTCCTCGACGATCAACCCCCGATCCATGAAGATGACGCGATGCGCGACCTTGCGCGCGAAACCCATTTCGTGGGTCACGCACATCATCGTCATGCCTTCCTGCGCCAGCTCGACCATCACGTCGAGCACTTCATTGATCATTTCAGGATCGAGCGCCGACGTCGGTTCGTCGAACAACATCGCGATCGGGTCCATGCACAATGCGCGCGCAATCGCCACGCGCTGCTGCTGACCGCCGGACATCTGTCCCGGAAACTTATCCGCATGCGATCGCAGGCCCACACGGTCCAGCAGCTTCAGCGCTTTCTGCGTCGATTCGTCCTTGCCTCGGCCAAGCACTTTCATCTGCGCGAGCGTCAGATTCTGCGTGATCGACAGATGCGGAAACAACTCGAAGTGTTGGAACACCATGCCCACGCGCGCGCGCAGCTTCGACAGGTTGGTCTTTTTGTCCGTCACCGATACGCCATCGATCAGGATCTCGCCCTTTTGAATCGGCTCCAGGCCATTGACGGTCTTGATCAGTGTGGACTTGCCGGAACCGGACGGACCGCACACCACCACCACTTCCCCTTTCTTCACTTCCGTCGTGCAGTCGGTCAGCACTTGAAACTGACCATACCACTTCGACACGTCCTTCATTACGATCATCTGCTCACCCCTTTTTGCATCCGTTTGACGAGCGTCGACGCGATTACCGAAACCACGAAGTAGCATGCGCCAGCAAACAATACCATTTCGACCATCGTACCGTCGCGGTCGCCAATATTGGTGGAGGTACGGAAGAAATCGGCCAGGCCGATCACGTACACCAACGACGTATCCTGGAACAACACGATCCCCTGCGTCAGCAACAACGGCACCATCGCACGGAAGGCTTGCGGCAACACCACATAGCGCATCGATTGCGTGTACGTCAGCCCGAGCGCCGAAGAAGCCTGCACCTGTCCTCGCGCCACGCTCTGCACGCCGGCCCGGATAATCTCGGAATAATACGCGGCCTCGAACAAGGAGAACGCGGTCAAGGCCGAGACGAAGCGGATATCGACCGACGGCGACAGACCGAAGAACGACTGCAACAGTTGCGGCACCAACAGGAAGAACCACAACAGCACCATCAGCAGCGGGATGGAGCGGAACAAGGTGACGTAGATCGTCGCGAACCACGCCAAGGGCTTCACCGGCGACAGTCGCAGCAGCGCGAGAACCGTCCCCCAAAGGATGCCGATGACAATGGCACACACGGTGATCTCGAACGTCACGATGGCGCCATGCCATAGCGTATTGAACGACGCCGGAATCGAAGACCAATCGAATTCGTGATGCATCACTTGCCTCCCAGATAGCCAGGCAGCCGCGTGCGCTTTTCGATCCAGCGCATGAACGACATCACGATCATATTGATCAGGAAATACGCGAACGTCACGACGATGAACGACTCGTACGGCTGCGCCGTGTAATCGACAAGTTGACGAGCCTGCGCCGACAACTCAAGAAGACCGATCGTCGATGCCACGGCGGAGTTCTTGAAGATGTTCAAGAATTCGGACGTCAATGGCGGCACGATAATCCGGAATGCCACCGGCAGCAGCACATGGCGATAAGCCTGCGGCTGCGTCAGGCCCAAGGCGTAGGCGGCATTACGTTGGCCGCGCGGCAAGGCCTGGATGCCGGAACGCACCTGTTCGCACACCCGCGCTCCGGTAAAAAGCCCGAGGCAGATGATGCTGGAGGAGAAAAACTGGACGGTGGGATCCAACTGTTTGAACCAATCACCCCATGCCTTCGGCAACAGTTCCGGAATGACCAGATACCAGATAAAAAATTGAACGATCAATGGGATGTTACGAAACACCGCCACGTAGATCGTGCCAATGGCAGGAAGCCATCTGCCCTGGACGGTCCGCAACACGCCGAAAAACGACCCGCAGATCAGCGCCACGATCCATGCCGCGATCGACAGCTCCACGGTGACTGCCAATCCCGACAGCATCCACCCGAGGTAGGTGGTGGGCTCGCCGGTGGAAACCGGGCTCGTCAGGACGCCCCAGTTCCAGTGATAAGCCATGGTGAACTCCAGAACAAGAAAAAACCGGTTTGCTAACGCAAATCGTACACATACAGCAAGATAGACGCGCGTGATACATAACAAAAAGCCCGCAGCGCGCGGGCCCTTCCATTGTCCTTGATCCAGTCCGTCAGAACACGGTCACAATGGATGCGAATTTTCCGAATTGCTGCCAGTCACCGCAAGCGGAACTTTACACGAGTGTAAGCTGCCTGCAACGCTGGCAAAAACAATTTATTGGAATGCCTTGTCGTTCGGTGCCTTGAACAGGGTCTTCATATCGTCGCTCAACGCGAAATTCAGGTTCAAGCCCTTCGGCGGGATCGGTTGTTCGAACCAGTTGTGATACCACTTCATTGCTTCGCCATCGGTTTCGGCCTTCGCCACGACCTTGTCGGTCAATGCCTTGAAGCCTGCATCATCCTTGCGGACCATGCAACCGTATGCTTCGTTCGACTGCGGCTTGCCGACGATGACCCAGTTGTCCGGCTTCTTCGCCTTCGCACGTTCACCCGCGAGCAGCGCGTCATCCATCATGAACGCGACCGCACGGCCCGTTTCCAGCGTCAGGAAGGAATCGCCATGGTCCTTGGCGCTGATGATACGCATGCCCATGTTCTGGTCGGCGTTCATCTTGCGCAGCAATGCTTCAGACGTCGTACCGGCCGTCGTCACGACGTTCTTGCCCTTCAGGTCGGCGAAATCCTTGACGCCCGAGTCCTTGGCCGTCAACAGGCGCGTACCGATCACGAAGAACGTATCCGAGAAGGCCACCTGCTTCTGACGGTCGAGATTGTTCGTGGTCGAACCGCATTCGAAATCGATCGTACCGTTTTGCAGCAGGGAGATCCGATTCTGCGATGTGATCGGAATCATCTTGACCTGCAGATTCGGCAGGTTCAGTTCCTTCTTCACTTCCGCGACGATCGCGTTGGAGAAGTCCTGTGCGTAGCCAACGACTTGTTGCTTGTCATCGTAGTACGAGAAAGGAATCGACGACTCGCGGTGTCCCACCGTGATGATGCCGTCCTTCTTGATCTTATCCAGCGTGGCACTAGACTGCGCAAAAGCGCTTCCCGTCATGACGCCCAAAACACACATTGCGAGCGCGATTTTCGTGATTTTCATTGTCCTGATCCCCTTGCGGTGTGTCGATCCTGCTGTTCGCGAATAGATGTTTCGCCTTCGTAGACAAGCGTTGCCGCGTCTGCAGCGCGCTGTGAAACATCTCCTCGCACATGGTCGCCTTGCTTTTGCCTGACGAACGCACTGCATTTATATAACAACACGCCCTGCACCCGCAACGAGTTCACAACGTTCGACCTTAAAAAACCCGTATGACGTGCGCATTAAAAAGCCCGTGCGACCGGGTTTCTCGGTCGCACGGGCTATCTACGTGATCTATCTCAACAAGACGCTGGCCCGCGCAAGTTGCAGCACGCATGCAACACTGTCCCGCATTGCACCGTCGCATGCAAACGCTCGCCTACATCGCATCAGGGATACAGACCGCGCATCTCGCGTGCTTGCAGAATACGGGTGCAGGCAACGATATAGGCGGCGGTCCGCATCGTGACCGATTTCTCCTGCGATACTTGCCAGACGGCGGAAAAGGCCTCGCGCATGATGCGCTCCAGGCGCCGATTGATTTCGTCTTCGTCCCAGAAGAAACTGGAGAAATCCTGCACCCATTCGAAATAGCTGACGGTCACACCACCGGCATTGGCAACCACGTCCGGGACGACCAACACACCGTTCGCGTGCAGGATGTCGTCGGCGGCGGGCGTCGTCGGGCCGTTCGCGCCTTCGACGACGATGCGCGTCTTGATCTGATGCGCATTCTGCTCGGTGATCTGTCCTTCGAGCGCCGCCGGAATCAGGATATCGGTTTCGATCTGCCAGAACGCGTCGCGCTCCCGCAGCACTTCGATACCGGCAGCGGCACCCGCCGCTTCGGCAAAGCCTGCGACGCCGCGATGTTGCTCGACATGCGCGGCCAGGGCCCGTGCGTCGAGACCATTCGGCGCATACAGCGTGCCGGTGTGATCCTGTACCGCAATGATTTTTGCGCCGGCATCCTGGAACAGCCGCGCCGCCACGCCACCGACGTTACCGAAGCCCTGCACCGCCACGCGCGCGCCGGCCAGATTCAGCCCGATCTTGGCAGCGGCTTCGCCGGCGACGACGAAGACGCCGCGCCCCGTCGCATCGCGACGTCCCAGACTGCCGCCCAGGGAAATCGGCTTGCCGGTGACGACGCCGGTTGCCGTATGACCCTGGTTGACCGAGTACGTGTCCATCATCCACGCCATGATCTGCTCGTTCGTGTTCACGTCCGGCGCGGGGATATCGGTATTCGGTCCGATGATATTGTTGATTTCGCTGGTGTAGCGGCGCGTCATGCGCTCCAGTTCGCCACGCGAGAGATTGCGCGGGTCCACGCGGATACCGCCCTTCGCGCCGCCATACGGCACGTTGACGGTGGCGTTCTTGACCGACATCCAGGCCGCCAGCGACATCACTTCGCTCAGCGTCACGTCCTGGTGGAACCGCACGCCGCCCTTGCCCGGTCCGCGCGACACATTGTGCTGGACGCGGTAGCCCTCGAAGTGGGCAATGGTGCCATTGTCGAGTTCGATCGGCACATCGACGATCATGATGCGCTTAGGTCGCTTCAGCGTCTCGACCCAGCGGCTCAATGTGCCCAGATAGGGCGTGACACGATCGACCTGTTCGAGATAACTGCCCCAGGGACCCAAGTTTTCCGCGCTCAGATACGAGGGGGTGCGATGACCTTCTGACATGGCGGCTGCTCCGCTTAAGTAGATGATGAATTGCACTCTATGACTGCCGAAAAGCCGTTGCAAATGCCGAAGCGTCATCTATCCATGCATTTTTTGCATAACCTCTGAAAAGCATTACAAAACAAGCTTCTACAGCGCCACGTCGGCACGACATACCCTCTCTATCGTCACTGATCATTACGACAAATCCGCCTAACGTTGGCGTAAAAATCGGTAAATGCACCCCTTGCGCGAAAAACCGCCGATACGAGGCCAAGCCGATCGCGTCGCGCGATCAGAGATTTTCCGGCTCGTCGAGCAGGGTTTGTGCGGCGTCCCAGACGGCGTCGCGCAATGCCCGACGTTGCCCGTCGACATCGGCCAGCGTGTCGCGATAGAGCCGAATTTCCATCGTGAGCGTCCACGGTCCCGCCGTCTCGCTGCTACCGGGAATGTCGTCGAGCGGGACGAGGCGACCGTCCGTCAGCGCATCCGCGGCCGCACTCGCCGGCAAAAAGGCGATGCCATGGCCGGCAATCGCCATCACTTTCAGGCCTTCCGCCATATCGGTCTCATAGATCCGATCCAGATACAAAGGCTGCGTGGCGCGCGACAGCAGCACTTCGGTCATCCGGCCGAGGTATGCGTCAGGCGCATAGGCCAGATAAGGAACCGGCGCCTCTATTTTGCCCGGCAGCGTAAATCGCGGGGTCGCCGCCTGCGCAGGCGAGCGTGGCGCGCAGAACGGGCCGATCGTTTCCTGGCCCAGCGTCAATTGCGCATAGCGGCGCGGATCGAGGGCCACCGGATGACTCGGATGGTGATAGCCCATGATCAGATCACAGCCCCCTTCCGTCAGCGTCAGCACTGCGTCATGCACGTTCAACGCCCGCAAACGCGCATGCAGCGGACCGGACGGCCGCCGCCCCGCCCCATTCGCCTCGGTCGACGCTGGCGTCGGCGTCGGATGGCGCGCGAGCAAGGCATCGATACGGCGGATCCATTGCGGAAAAAACGTCAGCGACAGCGTATGCGGGACCGCGAAGTCCAAGGTGGTGGCGCTCATCACGCCCTGCCCTCGGAGCAGCGTGCGCGCCTCACGTGCCTGATTAAGCAGCGCCAGCGCCTGCGCATGAAAGATATTGCCGGCTTGCGTGAGGCGCGTGGGATAGCCGGAACGATCGATCAGTTCCGCGCCCAGCCAGGCTTCCAAGGCCTGGATGCGCCGCGAGAACGCCGGTTGCGTCACATGCCGCAGCGCCGCCGAGCGGCTGAAGCTGCGGGTTTCCGCCAGCGAGATAAAGTCCTCGAGCCATTTGGTTTCCATCGCGTGTCAGTCCGGTGCCACGTCATTCGAGTTCATCGTGCGATTGCAGGCGCCACATCTCGGCATACGGTCCGTTTGCCGCCAGCAAGCTCGCATGCGTGCCGCGCTCGACCACGCGGCCCGCATCCATCACGAGGATCTGCTGCGCATTCACCACGGTAGACAGGCGGTGGGCGATCACCAGCGTCGTCCTGCCGCGCGCCACTCGGTCCAGCGCCTGCTGGATCGCACGTTCCGCACGGGAATCGAGCGCCGACGTCGCTTCGTCGAGAATCAGGATCGGCGGATTTTTCAGTAGCGTCCGAGCGATCGCGACCCGCTGCTTCTCTCCGCCCGACAGCTTCAGTCCCCGCTCTCCTACCGGCGTATCGTACCCCTTGGGCAGGCTTTCGATGAACGCATGGATCTGCGCATCGCGCGCCGCGGCGAACACTTCTTCGCGGCTGGCGTCCGGGCGACCATAGGCGATGTTGTAGTAGATCGTATCGTTGAACAGCACGGTGTCCTGCGGCACGATGCCGATCGCCGCGCGCAGCGACTGTTGGCGGACCGAGCGGATATCCTGGCCGTCCACGGTGATACGGCTGCCGACCTCGGCATCGTAAAAGCGGAACAACAGTCGCGCCAACGTCGACTTGCCGGAACCGCTATGTCCGACGATCGCCGTGGTGGTTCCCGCCGGCACGGTGAAGTCCACATCGTGCAGGATGGTGCGATCGGCTTGATAGGCGAATCGCACATGGTCGAAGACGACGGTGGCGCCCAATGGGCCGTGCAAGGCCAGCGCTGGCGCATTCGGCGCATCGGCGACTTCACGCTGCTCGCCGGTCAGCGTGAACATCCGGTCCATATCCGCCAGCGCCTGCTTCAACTCCCGATAGATCACGCCGAGGAAGTTCAGCGGGACATATAACTGCAGCATGAAGGTGTTGATCAGCACCAGATCGCCCAAGGTCTGGCGCCCGGCCATCACCTGGGTGGTGGCGTGCCACAGAATCAGCACCAGGCCGACCGAGATGATCACCTGCTGCCCGAAGTTCAGCATCGATAGGGTCTTCTGCGATTTGACCGCCGCGGCACGGTAGCGCCGAAGATAGGTATCGTAGCGATCGGCCTCGAAGGCCTCGTTGCCGAAATACTTCACCGTCTCGTAATTCAGCAGCGAATCGATGGCCCGCGTGCTGGCCTGCGATTCGAACTCGTTGACCGAGCGACGCAAGGCCGTGCGCCAGGCGCTGACCTTGACCGTGAACGCGACGTAGGCGAGCAGTGCAAGAATCGTCACCAGCGCGTAGTAGACCTCGTAACGCGTGATGAAGATGACGATGACCAGCGTGATTTCGATCAAGGTCGGCAGGATGCTGTACAGCGAATACTGCAGCACCTGCTGAATGCCGCGCGTGCCGCGATCGATATCTCGCGTCATGCCGCCGGTCTGCCGATCCAAATGGAAACGCAGCGACAAGCCGTGCAGATGCCGGAACACCTGCAAGGCGATATCGCGCACCACCTGTTCGGTGACGCGGGCGAACAACAACTCGCGCAATTCGGTAAAGAGCGAGGTGGAGAGACGCACCACCGCGTAAGCGAGCACCAGGATGCCAATGCCGCCGGCAAGGATGATCATCGGCGAATGGGCTTGTTGCCCGGCGGCCACCAGCGTATGCGACGCGGAGAGTCGATCGACGATCATTTTCAACAGCAGCGGCACGCCGAGGTTCGCCACCTTGGCCAGGATCAGGCAGCTGAGGGCCAGCGTGATGCGCACGGAAAACCCCGACAGATAGGGCAACAGCGCCTTCAAGGTCTGGACATCCCGTTGGGGCGCATTCACGGCGGGCGCGGCATCGGTCGGATAGGAAGCGGAACGGCGCATGGAACGTAAGCGAGGCGAGAAAAAAGCGGGAATCGGAGGGGAAATCGCGGCGGACTTACAATAGCGGGCGGTCCGTCATTTGCATCGACAGCCCGCATCTTACAGAACGGCTTTCCATTCAGACCACACGATGACCGAACAATTCAATGCCGCGCCCGACGCCGGCCCGGGCGATGCCCACGGTACGCCGCCCGTCACGGGGTCTTCCGGCAACCCCGCCACCGTGCCGCATGCGGGCAGCGATGAGACGGAGGGCTTTCCGCCGCACCGTGCCACGAGCCAACCGACGCTGCGCGTGATGGCCCGGCCATCGGACGCCAATATCTATGGCGACGTCTTCGGCGGCTGGATCATGTCGCATGTCGATATCGCCGCCTCGCTGGTGGCCGCACGGCGCGCCAATGGGCGCGTCGTCACTGTCGCCGTCAATTCCTTCGTCTTCAAGCAACCGGTCTTTGTCGGCGATCTACTCAGCTTCTATGCCGACGTGGTCCGGACCGGTCGCACCTCGATGACGATCGATGTCGAGGTTTTCGCGCAGCGCATGCACGCCCCGAACAACGTGGTCCGCGTCACCGAGGCCACGCTGACCTTTGTCGCCACCGGCGACGACCGACGGCCGCGTCCGCTGCCGCCCCAATAAAGCAAGGGCGGCGCGCTGCGGCGTTCAGGAGGCCAGGCCGAACTCCCGCAACGCCGGCACGAAGTCGTGATTGGGCTTGGGTTTGCGCGCTAATTTGGCCAGCGCATAACGCTGAAAACGGGATAACGCCGACCATTGCGCCACGCTCAGCGGCGCGGCGCCGGCGAAACCGCACTGTGCCTGGACCGTGTCCGGCACGACATCGGACGCGTCGCCGGGCATCGGCTGCAATGGCGGCACGCGTTCCACCGGTTCGCGCAGGTCGCGCGCGGCGAGCGTCGCCAGAAACGTCTCGAAGGCCGACGACGGCGCAGACGAATCGGCTTCCGCATCCGGCACCGGGTGTGCCGCCAGGGCGACGCGATCGCTATAAGGAAGTGCCTGCCACTGCGCGAGCGACAGACGCCAGCCGCCGCGGTCGAGATGAAACCGCACGCTCAGTGGAATATAGGTGAAGTCCTCGCACGACGGCTGTTCGAAGGCAAACAGCTGCGGCGCATTGGCGGGACGTTCAGGATGATCTTGGCTGTTCATCCCCTCACGATAGCATGATCGCCGCAGGCTATGGCATGCTGAGGCGGAGACGGTCAGGGCACTGTACCGCGTAAGAAAGGCGGTACAGCGATTGCGCACCGGTTCGCGCGGGGCGATGTCGACCGGAATGTCGCATCATAGCGTTTGGCGGCCGCGTGGGACGATCCCCGCGCTGCGCGGCGCCGCTGACGGCACGCGCCCGCTCCGCCGCGCATGGCATCCATGGCCCGACTCGACGTTTCGATCGTCGTTTGGCCCCGACCCGAGACAGGCAGCATGATCAAATCCGATCCCAGCGAAAGCGATCCCTCCCCCAGCACCGGGTGGCGGGCACTGGACGTGGCCCGGCATCGCGGGGGCGTGGCACAGGCGGCCCAGGACGACATCGCGGAAGAATGGCCGGTCGCCCTGGTCTACAACGGCATTTCGCACGCGGTCATGATGACCACGCCGCGCGACCTGGAAGCGTTCGCGGTCGGATTTTCCCTGAGCGAAGGCATCATTCGCGATGCGGCCGATATCCGGGATATCGAGACGACCTTTTATGAAGAGAGCGCCGAAGTCCATATCGACATTCTCCAGTCGGCGTTCGTCGGCCTGAAAGAGAAGCGGCGCGCCATGGCGGGACGCACCGGCTGTGGCGTCTGCGGCATCGAAAGTCTCGATCTGCTGGATCTCGATCCGGAGCCGATCGACACGTGTCGATCCCGACACCACGGCAATGCGGCGAATGCCGCCGCCACATCGGAATCGCCACCGCTCGCCACCGATGTGTCCGACGTCGCCATCCAACGCGCGGCAGGCGCCTTGCGGGCGCATCAACATCTGATGCGGCGGACCGGCGGCGTCCATGCCGCCGCATGGTGCAGTCCCGACGGCGACCTGCTCGCCGTGTTCGAGGACGTCGGTCGGCATAACGCGATGGACAAGTTGATCGGGCGACTGGCGCTTGATCGCGTCGACTTCGGTTCGGGCTTTGTGTTTTTGTCGAGCCGGGGCAGCTATGAGTTGGTGCGTAAAGCGGCGCGGATGCATATCCCCATGCTGGCAACGATATCGGCGCCCACGACGTTGGCGGTCCGCATCGCGCGACAAGCCGGCGTGCGTCTGGCCAGCTTCTGCCGCGACGACGGCTTTGTCGACTACACCGCCGTGCCCGGCGCCAATCTGCCGGCCGGATGAAGATTGACCGCGCTGCCCACGCGTCGCTCAGCCGCTTTTGGTCTTGCTACCGATCGCGCGAATGCGTTGCTGCGCGGCCGGGGACTGCAGCAGATCCGCGAAGATCGCCGCTTCGCGCGTGATCTGCGCCGCCGTGGTTGCAATGCCGTGCGCGGTATCCGCCCCTTCCGATACATCCGAGGGATCCGATCTGTCGGGCTTCATCAGTGCCTTGGTCGCGCGCACCGCCGCTTCCGGCAAGCTCGCCAGCCGACGCGCAAGCGCCAGCACGTGCGCATCGACCTGTCCGCTCGGCAGCACTTCGCCGACCAGGCCGCAGGCCAGCGCCTGCCTTGCGTCAAAGGGCTCGCCCAGCAGCAGCATGCGCGCGGCCCGCTGATACCCGACCAGACGCGGCAGCAACAGACTGGCACCGGCCTCCGGACACAGACCGAGCGCCGTGAACGGCATGGCAAATCGCGCGTCATCGCCGGCACAGACGATGTCGCAATGCAGCAGCATCGTCGTACCGATACCGACCGCCGGCCCGCGTACCGAGGCCAGTATCGGCTTGCGCACCCGATTCAAGGTGTGCAGAAAATCGAGCACCGGCTGCAAGGCCGCCACCGCCGCAGCGGCAGCGTCTCGATCGACGACGCCGTCCGCCGACGTCGGAGCCCCGGAAGCGGGCGTTGCGAAGTCCGAGAGGTCGTTCCCGGCAGTGAACGCTGCGGCGCCCTCGTGCTCGGATCCCGCCACAACGATGACTTTCACCGCCGGATCCGCCTCGGCCTCGCGCAACGCCAGCGTCATCGCGCGATACATCGATAGATTGATCGCATTGCGCTTCGACGGTCGGTGCCAGCACAGCGTTCTGACGGCGCCTACCGATTCCGCATCGGAGAGCACCCGGATGCCGTCGGCTTCGGCTGCCGCGCCGAGGGTGTCTTGTGCGGCCGCCATCAATCCATCCGCTCGAGAATGCCGGCGGCGCCCATGCCGGTGCCCACGCACATCGTGATCATCCCGTAACGCTGTTTCGTGCGTTGCAGACCATGCACCAGCGTGGCGGCCCGCACGGCGCCGGTCGCGCCCAACGGATGCCCGAGCGCGATCGCACCGCCGAGCGGATTCACGCGCGACGGATCGAGATCGAGGTCACGCGTTACCGCCAGCGCTTGCGCGGCGAACGCCTCGTTCAATTCGATCCAATCGAGATCCGACTGCGACAGCCCGGTCGCGCGCAACACCGCGGGAATGGCTTCCTTCGGCCCGATGCCCATGACATCCGGTGCCACGCCTCGCACCGAGAAACCGACAAAACGCGCGAGCGGCTTCAGGCCGAACGTCTTCAATGCCCGCTCCGATACCAAAACCAGCGCCGCCGCGCCGTCCGACATCTGCGAACTGTTGCCCGCCGTTACCGATCCCTTTGCCGCAAACACCGTCTTCAACTTCGCCAGGCCTTCCAGCGAGGTATCGGCACGAGGACCTTCGTCCGCGGACAACGTGCGTGTATCGAGCCGCACCGTGGCACCGTCGAATTCCGGCATGCGATTGACGATGTCGATCGACGCGATTTCCTGCGTGAACGCGCCGGCCGCCTGTGCCGCGAGGGCACGACGATGCGATTCCACGGCAAACGCATCCTGGTCTTCACGGCTGACCTTCCAGCGCTCGGCGACCCGTTCCGCGGTCAGTCCCATGCCGTAGGCGATCGCCACGTCCTGATCTTTCGCGTAGACCTGCGGATTGATCGACGGGGTGTTGCCGGTCATCGGCACCATGCTCATCGATTCGACACCGCCGGCGATCATGACATCGGCTTCACCGACGCGAATACGATCGGCCGCCATCGCCAGCGCGCTCAGCCCCGACGCGCAGAAGCGGTTGACGGTGATGCCCCCTACCCGCTGCGGCAATCCCGCCAGCAACACGCTGGTACGGGCGACATTCAGCCCCTGCTCGGCCTCGGGCATTGCACAGCCGATCACCGCATCCTCGACGGCACTGGGGTCCAGCGACGGCACCTGTGCCATCACATTGCGCAGCGCATGCACCAGCAGGTCGTCCGGGCGCATGAAGCGCAGGGCACCGCGAGGCGCCTTGCCGATCGGCGTGCGGACCGCCGCGACGATATAGGCATCCTGAAGCTGACGCACGCCACCAGACCGCTGTTCATTGAAGGTTGTCATTCGTCTCGCTCCACCTATTAGTTTCGCGGCGGCTTGCCGCCCTGCAGCAGCCCGGCAATCCGTTCCTGCGTCTTCTGCGTACCCAGCAGTTCGACAAAGGCGCGGCGCTCCAGATCCAGCAGCCATTGCTCGCTGACCAGCGTGCCCGGATCGACATCGCCACCGCAGATAATGTCCGCGATACGCGTCGCGATCTCCGCATCGTGTGCGGAAATGAAGCCGCCATCGCGCATATTCACCAGTTGCGAACGGATCGTCGCCGCAGCGGAACGGCCGGCTACCGGGATCAGGCCATTCGGCAATGGCGGTCGATAGCCAGATAAGGACAACGCCCTGGCCTCGCGAATACCGGCCCCCAGCAGATCGTGCACATTGAAGACGATCGGATCCGACGGTTGCAGATAGCCCATCTGCAACGCTTCATGCGCGGAAGCCGACACCTGCGCCGTGGCCGCATATTTGAAGCGCGGCGTCAGGAAGTCGAGATAGCGCTTGCTGTCGAACTGACCCGCCACGCGCGCCGCCGCAATGGCCGCTTCCTTCAAACCGCCACCGGCCGGCACCACGCCAACGCCAATCTCGACCAAGCCCAGATAGGTCTCGACATGCGCGACACGGCGCGCCGCATGCAGGGTCAGCTCGCAACCGCCGCCCAGTGCGATACCCGACAGCGCCACCACCACCGGCACCTGCGCGTATTTCACGCACTGCATCGTTTGCTGGAATTCGGCGATAAAGGGCTCGACACCGGCAGCCCCGCCCAGCATGAACTTCGGCATCGCCGACGCGAGATCCGCGCCGGCCGAGAACGGGCCGCCCGGCGTACCCAGCGTCAACGACGTCGGTTGCCAGATCACCAGGCCACGATAACTTTCTTCGGCCAGCGCGACGCCGCGCCGGATCGCATCCAGCACATCCGGTCCGATGGTGTTCATCTTGGAACGGAACGACAGGATCAGGACATCGGCGTTGACACTGCCGTCGGCAGCGGCGACGTCGTCGACCCAGAGTCGTGCACCGGCATTTTCGAAGACCGTCGTCCCGCGTTGTGTCGGATCGGCATTCGTATCACGCTGCGTGCCGAAAACACGCGCCGGGAAGATCTGCCGCGCATAGATCGGCAACTCGCTACGCGGGACGAAGCGCTTCTGCGACGGCGACCACGAGCCGTCCGGGGAATGCACGCCACCGTTCGCGTCGACCGGGCCGTCGAAGACCCAGGCCGGCAGCGGCGCCGACGACAAGGACTTGCCTGCGGCGATATCGTCACGCACCCACTCCGCGACCTGACGCCAGCCGGCGGCCTGCCACAGTTCGAACGGGCCTTCGTTCCAGCCAAAGCCCCAGCGGATCGCGAAATCGACGTCGCGGGCATTATCGGCGACTGTCTCCAGATGGACCGCGACGTAGTGGAACACGTCGCTGAAAATAGACCACAGGAATTGCGCCTGCGCATCGTTCCGCGATGCCGCCTCGCGCAGTGCGGCGAAACGCTCGACCGGCTTCAGCTTCAGGATCTGCTTGATCTCGTCGCTCGCCTTCGCACCCGACGCCTGATAGGCGGCATTGCCGTCGACACCCGATGCCGCCTTATCGGCATCGAGCACCAGGATGTCCTTGCCCACCTTCTTGTAGAAGCCGGCGCCACTCTTCTGACCGAGCGCGCCGCGTTCAACCAGGGCACGCAGTACCGGCGGCGTGGCGTAGTGGGCGGCAAAAGGATCGTCGGGCAGGCCATCCTGCATCGTCTTGATCACATGCCCCATCGTGTCCAAACCGACGACATCGGCGGTACGGAAGGTCGCCGACTTCGCGCGGCCGAGACGGCTACCCGTCAGATCGTCGACCAGATCGAAGGACAGCTTGTATTGCGCCGCGCGTGCGATCACGGCCAGGATTGAAAACACCCCGACGCGATTCGCAATGAAGTTCGGCGTGTCCTTGGCATGCACGACACCCTTGCCGACGACACCGGTCAGGAAGGTCTCCAACGCTTCGAGAATATCGGGGCGTGTCGACGGCGTCGCGATCAACTCCACCAGATGCATATAGCGCGGCGGATTGAAAAAGTGGACGCCGCAGAAGCGCTCGGCCAAAGAGGCCGCTGCGCCGTCGAGTCCCTGCGCCAACGACGCAATCGACAAACCCGACGTATTCGACGCGAAGATCGTTTGCGCACCGAGGGCCGGCGCGACCTTGCGATAGAGATCGTGCTTCCAATCCAACCGTTCCGCGATGGCTTCGATCACCAGATCGCAGTCGGCCAGCAAACCGAGATCGTCCTCGTAGTTCGCCGCTTGCAGATAGGCCGCGTCCGCCGGATTTCCGAGTGGCGCCGGCTTCAGCTTCTTCAAGCGTTCGATCGCCTGCAAGGCGATGGCGCTGCGCGGCGCCGCCTTGGCGCCCGCGTCCGCTTTGGTTGCAAGATCGAACAGCACGAC
Source organism: Robbsia sp. KACC 23696 (assembly GCF_039852015.1). NCBI lineage: Bacteria > Pseudomonadati > Pseudomonadota > Betaproteobacteria > Burkholderiales > Burkholderiaceae > Robbsia > Robbsia sp. KACC 23696. Next base: position 1,012,177 of record NZ_CP156626.1, on the reverse strand, counting down.
AGGAATCCGCGCGTTGACCAGATGGGCGGCGATCTGTGCGCCCATCACGCCCGCACCCAGGACAGCGACCTTGCGCACGCGCCATTGCGACGCCACGAACGGGGCCGCCGCCGGCGCGTTGGCGCGCGCCCGCGATGCGGCCGCCGCGGCGGAAGCCGCCGCCGCGTTCGACGATGCACCTGCCGGCGCATTGGTCGCCGACGTATCGGTCTTTGCCGTATCGGTCTTTCCCGCCGGCGCCGCAAACAAGGCGCTGACGCGATCGAAGGCCTGCTTTACCGAACCGTCCGCACCGAACGCCGCGGTGCCTTCTTTCATGATCGGATCGGCGCCGGTCCGCACCAAAGCGGCCTGCGTCAGCGCTTCCGGCAGCAGCTTCGCAAAATAGAAACGTGCCGTCGCGAGCTTGGTTTGATAGAAGGCCGCACCGCCCTCGTCGGCGAGCGCCTTCGGGTCACCCTGCAGTGCATCGAACGCGACCCGCGCCATCCGCGCCCAAAAGTAGGCGAAGACCAGATGACCGACCACCCGCAGATACGGCACGGCGGCGGCGCCGACTTCATCGGCATTCGTCATGGCCTTCATGCCGACTTCACCGGTCAGCTTCTTGACTTCCATGCCCAGCAAGGCAAGCGGACCGACAAACTCCGCCATCTCCTGCGATGCCTGTTCGGATTCGACGAACGCGATGATCAGTTGACCGAACTGCGTCATCTTCCGGCCCATGTCGCCGAGAATCTTGCGTCCCAGCAGATCGAGCGCCTGTACCGCGTTCGTGCCTTCGTAGATCATATTGATCCGCGCATCACGCACATACTGCTCGATGCCCGTCTCGCGGATATAGCCATGACCGCCGAACACCTGCACCGCATGGTTCGTGCATTCGAAGGCGTTGTCGGTCAGGAAGGCTTTGGCGATCGGGGTCAACAATGCCACATGGTCTTCGGCGGTCTTGCGCACCGCCTCGTCCGGATGCGTGTGCGTCACGTCGATCTGCAGCGCCAACCAGCTCGTGAACGCGCGCGCGCCTTCCGCGTAAGCGCGCTGGGTCAGCAGCAGGCGTCGCACATCCGGATGTTCGATGATCGGGTCGGCTGGTTTGTCCGGTGCCTTGATGCCCGTCAGCGAGCGCATCTGCAGCCGCTCCTTCGCATAGGCCAGCGACTGCTGATACGCCGCTTCGGTCAGGCCCAGACCCTGCATGCCGACGCCAAGCCGTGCGGCGTTCATCATCACGAACATCGCCTGCAGGCCGCGGTTCGGTTCACCGACGACCCAGCCACGCGCACCGTCCAGATGGATCTGGCATGTCGAATTGCCGTGGATGCCCATCTTGTGTTCGATACCGGTGCAGCTCACCGGATTGCGCGCGCCGATATTTCCGTTCGCATCGGACAGGAACTTCGGCACGAGAAACAGCGAAATGCCTTTCGTCCCGGCAGGGGCGTCCGGCAACCGCGCCAACACCAGATGCAGGATATTGTCGGCCAGATCGTGTTCGCCGCTGGAAATGAAGATCTTCTCGCCGCTGATCAGATAGCCGTCGCCGTCCGGCGCGGGGAGCGCCTTGCTGCGCAACATCCCGAGATCGGTGCCGCAATGCGGCTCGGTCAGACACATCGTGCCGGTCCATTCACCGGAGGTCAGCTTCGGCAAATACTGTTGTTTCTGCTCGGGCGTGCCGTGCGCATGCAAGGCCGCATAGGCGCCGTGGGACAGGCCCGGATACATCGTCCAGGCCTGATTCGCGCCATTCAGCAGTTCATAGAGGGTGTTATTGATGCTGATCGGCAGCCCTTGGCCGCCATAGGCTTCGTCGCACGACAACGCGGGCCAGCCGCCTTCGACATACTGCTTATAGGCCGCCTTGAACCCGGCCGGGGTCGTCACCGCCCCATTGTCGAAGTGACAGCCCTCGTGATCGCCGCTTGCGTTCAACGGGAACAGGACGTTCTCGCTGAACTTCGCCGCTTCTTCGAGTACCTGATTGACCGTGTCCGCGTCGATCTGCGCGTCAGTCGGCAAGGCCTGCCGTGCCGGCTCCGTGGCCAGCAATTCATGCAATACAAACCGGATATCCCGCAACGGCGCGCGATACTCTGCCATGAGTGTCTCCTCCGACGCGCCGCCGAGACCCCTCGTCTTCCGCACCGCCGGCGTTCCTCCGCTTGCTTGCAAGCGGCGGGATGCCGACAGCGCGGGTCAGGAGACCGCCAGCGCGCTATGCCTGATACGAAACGATCAGCTTCTCGAGCGCGGCCCGTGCAAACGGAATCGCATTCGGAAGCCGCAGGAACCGGGCGTCGTGATGCACGCCCAGCGTCAAGCTATACAACTCGAACAACATCATCTGCGGATCGACATCCTTTCGCAGATGCCCTTCTTCCTGCGATTGCAGGATTGCCGTCTCCAGTGCCTGGCGCCAACTGATCACGCTGTGCTCGAGCTGCTGGCGCACCGGACTGTCGGCGGCGCGGTCGTCATATTCGATCGGTCCGCTGATCAAAATACAACCGGTCGAGATCTCTTCCTTGATCCGCTTGTCGACCCAGGCGAAAACCATCGCCCGCAGCCGTGGCAGGCCGCGCACGGCCTCCAGGCTGGGAAAAAACACATCCTGCTCGAAGCGCCGGTGGTATTCCTGCACCACCGCCACCTGCAAGTCCTCACGCGAGCCGAAGTGGGCGAATACGCCGCTCTTGCTCATACTCATCCGCTCGGCCAGCGAACCGATGGTCAAACCCTCCAGTCCCTCCCGGCTGGCCATCTGGAGCGCGGCGTCCAGAATTTTCGACCGCGTCTGCTCACCTTTGCGCATGCTCTTCTCTTCCGATTCGAAAAATCGAACGGCCGTGCTATTATTGACATCGGCCGTTCCGCAAAACAAGTAATTTATTAGAAACGACTTTCTAATGCAGACCAAAGGTCGGATCTGCCCGGGCACCTGCCCGGCGCACCGCGTCGTCCAGCGGCCTGTGGTCGCCGTTCGCCACTCAGTCGAAACGGCCCGCGGTCAGTAATCGCATCATGAAACGATAAACCAGATACGCGGCGCCGTTCAGCGCCCGTGTCATCCAGCCACGCGCCGCATAGCGCGCCGGGTCGATCCGGCGCGACGCATCGAACGCTTTTTCGATCGCCTCGCGCAGTCTCACGGCGAGCGGGTCATGCAGCAGCACGACATTGGCCTCGTGATTCAAAAACAGGCTCAAGGCATCCAGATTCGACGAGCCGACGGTCGCCCATGCGTCGTCGACGACGGCGACCTTGCCATGCAGCATCGCCTGATCGTATTCCGCAATACGCACGCCTGCCTTCAGAAAAGCGCCGTACAGCGAGGGCACCGCCCAATCCAACAGCGCGAATTCCTTGCGACCGATCAGCAGCCGGACATCCAGCCCACGCTGCGCCGCCTGGATCAACGCCCGTCGCAAACGGCGACCGGGCGTGAAATACGGCGTCGCCAGCAGCACACGATGTCGTGCCTGCCGGATCGCCTGCAGATAGGCACGCTCGATGGCTCGGCGGTTCAGCAGATTATCGCGCGCGACGAAGGCGACTTGAGACTTCCGAAGCGGGGCATCCCGTCGCTTGTCGTCGTCACGCGCGCCGGCGGGTGGCGACGACACCTGCGCGGACGCCGATACCAGCGCGCGTTCGCGTTTCAGCACACGCCGCAATTGCCGTCGATCGCGTTGCGACACCCGTGCCGCCCGCAGACGCTGCCAGAGCCCCCCTTGCTGCCGCGCCGGATCGACGCGATTCCACTGGATATCGAAGGCCAGCGTCACGTCGCGAACCACGGGCCCGCGCAACGCGACGGCGAAATCCCAGCGCGGCGCGTCGAGCTTGCGCCCCTCGTTCATCCAATCGTCGACGATATTGATGCCGCCGACAAACGCCACGCGTTGATCCACGACGCAGAGCTTGCGGTGGTCGCGCGCCAGCCCCAGCGCGCCGAACCAGTGCGGATTGAAAATCCGATGCACGATTCCCTGCGCGGGCCATTCGGCAATCAATGGCAAGGCGGCGGTGCCGACGCCGTCGGTGATCACCTGCACTGCCACACCGCGTTGCGCGGCGCGCACCAATGCGGCCGAGATCGCTTGCCCGGCCTCGTCATGACAGAAAATATAGGTTTCCAGCCGAATCGTATCGTGCGCGGCGTCGATAGCCTCGACCATCGCCGGGAACAGCATCGTCCCCCCCGACATCAAGGTCGCGCCGGGACAATCGAGGAATTTCAGCCGCGTCGCACGCCAAGTACGCCAGGCGCCGCGCAAGCGACGCGCGTTGCGCTCCGGACCGTGTTCGTCGTCCCGCGACGGCCCGTCTCGATGCTGCTGCAGGGGGAGCGCCGACAGCGGTGCCGGCATGCCTTGCACCGACGCTGCATCGGCCTCGGCGCGGGGCGGGGTGCGCCGCTCAGCGCCCGGCGAGTCGATCGGGGAGCGCGAGGATGGCTGCGGCATTGGAGGGGGAGGTGCACCGGGCCGCTGCGTCGTGCAGGGACAGCCAGGCGTGGGCAGTGTGCTCTCGTGGCGAGAGGACGATGGGGATATCGCGCGGCACTTCGACACTGAACCAATGTTCGGTGTTCGTCGTCACGCCCGGGGCATAGCGATGCCGCCAGACGGGATAGATTTCATAGGTGATGGCGTGCTGCCAGTCATGCAACGCACGACGCGGCACGCGCGCGCTGCCGACGACGATGCCAGTCTCCTCGGCCAGCTCGCGCATCGCGGTCTCGGAGATCGCTTCGTCGAGGTGGTCCTTGGAGCCGGTGACCGATTGCCAGAAGCCGGGAAAGTCGGTGCGTTCGATTACGAGCACTTCGATATCCGGTAGCGGCGTATGAATCACCACCAGTACCGACTCGGGAATCTTCGGCGGACGTCCGGTCTGCACCATCGCGCGACGCCGGACTCAGGCCGGCTTCTGCTCTTGGCGCAAACGGATATGCAGCTCGCGCAGTTGCTTCTCGTCGACTTCGCTCGGCGCCTGGGTCAGCAGATCCTGCGCACGTTGCGTCTTCGGGAAGGCGATGACGTCGCGGATCGAGTCCGCACCAGCCATCATCGTGATGATCCGGTCGAGGCCGAAGGCGATACCGCCGTGCGGCGGCGCGCCGTACTGCAGCGCGTCCAGCAGGAAGCCGAACTTCACCTGCGCTTCTTCCGCATCGATCTTCAGCGCGCGGAACACCTTGCTCTGCACGTCCTCGCGATAGATCCGAACCGATCCGCCGCCGATTTCCCAGCCATTGAGCACCATGTCGTAGGCCTTCGCCAGGCAACGACCCGGGTCCGTTTCCAGGTAGTCCAGATGCTCGTCCTTCGGGCTCGTGAACGGGTGGTGGCAGGCGGTCCAACGGCCGTTGTCGTCGTCGTACTCGAACATCGGGAAGTCGACGACCCACAGCGGACGCCAGCCGGCTTCGAACAGGCCCGTCTTCTTGCCGAACTCCGAGTGCCCGATCTTCAGACGCAGCGCGCCCAGCGCGTCGTTGACGACCTTGGCACGGTCCGCGCCGAAGAACAGGATGTCGCCGTTCTGCGCGCCACTGCGCTCCAGGATCGCGGCGACGGCGGCATCGTGCAGGTTCTTGACGATCGGGCTTTGCAGGCCGTCACGGCCGGCGGCCAGATCGTTGACCTTGATCCAGGCCAGGCCCTTCGCGCCGTAAATCTTGACGAATTCGCCATAGGCATCGATATCGCCACGCGACAAGGCAGCACCGCCCGGGACGCGCAGCGCGGCCACGCGGCCGTCCTTCGAGTTGGCCGGGTTGCTGAACACGTTGAAGCTGACATCCGTCATCGCGTCGGTCAGTTCCGTGAACTCGAGCTTGACGCGCAGATCGGGCTTGTCCGATCCGAAACGCTGCATGGCTTCCGAGTACGCCATCACCGGGAAGGTTTCGGCGAGCGAGACGTCAATCGTGTTCTTGAACACGTTGCGGATCATCACTTCGAACAGATCGCGGATTTCCTGTTCCGACAGGAACGAGGTTTCGCAGTCGATCTGCGTGAATTCCGGCTGACGGTCGGCGCGCAGATCTTCGTCGCGGAAGCACTTGGTGATCTGGTAGTAGCGGTCGTAACCCGACACCATCAGCAATTGCTTGAACAATTGCGGCGACTGCGGCAAGGCGAAGAACTGGCCGGGATTGGTACGCGACGGCACCAGATAGTCGCGCGCGCCTTCCGGCGTGCTCTTGGTGAGCATCGGCGTTTCGATGTCGATGAAACCGAGGCGGTCCAAGTGGTTACGCACTTCCATCGCGACGCGATAGCGCAGACGCAGATTGTGCTGCATCTGCGGACGACGCAGGTCGAGGACCCGATGCGTCAGGCGCGTGGTTTCCGACAGGTTGTCGTCGTCCAGCTGGAACGGCGGCGTCACCGATGCGTTCAGCACCGTCAGTTCGTGGCACAGGACTTCGATCTTGCCGCTGGTCAGGCCGGCATTTTCGGTGCCGTCCGGACGCGAACGCACGAGACCCTTCACCTGAACGCAGAATTCATTGCGGACGCCTTCGGCGACCTTGAACATCTCCGCACGATCCGGATCGCACACGACCTGGACCAGACCTTCACGGTCACGCAGATCGATGAAGATCACGCCGCCGTGGTCCCGGCGGCGGCTGACCCAGCCGCACAGGGACACCGTTTGCCCCAGCAGATGCTCGGCCACCCGGCCGCAATATTCGGTTCTCATCGAAGTGGTCATCTCGTTGACTCTGTGATTCATTCAGTAATGGCGACGCGTCCGATGCACGCTGTGTGCATCGCGCGACCGTGCGGCCGAAGCCGCTCAGTCGCCACGCGTCGCGTGATTCGTTCCCGCCGCGTCTTGCGCGGTGATGCTGTCACCGCCCGGCCCGCCTGACGGGTTGCGCGATGGGGCAGTCGCGGTTGCCGCCTGCTTGGTGGCAGCTGCCGCGGCCAGTGCCTCCAGTGTCGGCTCCGGCACACGCCGCGGCGGCGATACCGGCGACACCACACCCATCGACACGATGTATTTCAATGCCGCGTCCACCGACATATCCAGTTCGACCACTTCCGCGCGCGGCACGATGAGGAAGAAGCCCGACGTCGGATTCGGCGTAGTGGGCACATACACGCTCACGTGATCGCCATTGAGCTGCTCGGCCACATCCCCGCCCGGCACGCCGGTCAGGAAGGCGATCGTGTAGGACCCCTTGCGGGGATACTCGATCAGCAGCGCTTTGCGAAAGGCATTGCCGCTGCTCGACAACAAGGTATCCGAAACCTGCTTGATGCTCGTGTATAGCGGCCCGACGATCGGAATATGCCGAAGCAGCCAATCCCACCATTTGACCAGCGTCTGGCCGATGAAATTCTGCGTCAGCAGACCCACGACGAAGATGAACGCCAGCGTCAGTACCGCTCCGATGCCCGGCACGTGCACGCCGAGCCAGGTGTCGGGCTGCCACGATTCGGGTAGCAGCAGCAACGTCTGGTCCATCGTGCCGATCACCAGGCCCAGCACCCACAGCGTGATCGCCAGCGGCACCAGGACCAGCAAGCCGGTCAAAAAGTAGGTTTTCAGCGTTTTCTTCGTCGTCATCGATTTTTCCGTCGGCGCGTTCCCCTTCGTCGCCGCATGGGACCGCAGGACGCGCTGGTGCTCAGGATGCGTTCGATCCGCCGCCAGCCGGTGCCGCGGGGGGTGCCGGCGTCGATGCCGCAGCCGGCGCCGCTGCCGGGGCCGCCGGCTTGGCCTCGCCGCCCGAGGAGCCGCTGCCGCCGCTCTCGGCGTTACCGCCCGACGGCGTGCCGGCGCCATCCGAGCCGCTCGACGGTGTCGTCGTGCTGCTGGCGCCCTTATTGCCGTTGTCGCGGAAATCCGTCACATACCAACCCGAACCTTTCAATTGAAAGCCGGCGGCAGTGACTTGTTTCTGGAAGGTCGACTTGCCGCAGCTCGGACAATCCGTCAGCGGCGGGTCCGACATCTTGCGCAGGACATCTTTCTGGAAACCGCAGGATTCACAGCGGTACGCGTAGATCGGCATGACCCAATACCCTATTGAAAACGTGTAGCAACTCGCAAAGCGTTGAATTATAGCTGCAAACGGCCTGCCTCAACGGGCAAAACCGTCGTCGGCAGCCGACAGCTCAGAGGATCCCGAAGGTGCTGGCCAGCCAGATCTTGGTCAGCGCAATGCCCACGCCCACCGCCACGCCGAACACGATCACGCCGCGCAGCAGGCGATTGGTACGCTGCTGCTCCCGGATCAACGTCAGCATCAGCTCGTCGGCCTGACCGCCTTGCCGGAGCCGGCCATGCTCGCTGAGCATCGCGTGGACCAGCCGCGGCACCTGCGGCAACGTCTTGCTCCACTGCGGCGCTTCCACCTTCAGGCGATCGTACCAGCCACGCCAGCCGATCTGATTGATCATCCACTTTTCGAGATACGGCTTGGCCGTCTGCCAGAGATCCAGCTCCGGATCGAGATCGCGCCCCAGCCCTTCTACATTCAACAAGGTCTTCTGGAGGAGCACCAATTGCGGCTGGATCTCGACCTGGAAGCGGCGCGACGTCTGGAACAAGCGCATCAGCACCTGTCCCAGCGAGATGTCCTTGAGCGCCTTATCGAAATACGGCTCGCACACCGCGCGGATTGCCCCTTCCAACTCCTCGACACGCGTCTTCGCCGGCACCCAGCCCGACTCGACGTGCAGCATCGCGACGCGATGGTAGTCGCGCTTGAAGAAGGCCAGCAGGTTCTGCGCGAGATAATTCTTATCGAAATCCGACAGCGTACCGATGATGCCGAAGTCCAATGCGATATAGCGGCCGAACGAATCCGGATCCAGGCTGACCTGAATATTCCCCGGATGCATGTCGGCGTGGAAGAAGCCGTCGCGGAACACCTGCGTGAAGAAAATCTCGACACCCTCGCGCGCGAGGCGGGGGATATCGACATTGGCGGCGCGCAGACGTTCGATCTGACTGATCGGCACCCCGACCATCCGTTCCATCGTCAACACCGTCGCCGAGCAGTAATCCCAATACATCTCCGGCACCATCAGCAGGTCCGTCGAGGCGAAATTCCGCCGCAACTGGCTGCCGTTCGCCGCTTCCCGCATCAGGTCCAGCTCGTCGTGCAGGTATTTGTTGAATTCCGCCACGACCTCGCGCGGACGCAGCCGTCGACCATCGGCCCAGAACCGCTCCGCCATCCGTGCCACATCGCCCATCAGCGCCAGATCGCTTTCGAGCACCGGCAGCATGCCCGGGCGCAGCACCTTGATGGCGACGGGCTTGCCGGCATGCTCGCCGGCTTTCAACTTGGCGAAGTGCACCTGCGCAATGGAGGCGCTGGCGACCGGCACGCGTTCGAATTCGTCATACATGTCTTCGATACGACGCCCGAGCGCACGTTCGATCAAGGCGACGGCGACGTCGGAATCGAAAGGCGGCACCTGATCCTGCAATTTCGCCAATTCATTGGCGATGTCGGCGGGCAGGAGATCGCGTCGCGTCGACAACATCTGACCGAACTTGACGAAAATCGGGCCCAGGCTTTCCAGCGCGAGCCGCAGACGTTCACCGCGCGGGGCATGGAGCCGGCGGCCGATCGTCATCAGACGGACCAGCAGCCGGATACGGCGTTGCGGGAAGCCTGACAACACGACCTCGTCCAGGCCAAAACGGATCAGAGTGAAAATGATCTTCCATAACCGGAAGGTACGCATCATCGCGGCGCTCCGGTTTGTGTGAGGGGGGACGGCAAGGCGGGCGTCCGGTTGTTGCCCGCCGAGCGTTGTTGCTCCAGGCGCGCAATGCGCGCTTCCAGCGATGCGATGCGATGCGCGGTGGCGTCGACCTCGGCGCCGAACGCATCGTTGACACGCGTGCGCACCAGTTGCGGGCGCTCGTCCAGCAGGTATTCGGCCAATTGGCCGGCGGCACTTTCGGCCAGTTGACGCAGCTGCGCGCCAACGTGTCGCACACCACGTACGACGCGATAGGCGGGCGCGTCACCGAGCCACTGCGCCAGGTCCTCCTCCGGCTCCCAGCGCAGATGCTCGGCCAACCGGCCGAGCGCCTGCGCGAACTCGGCATCGCCCTCGATGCGCACATGCTTCATCAGCACCGAGGGGCCATAACGTAGCAAGGCGGGAATCGCGTCCGGGAGCACGGTGATTTCGACATCGGCGCGATCGTCAGCGGCCGCGCCTGCACGACTGCCTGGGCCATCGACAGCCGCCTGCAGACCCGCGCCAGGGACGGCGGCGCTGGCAGGCGAGTGCGGGCGATCGGCACGCGCAACGGCATCACGCCAGGCCTGCGCGGCCGGTGCCGCGTCACGCAGCGTCGAGGGAACGGCCAACAAGCCGTCTTCCGCGACAAGCACGTCGAAGGTCAACGGCGACACGTGCAAACGCGCACGCCGGCCGGCGTACGGAACGAGCTGGGCGCGGGCCCAGGACTCGCGGCGCAACAAGTGATTGACCGCCGCTTGGAAAGACGGAACGGGAAGAGTAGCGACGCGCATCAGCACAAAGAGCACAAAAGGAAAAAGCCCGCCCCGCGGAATTCGCGAAGCGGGCTCCTATTGTAGGGCAGTTCGATCAATGCAGTTGTTGAATCCCGGCTAACAACCACCCTGCTTGCTCGTTCTTCCGCTTGACCAGATTCCAGACCTCGGCGAATTCTTCCGCCGCGGCGCCCTTCGTTTCCCGGATCAGTCCGGTGAAACGGACGCTGGCGAGGAACTCGGTGGCCGTGTCCTCGATGCCCATCAACTCGGCATCTACGCGGACCACATCGGTGCGATTCTCGGTCTCGCCACGTGATTGGAGATCGAGGCGCAGCTCGGCGAACATTTCCGGCGTCGTGAAGTCGCGCAGATCGTCGAGATCAGACGAATCCCAGGCCGTTTGCATCCGGACGAAATAGACTTTTGCATTGTGCAGGAAGGTCGTCTGGTCGAAATCGCCCGGCACGCCCCACTGCCCTTGCGGCATCGCACCGGCAGACGCCTGACCCGGCGTCGATGCCGTACCGAAGGCACCGCCGGCAAGACCCGCCGCCGAACCCGGGGCATCGCTCCAGCCGGACGCTTGGCCGGACGGCGCGCTCTGCGTCGAGGCAGCCCCATCGAAACGGCTCGACGAGCCATTCGATCCGATACCGCCCATGCCGCCAGACTGACCACTGCCCGCTGCCGCATAAGCCGGCGTCTGGGACGTCGGTTGACGACGCGACATGAATTTCCGAATCAGCCAGATTGCGACGAAAGCGATCAGCGCGATGACGATCATATTGGCCATCGCACCGGCGAAGGCGCCGCCCAGGCCGAAGTGCGACAACAGCGCGGCAATGCCCAGACCAGCGGCGAGACCGGCAAGCGGGCCCATCCAACGGTTACGCGCCGGCTGTGCGGCTGCCGGGGGTGGCGTCGCCGGCTTGGCGGCTGCCGTCGGCGCCTGCGGCGCGGCACGCGATGGCGCCTGCTGCGACACCATCGGCGATTGGCGACCCATGCTCCGGCTGCTTCCCATACGGCGCGCGTCGGCGTGTTCGCTCATCGCCGCGAAAGCCAAGACGGCCACAACGGTCAGCGCGCCCACTTTGATCGCGGGCAGCTTGACGCGCCGCAGCGATCCGCTCAGTGATGCGATCAATGAACGGGCGACTGATCGCACCGTATCGATTCCTGCTTTAGACATACGTTCCTCGCAATTGGCATGCTGGATTGGCCACCCGACATCGCGCACGACGTATCCGGCGCAGAAGACAAGGCGTTGTTGCGCTACTATCTCGCGCAACCTTTCAATAAGCATACAACTGAAAGGTAACGAAGTAAATCAGAATTTGGTGCCCTGGTGGAGCGCGACAATGCCGCCCGTCAGGTTGAAATACTGCACCGATTCCAGCCCCGCACCGGCCATCAGGTCCCTCAGCGATTCCTGATCCGGGTGCATCCGGATCGACTCGGCGAGGTAACGATAGCTTTCGGCGTCGCCCGCGATGCGTTCGCCGAGCCAGGGCAGCAGCTTGAAGGAATACACATCGTATGCCTTCGTCAGCGGGCCCCAGACCTTCGAAAACTCCAACACCATGACCTTGCCGCCCGGCTTGATCACCCGACGCATTTCCGCCAGCGCCGCGTCCTTGTGCGTCATATTGCGCAGGCCGAAGGCGACGGTCACCACGTCGAAGTAGTTATCCGGAAAAGGCAGCTTCTCGGCATCGCAGAGCAAGGCCGGGGTGACGATCCCGCGATCCAGCAGACGGTCGCGGCCGACGCGGAGCATCGAGCCGTTGATATCGGTCAACCAGACTTCGCCGTGTGGACCCGCCGCCTTGGCGAACGCGGCGGCGAGGTCGCCCGTGCCGCCCGCGATGTCGAGCACCTTCTGGCCCGGACGCACGTTCGCGCGGCCGATCGTGAAAGCTTTCCAGACACGATGCAACCCGCCGGACATCAGGTCGTTCATCACGTCGTATTTTTGCGCGACCGAGTGGAAGACGCCTGCGACCTTCTGCGCCTTCTCGTTCTCGTCGACCGTGCTGAATCCGAAATGGGTCTTGCTCATCGCGTCATGCCTCGCGTCCTCTTGTCTCTTTATAACCGTCTTTCTGCCCGCCCGACGCCCCTTTCATGGGAAACGTCGGCGTGCATCCTCTATGCCGTGCCAGCCGACGGCGCGGCCATGCCCGTGTCCGTTGCCGCGTCCCGGCTCGCTCCAGCGGCATCCAGGCGCAACAGGTAATCCTGCCACAGTGCGTCCTGCCGTGTCGCCAGCATGTACAAATAATCCCACGAGTAAATGCCGGTGTCATGGCCGTCGGAGAATCCGAGCCGGATCGCGTAATGCCCGACCGCGTCGATCCGCGTGACCCGCACCGCACGCTTGCCCGTTTGCAACACCTCCTGCCCCACGCCATGACCGCGCACCTCCGCCGACGGAGAGTACACCCGCAGCAGCTCGAACGGCAGGCGATACTGCGCATCGGGGTATTGCACTTCCAGCACCGCGGAGGCTTTGTGCAGCACAAGGCCAGTGGGAATAGGTGTGTCTTTTTCGAGTCCCGCCATCTTTTAGGCTCCGATTCCGTTAGTGCGGCGTCGCGTGCAATGACTTCCGTGCCGCACGCGCACGTTCCCGGCGCTCAGGGACGGGACGCCAGCGGCGCGAACGACTGCGCCAGCGCGCCGCGCAAGGCCTCGGCCAGACCGACCGTCAGCGCCTGGCGTGCCGCCAGCAGCGTCGGGGCGACGTCGCGCTGACGCGCCGACCACACCGACTGCGGGAAATGGGCATCGTCCCGAAAACGCGGTATGACGTGCCAATGCTGGTGCGCCACCATATTGCCGAGGCTGGCCACGTTGACCTTGTCGCACCGCAGCCGCGCGCGCAGCACGCGCTCGACGACGACGATCGCATCGAACAACTGCGCGCGCGACGTGGCGTCGAGGTCGCTAAGCTCCGCGACGTGATCCTGCCAGATCACCCGGCAAAAGCCCGGATAGTCTGCGTCGTCCACCAGCACGACACGCATGACCGCATCACGCCAGACCACCTCGCCGCCATCGGTCGTGCACAGCGGGCAATCGGCGTGGGAACTCATACGAGCACCCGCTCGATGCCGCCCGCGTTCGCCTTGTTGACGTACTCTACCATCCAGTTTTCGCCCAGGACGGCGCGCGCCATTTCAACGACGATGTAGTCGGCGCTGACGTCGACGTCGCCGTCGTAACGCGTCAGGCCTTGCAGGCAGGACGGGCAGCTCGTCAGGATCTTGACGTCGCCGTCGAACGTCGCGGGCGCGTCGGCCAGCACCGGCGCGATCGGCGTCACCACCGCCAGGTCGGTGCCGACGGCCGGCGTGACCGGCGTGACCGGCGTGACAGTCGTAGCGGCGGGCGTGACCGGCGCGGCCACCACCGGCACGGAGATCTGCCGCACGCGCGCCTCACCCTTGCGCATTTCCTCCGCCTTGCGGAACCGGACTTGCGTCGATACATCCGGACGCGTCACGGCCAGCGTGCCGGACTCACCGCAGCAGCGATCGTTCTTCTCGATCTTGTAGCCGTCGTGTTCGCTGCCCATCAGCTGATTGACGAGTTTGACCGGATCCATCGTCTTGATCGGCGTATGGCACGGGTCGTGATACATGTATCGCGTGCCCTTCACCCCGTCCAGCTTGATGCCCTTTTCCAGCAGGAATTCGTGGATGTCGATAATCCGGCAGCCGGGGAAGATCTTGTCGAATTCGTAGGTGGCCAGCTGGTCGTAGCAGGTACCGCAGGACACCACCACCGTCTTGATGTCGAGGTAGTTCAACGTGTTCGCGACGCGATGGAACAACACACGGTTGTCCGTCATCATCTTCTCGGCCTTGTCGAACTGCCCCGAGCCACGTTGCGGATAGCCGCAGCACAGATAGCCCGGGGGCAATACCGTCTGCACGCCGGCGTGCCAGAGCATCGCCTGCGTCGCCAGTCCGACCTGCGAGAACAGCCGCTCCGAGCCGCAACCCGGGAAATAGAAGACCGCCTCCGTATCCGCCGTCGTGCCCTTCGGGTCACGAATGATCGGGACGATCTTGTTGTCCTCGATATCGAGCAAGGCACGCGCCGTCTTCTTCGGCAGGTTGCCCGGCATCTTCCGGTTCACGAAGTGGATGACCTGCTCTGACACCGGCGGCTTGCCGACGGTGGCCGGCGGATGGGCCGCCTGCTTGCGTGCCAGGCGCTTGAACAGGTCGTTACCGGCACGCTGCGCCTTGTAACCCCAGTTCATCATGACCTGGCGCGTCGCATTGATCGTGTTCGGATTCGTCGCGTTCAAAAAGAACATCGCCGCGCTGGAGCCCGGGTTGAACTTCTTCTTGCCCATCTTGCGCAACAGATTGCGCATATTCATCGTCACGTCGCCGAAGTCGATCTTGACCGGGCAGGGCGTCACGCACTTGTGACAGACGGTGCAGTGATCGGCGACATCGTTGAACTCGTCCCAATGCTTGATCGATACGCCGCGACGCGTCTGCTCCTCGTACAGGAACGCTTCCACCAGCAGCGACGTCGCGAGAATCTTGTTGCGCGGGCTGTACAGCAGGTTCGCGCGCGGCACGTGCGTGGCACACACCGGCTTGCACTTGCCGCAGCGCAGGCAGTCCTTGACGCTGTCGGCAATCGCGCCGATGTCGGACTGCTGCATGATCAGCGATTCATATCCCATCAGGCCGAAGCTGGGCGTGTAGGCGTTGCGCAGATCCGCCCCGTCCATCAGCTTGCCCTTGTTGAATCGGCCTTCCGGATCCACGCGACGCTTGTAATCGCGGAATTCGGCGATCTCGTCCTCGGTCAGGAACTCGAGCTTCGTCACGCCGATACCGTGCTCGCCCGAAATCACCCCGTCCAGCGAACGCGCCAGCTTCATGATGCGGGCCACCGCCGCGTGCGCATCCTGCAGCATCGCGTAGTTGTCCGAGTTCACCGGGAGGTTCGTATGCACATTGCCGTCGCCGGCGTGCATATGCAATGCGACGAAAACACGCCCGCGAAGGACGCGCTTGTGAATCGCCTGCGTCTCGTCGAGGATGGGCTTGAATTCCCCGCCGTTGAAGATCTTGCGCAATTCGGCACGGATCTCCTGCTTCCACGAGATCCGCACGGTGCGGTCCTGCGCGACATCGAACAAGGTCGCGTCCGGCTGCGCGGCGAGCCGATCGGCGAACGCGCTTTCCAGATGCGCCAGACCCAGTTCACGCAAAGCCGGCGCGGCGTCGGACAGCGGTTGATCGAGATGCGCCTGGATATAGGTCCAGCGCGCGCGAACCTGCGTCAGCAGATCGAGCGCATGCGTCACGCGATCTTCCAGCAACTCCGCGCTGGGGATCTCGTTGGCGTCGTCGCTCTTGCCCAGCGGCAGGTCGCCGCGCGCAAAGAATGCGTCGAGCGCCTCGACCAGTTGCAGCTTGTTCTTCAGCGACAGCTCGATATTGATCCGTTCGATACCGTCGGTGTACTCGCCCATCCGATTCAGCGGGATGACGACGTCTTCGTTGATCTTGAAGGCATTCGTATGCTTGGCGATCGCGGCCGTGCGCGAACGGTCGAGCCAGAAGCGCTTGCGCGCCTCGGCATTGACGGCGACGAAACCTTCGCCGCTCTTGCCGTTGGCCATACGGACCACCTCGGACGTCGCCTGCGCGACCTTGTCCGGATCGTCACCGACGATATCGCCGATCAGCACCATCTTCGGGAAGGCGTTGCGCTTGGACTTCGTCGCATAGCCGACCGCGCGCAGATAGCGCTCGTCCAGATGCTCCAGGCCGGCCAGGATGGCACCGCCCTCTTTCGAGGTCTGGAACAGATAGTCCTTGATCTCGACGATCGACGGGATCGCATCGCGCGGCTGACCGAAGAACTCCAGACAGACCGTGCGCGTGTGCGCCGGCATCTTGTGCAGGACCCAGCGCGCGCTGGTGATCAAGCCGTCACAACCTTCCTTCTGCACGCCCGGCAAGCCCGCGAGGAATTTGTCGGTGACGTCCTTGCCCAGCCCTTCCTTGCGGAAGCGCCGGCCGGCGATGTCGAGCGTTTCCTTGCGCAGCAGCTTTTCGCCCGGCGCATAGTGACCGTCGAACCAATGCAGCTCGAATTTCGCCACCTCGATGTCATGGATCTTGCCCATGTTGTGCTCGAGGCGCGTCACTTCCAGCCAGTCGCCGTTCGGATCGATCATCCGCCACCAGGCGAGGTTGTCCAGTGCCGTACCCCACAGCACGGCCTTCTTGCCGCCTGCGTTCATCGCCACATTGCCGCCGACGCACGATGCGTCCAGCGACGTGGGATCCACGGCAAACACGAAACCGGCCTTTTCGGCGGCTTCCGTGACCCGACGGGTGACGACGCCCGCGCCGGAGAAAATCGTCGCGACCGGCGTGCTCAGACCCGGCAGCATCGTCGTCTCAACGTCGCCCAGCTGTTCCAGCTTCTCGGTATTGATGACGGCCGCAAACGGCGTCAGCGGCAAGGCGCCACCGGTATAGCCGGTACCACCCCCGCGCGGGATCACCGTCAGGCCGAGTTCGAAGCAGCTACGAATCAGCGCCGCGATTTCTTGCTCGGTATCCGGCGTCAGCACGACGAACGGATATTCGACACGCCAATCGGTCGCGTCGGTGACGTGCGACACGCGCGACAGGCCGTCGAACTTGATATTGTCCTTCTGCGTGTGCTTGCCGAGCAGGCGCGCCGCGCGTTTGCGCAGCTCGGCCGTCTTGGCGAATTCGTCGGCGAATTCGCCGACGGCACGGCGTGCCGCCGCGATCAGCTGCTCGACGCGCGCGGCACGGTCACGGCCGATGTCGTCGTTGTGCTCGCGCAGATCCTCGCGACGACGCTTGTCGATTTCCGCCAAGCGATGGCTCAGCGCGTCGATCAGCATCTGCCGACGACGCGGGTTGTCGAGCAGATCGTCCTGAAGATACGGGTTACGGCGCACGACCCAGATATCGCCGAGCACTTCGTACAGCATGCGCGCGGATCGGCCGGTACGGCGCTCTTCACGTAATACCGACAACGCCTGCCAGGCGTCGTCGCCCAGCAAACGGATCACGATTTCGCGGTCCGAGAACGAGGTGTAGTTGTAGGGAATCTCGCGCAGGCGCAATTCGCCGTGCGGGTCAACGCCACTGCCAACGGCAACAGGCATGCCGTTCTGATCGAATATCTGGGGAGCGTTCATTTTCAACTGGGGTCGTGTCCGGCGGGTAAGCCGGACCGGCTCTGGAAGCCGCCGCGAGGCGCAGCATTCGGCGACGCTACTACCTCGAAAGTAGCGCATTGTACTGCAACGACTCGTTGCGCGCGGGCAACGACGCCGTGGCCCGCCATCCGTCGCGCCTCCGCCGGGCCTCCCGGGCCGGGGCGCCGCATGGCGACGGGATCGGTCTGCCGACATAGCCACTATCGCGAAAAACCGTGACAATACGCCGATGAAACCAGCTAACACGCCCTCCTCCGTCGATCACACCCAGCCGATCGGCATCCTGCTCGCGGCCGGCCGTGGCAGTCGCTTCGACCCGTCCGGGGCCCACAACAAGCTGCTGACCACGCTGCCCAGTGGCGCCGAGGCCGGCTTGCCGATCGCCTTTGTCGCCGCGCGCCGCATGCGCAATGCGCTGCCGCGCGTGATCGCCGTCGTCGACGGCAGTCCGGAGATGTCGGCCGAGCGAGCCGCGCAGCAGCGCACGCTGGGCGACTGGCTCGTCAAAGCCGGCTGCGAGGTGGTGGCCAGCCCACGCGCCCATCTAGGTATGGGGGCCAGCCTCGCCGACGCGGTGCAAGCCAGTCTGCGCGCAGCGCCGGGCAAGCCGGCCGCGTCTACCGGCTCCCCGTCAACAACAGAGGCGGCAGACGCGCCTTCCGCCGCCGCCCCGGTCGTGCCGAAGGGCTGGGTCGTTGCATTGGCCGATATGCCGATGATCGCGCCGGCCACCACGCAGGAAGTGGCCGCCGCGCTGCTGTCGGCAAGCGATCCACTCGCGCTGGTCGCGCCGGTCCACGCCGGAAAGCGCGGTCACCCGGCCGGCTTCGGCGCGGGCCGCCTCGACGCATTGCTGGCGCTGGACGGCGAGCGCGGCGCTGGCGACTGGTTTGGCGCCGACGGCTTCGTCGCCGTCGCAACCGGGGATGCCGGCGTGTTGCGCGACATCGATGTTCCCGACGATCTCCGCTAAATCGGATCCTGCGTACTGTCGAAACACCGCAAAACCCCAAGGTCCGCGTGCCGTCATCCCACCGTGACAGTCGCCGGACGACTTTCCGGCTCTTTCAGACTAGACCCCATGGAAAGCGCCGCGCGGCGACGCTTTAATCGATGCGTCCTTCGGCTGATGGCCTCGCATCCGCGCGCCGTCGGGTAAAGGAAGGAAAGTCGGGAGGAAAGTCTTATGTTGGGTTACGTCACCGTCGGTACGGCCAGCGTCGAAAAAAGCCGCCACTTTTATCGCTCGGTCTTGGCCGGCCTGAACCTGGATGTGCTTCACGAAAGCGAACACGAAACGATGTTCGGTCCCCGTGGCGGGACGATCCTGGAGGCGTTCTTCAATGTGACACGCCCCTTCGACGGCCGAGCAGCCAGTGTGGGGAATGGCACGATGATCGCATTCGATGCACCGGACAGCGCCAGTGTCGATATCGTGCATGCCGCGGCACTAGCGGCGGGCGGCCAGTGCGAAGGCGCCCCGGGCCCGCGCATCGATTATCACCCGCAGATGTACGCCGCCTATTTCCGGGATCTCGATGGCAACAAACTGGCGGTCGTCCATTTTTCACCGACGCCGTTTCTTGCCTGAATCGCACTTGCGCTGACGGCGACCGTCGCCTTTCCTGCCGACCGACTCGCTAGCGGCTGCCAGCGGATTAGGACTACAGCGGCGCACGCGGTCCAGACGCCCGGTGCGACGCCAAGCCGCAGGCGTGATCCTGCAAATCCTCCGCACTCGGGCCGCCTAGCAGCGGCACGGCCAAACGCCGCACGGCGACAAGCAGCGCCGTCGCCGCGCCACCGGCAGCGGCCGCGCCGTGTCCCGTCGAGGGCGCACCGGTCACGAAAATTGTTTGATGCCCCATGTCGTGCGCCGCGCCGGGAAGTTCCCGTGCGACCATGGCAAAGAGATTACCGGTGCGCAACGCTTCGAGCGACAAGCGCCGCACTTGCCACGTCCCGCCGCCCAGCGACACGTCGGTCCACACGTCCGATATCGATGCGGCAGCGAGCGTGTCCCGCACATCGGCGCGCGCGCAGTCGATGTGAATATGCAAGTGATCCTGCGAACGCGCATTTGCGGGATTGATCGCCAACGCGATCTCGTTATCCTGCAACGACTTGGCCAACGCCGCGATCACGTGGCGGCGCTGATGCCAGGCCTCGTAGAAGTAAGACGGCGTGTCGGCACGCAACACGGCCGGATCCTCGATGCCGGAAACCGACGAAATCGGCAACAACAGAAACTGCGACTGTCCCCGAATGTCTTTTAGCACCACGTCGTCGCCGGCGGTGTCGTACACCAGGCAAGGCTGGTGGTCAGCGGTGGCACCGCACCGTGCGACGATCCGCGCCAAGGCCTGACGTCGCGCGGCGCCGGGCGACGATGCCGGCATGACGGCGCCGGCCGCGCGCGGCGGCACGATCTCCGCAGACGCATCGAACGGCCGTGCGGAACCGGTGTTCCGACAGCCGCCAAGCACGCCGACCACCAGGCAGCCGAGCACGATGCGACACGCAACGCGGCGTCCGACGACTCCGCGGCCACGCCCAGATGACGGGCGCACGCCGGCAGCAAGCGTCCCGGCGATGTCGCGGCCAATGGGTATCGAAGGCATGTCGGAAAGGCGGTCACTCATCGTGCGTCCAAGGGCTGCAGTGGAAAGAAAGTCATGCACGCTCACGCGTCATCTACCTGCTGTAATGACTCCGCGCTGTGGCCGTCATGAACGTCGTTCATCGATCGCACCGCGAGATAGACCTCGTCCGCGTCGCGGCTCTTATGAAACGACGGCGCGCCGGTGATGAAGACCGTCCGTCGCGTCATCCGATCCGCAGGCCCAGGAAGCTCGTCCGCGATCGTGGCGAATACGTTTGTCGCTTTGAGCTCGTCCAGGGACATGCGCCGGACATGCCAGAGATCACCGTCGTACGCCCACTCGGACCAGTCGGTCGACACGTCCGCCCATTTCAGCGAATCATAGACGTCGGGCTTGACGCGGTCGAGATGGATATGCAAATGATCCTGCGTTCGCGTGGTTTGCGCGTTGATTGCCAGACTGATCTCGATCCCGTTCCTGCGACTCCCGACGAACTCGAGCGCGGAGAACCAGGCGTAATACAAATAAGGCAAGGTCTCGAATTGCTGCAGATCCGGAGACTCGATCCCGCTGATGGACGAAATGGGCAGCAAGAGATAATGCGACTTTCCTTTGACGTCTTTTAAGACCACCACGTCGCAGGCGCGATCGAACCGAACGCACAAATTCGGCTCCGCCAGGCATCTGGCGCAGGACGCAACACGCCGCGCCAATGCCATTCGTGCTCCAGTCGGCAGCATCGTCTCCGCGCACTCCGATTCGACCAGCTCGACCAGCTCGACCGATTCGACCGGCTCGGTCGGCGCCTTCGTGCCAGCCGCAACGGCAGGCGCAGGCGCACAGACACACACGAGCTGCACGTGATTGCTTCCGGCGGTCGATGTCGACTCGCCGGGCGCGCAGGCGCTGATACCGCCGATCAACACCACGCAAGCAACCACGGCGACGAGCGAACGGAAGGTCATGGCGGCGATCCTGGGCGATGAAACGTCATCGAGGCGTGCGGTCCAGCGAACAGCCGATCACCGTCGCCTAATCGTCCACCCAGCTGCCAGTCAGCCTAACGAGGAGATCACGCGAGGCCGTAGACATATCCGCTCTCTCAGCGCATTTGCCGAAGCGTACAGGGCGCGCCCCACTCGCGTCCGCTCGGAAAGGTCGCTGCGCTCGGCCGCCGCGATCGGTGTCTCAAAATGGCTTGACAGCCATTTTGTCGTCGTTTCATGACCGGATTGCGACGCAAATCGCGATATCATAGATGTTTTACCCACCGCAAGTGGCACCATGTCAGCCCCCGACTATCTGCGAAAAGTGTTGAATGCGCGCGTCTACGACGTCGCCCGCGAAAGCGAACTGGATTACGCCCCCAACCTGTCCGCGCGCATCGACAATCGCATTTGGTTGAAGCGCGAAGACAATCAACCGGTGTTCTCGTTCAAGTTGCGCGGCGCCTATAACAAGATGGCGCAGTTGGACGATGCGGAGCGCGCGCGAGGCGTACTCGCCGCCTCGGCCGGCAATCATGCCCAGGGCGTGGCGCTCGCCGCGGCGCGGCTGGGCTGCACGGCCGTCATCGTCATGCCGACCACGACGCCGCAGGTCAAGGTGGATGCGGTACGCGCCCATGGCGGCGCCTTTGTCGAGGTCGTGCTGCACGGCGAATCGTATTCGGACGCCTATGGGCATGCGCTCACGCTGCAGGCGGCGCGCGGCCTGACCTTCGTGCACCCGTTCGACGATCCCGACGTGATCGCGGGCGCCGGCACCGTGGCGATGGAAATTCTGCGTCAACATCCTGGCCACATCGACGCGATCTTCGTGCCGATCGGCGGCGGCGGCTTGATTTCGGGGGTCTCCGCCTACGTCAAGGCAGTTCGCCCGGAAACGCGGATCATCGGCGTTCAGACCGTCGATTCCTGTGCGATGGCGCAGTCCCTGGCGGCCGGCGAACGCGTCTCCCTGACCGATGTCGGCCTGTTTTCAGACGGCACCGCCGTCAAGCTGGTGGGCGAAGAAACGTTCCGGCTCTGTCAATTGCATGTCGACGAAGTGGTTCGCGTCGATACGGACGCGCTGTGCGCCGCCATCAAGGACGTCTTTCAGGACACGCGCAGCTTGCTGGAGCCTGCGGGCGCC
The DNA here is from genome assembly GCF_039852015.1 of Robbsia sp. KACC 23696. Classification (NCBI taxonomy): domain Bacteria; kingdom Pseudomonadati; phylum Pseudomonadota; class Betaproteobacteria; order Burkholderiales; family Burkholderiaceae; genus Robbsia; species Robbsia sp. KACC 23696. The sequence continues at coordinate 989,676 of NZ_CP156626.1, read as the reverse complement.
CTCGCGCTGGCCGGCCTGAAACTGGTCGTGGAACGCGATGGACTGACGCAACAGACGCTGATCGCGATCAATTCCGGTGCAAACCTGAACTTCGATCGGATGCGCTTTGTCGCGGAACGTGCGGAAGTGGGCGAGGCGCGTGAAGCCGTCTTCGCCGTCACGATCCCCGAGGAGCGCGGCAGCTTCCGCCACTTCTGCGAAATCGTCGGCGACCGCGCGGTGACCGAATTCAATTACCGCATCGCCGATTCGCAGGCCGCGCACATCTTCGTCGGCGTGCAGACGCGCAGCCGCGAAGAAGGTCCGGCACTGGCCGAGGCATTCGAACGCGCCGGCTTCTCGACGATCAACCTGACGCACGACGAATTGGCGAAACAGCACGTCCGTCATATGGTGGGAGGGCACTCACCGAATGCCCATGACGAGCTGCTCTATCGCTTCGAGTTTCCGGAACGCCCGGGGGCGCTGATGCGCTTTCTTTCGGCGATGTCGCCGAACTGGAACATCAGCCTATTCCATTATCGCAATCAGGGCGCCGACTATTGCAGCGTGCTGGTGGGCTTGCAGGTGCCGACCGAAGACAGCGCGGCCTTCGCCGCCTTCCTCGAACGCATCGGCTATCCGTACAGGGAGGAGACGGCGAATCCCGCCTATCGCCTGTTTCTTGCCGACGCGGCAAAGCGTACGCCCGGCGTGCAGCGTAACGAGAGGACATGACACGATGACCCCGGACCAATCGTCGCTCGGCAAGGCGGTCGACTATGCGGATCAATACGACCCGTCCCTGCTCTTCCCGATCCCGCGCGCGCAAGGGCGTGCCGAACTCGGACTGACGGCGGGCGCGCCCTTGCCGTTCTTCGGTGCCGACATCTGGAATGCGTACGAACTCTCCTGGCTCAATGCCCGCGGCAAGCCCCAGATCGCGGTGCTGACGCTGATCGTCCCCGCCGACGCGCCCTTGATCGTCGAATCGAAGTCGCTGAAGTTGTATCTCGGGTCTTTCGCGCAAACGCGTCTCGACTCGGTGGAATCACTGCGGGACACCTTGCGCCGCGATATCGGCGCCGTGTGCGGCGCTAGCGTCAACGTGCAATTGACGCTGCCGCACGCGTTCGACCAACTGGCGCTCGACGAGCTATCGGGAACGGATTTGGATCGCCTCGATCTGGACTGCGACGTCTACGCGCCGGATGCGTCCTTGCTGCACGCGCGCGTCGATGAAGCGCCGGTGGAGGAGACGCTGGTGTCGAATCTGCTTCGGTCAAACTGTCCGGTCACCGGGCAACCCGATTGGGGGAGCGTACAGATCCGCTATTCGGGCCCGCAGATCGATCAGGCCGGGTTGCTGCGCTACATCGTCTCGTTCCGTCGCCATACCGGCTTTCACGAGCAATGCGTCGAGCAGATTTTCCTCGATGTGCTACGCCAGTGCCGCCCGTTGAAACTGGCGGTTTATGCGCGTTATACGCGCCGCGGTGGGCTGGACATCAACCCCTTCCGGACCAATTTCAACATGCCCGTGCCGGATAACGCCCGCACCGCGCGTCAGTAAACAAAACGGGGCGCACCCACGCGGCGCGCCCCTTTCGACATGCTCCCGCACACCGCCGCCGTCAATTCTTGGCGTTGCCCGAGCGTGCCCGCTGGTCGCTGCTGGACCACTCGGCAAAACGCTGCTCGACCTGGTTGACCAGCAGATACAGAAACTCCAGCACCGGACCGCTGGCGACGGCATCCTGCAGGCGGCGATGGAAGGTCGCGATCTGCGGCGTGGCGACATCGATCAGCTTGCGGCCCTGGTCCGTCAGACACAGATTGTTCAAGCGGTTGTCACGGGCATCCGGTTCGCGATTGATTGCGCCGCGGCCGTTTTCCAGTCCCTGGCACACACGCGTCAACGCACCGGCATCGATTCCCAGCGTGCTGACCAACAGCTTTTGCGGATGCTCGTCCTTCCAATCCGACATGCATTTCAGCACGCGCCATTCCGGTGCCGAAATCTTCTGTTCGTTGTGACCGCATAAACCCGTCGTGTAGTCGCGGCTCAGGCGATTGCACGCCTGTGCCAGATCGTTACACAGCTCGTCGAGCGACAGTGCGCGCGCCGCGCCGGCGGCCGTGGCGTTGGCGTTGGCCGGTTCCGCAGCCGTTCTCGCATCGGCGGCACGCGTGCCCAAAATCACGCCACGGGCCAATTCGACGACATCGTGCAGCGCGATCGCGCCGCGCGACAAGGCCTCCCGACGTGCGGCAATGGCGCCCGCGTCGACGAGCGAATGCACGCCTTCGGTCGGCGCCTCCGCCGCATTGGCAGCGGCCGTGTCGGCATCGGCACCCGCACCGGCATCGCCGCCCTGGCTGCCGACGATCTTCGCGATCGCGTCGAAGGCGGCATTCAGTGCATCGATTTGCGCCGTCGTCAGCGGCGTCCTGGCAATTGCTGCCGGCCGCGCCGGAACCCAGCTTGTTTCGTCAGTCCGTTGCTGCATGCCGTCTATTCCATCGAAGATGCTGCGTCCCGGCGCATCCACTACGTCACCGGCCAAGTTCCCGTTCACGTTTTTCGTCTCCTATATCCATTCCTGAAGCCGACCTTCCGGCCGACCCGCGTCAAACGCATCTCCTCACATCACACCCTGGCCACCCGCCCTGAAGTGCCTGCCTCGCCTGGATCCGTTTCTCCATCTCTTTGGAGTACGAATCATCTATCATGCTTTTCTCGGACCGTTTTTCACATTGCCGATGCACGGCTTCCCGTCCTCGTAGGCCCTATTGCTCAGCGGGCACGCCGCATCGGTGCCCGAATCGGCTCATCCGCGCGATGAGCCTCGTCTTATTTTTTATCCCCGGGCGATGACGGTGTCGCCTTTTTCTCTTTCGAGAACTGAATCGACGGTACCCGTCGTGTCTGCCACAAACCCCAGGCGGCGGCCAGAACGGCGCAACCCAGACCCAGGTGCACGGCGGTAACCAGTGCGCTGCGCGCCAGATCAATGACCTGGCCATTATGCCCAGCTCGTACTAGTTGCGCGACCAGCCGTGTCTCATCTTGCTGATCTACCAGGATTTGCGGATTGGCCATCGCCCCGAACCAGGATGACAACTGCGCCGAATCCAACAGGGTGCGGATCCGCGCCTGGTAGACATGCGAGATCACGGCACCGGTCAGCGCCGTCCCCGTCATGCCGCCAATCATGCGCAGCGATTGCAACATCGCCGTCACGGTACCCAACCGTTCCCGTCCCGCCTGCTCCTGACCGAACACCGTCAGATTGGGCAGTATCCATCCGAGACCCAAACCCGTGCTCGCCATGCAGGTACTGAGCCACCATACCGGCGTCGTCCGTTGCGCCAGCATCACGCCGATACACCCTACGGTCAACAGACCAAAGCCCAGCGTCAACATGCGATTAGGCTTACGAAGTCGGGTAATGATCCGGCTGTTCGTGATGCTGCCCACTGTAATACAGACAACCAATGGCGTGACAAGCGCACCCGCATTTCCGGGCGACAAACCGAAGCCACCCTGAAACAACAGCGGCGCGTAGAACAGCAGCGAAAACAATGCGCCTCCTGCCAGCAGAGACAACATGAACAGCGACGACAGCCGCACATCGGCGAACATCGTCAACGGCAGGATCGGATGCGTGGCGCGGCGCTCGCATTGCCACAATGCGACTCCCGCAACCGCGGCCAAGGCCAGCAGTCCGAGCCCGGGTAGTCCGATCCCATCGTTCTGCAAGCGCCCGACGCCCAGTTGGATCGCGACCAGGGCGCCGGCCAGGAGGACGGCACCCAGCCAGTCGATCTTGACCCGCCCTTTGTGGGTCCCGCCGTGCATGCCCTGCCGGAGCCGCGGCAGATAGCGCCAGACGAACCATGCCGAGATCACCCCGATCGGCAGATTAACGAAGAACACCGAGCGCCAGCCGAGCGTCTCGGTCAGCAGCCCGCCGAGCGACGGGCCCACGGCATTGGCGATGCCGTAGGCCGAACTCAGGATCACCTGCCATCGCATGCGCACCAGCGGCGAGGGGAACAGGTCGGGTACGCAGGCGAAGGCCGTCCCGACCAACATGCCACCGCCGACGCCCTGCAACGCCCGGGCAATGATCAGCATCGTCATCGATCTCGAAACGCCACACAGCAGGGAGGCACCGGTGAAGATGACGATCGACGCCAGCACGAATGGCTTGCGACCGAAGTCGTCCCCCAAGCGGCCGAAGATGGGCACCGTGACCACCGATGTCAGCAAATACGATGTAGCGATCCACGCATAGAGCCGGAATCCATGCAACTCGGCGACGATGCTGGGCAAGGCAGTGGCGACGATGCTCTGATCCAAGGCGACGAGCATCACAACGAAAGCGATACCGAGCGTGGCGAGGAAGGCGGCACGGAAAGGCAGGGCCGAGTCGGAAACCGGGGACGGCGAGGAAGCGGGAGACGCAGCGGCAGCGGCATCCGTCGCGCGGGAATCGCGTGACGCTGTCGGCTCCGATGATGCCGGATTGGACATGACGATAGGAAATGGGGGAGGGAGGCGATACCTGAGCGGATCGGCGCGGCCCTCTGTACGGGAGCGTCGGTGACGCTGCAAACGCAGACGAATTTTGTTCGAACAATTTGCTTCGGCAAATTATCGCACGCAGCGCTCGGCGCCGCGACCGGCCGATAAGCGAAACACGCAGTATCATCAAAGACGTTGCGCGCACATCGCGCTAATCCCCAGGCAAGGGCTCGCACGCTCCATGATCGACAAGGTTTCCACTCCGCCCTCCTTCGAACCGCTCTCGGCCGCCGATCTGGCGCGCCTGAGAACGGCGCGCCAGACACTGGAAAATCCCGGACTGGCCGTCAAGCTAGCCTCGGCGATGGGCGCACCGGTGGAAAAATTACTCGGTCGCCTGCCGAATGCGGCCAGTCGGATTGTCAACGACGCCACCGGCCGCGCACTGCAGACCTGCCTGAGTCTGGCAATTCGCACCTTGCGTTCGCCGCAGGCGGCCGAGGAACTCACTTTTACGCTCGACGACACGAACACGGTGACGCCGATCACGCCGGCATCGGCGGCGGCTCGGAGCGAGAGCGGCGGCAAGCGCAGTCGGCGCCTGCACCAACTGGCCGTGGCCGCCACCGGCGCTGCTGGCGGCGCTTTCGGCATGATTTCACTGCCGATCGAGTTACCGGTCACCACCACGCTGATGTTCCGCTCGATCGGCGCGATCGCGGCCCAGCATGGCGAAGATATCCGCAGTGCCGAAGTGCAACTGCAATGTCTGACGGTGTTGGCCATGGGCGGCCCGACGAAGGACGACGACGATGCGTCCTACGGCTATTTCATGGTGCGCGGCGCGATGGCACAACAAGTGGCCGCCGCCACCGCCGAATTGGCGGCGCGCGGCGCGGGCGGCCACAGCTCGGCCCTGGTGACGAAGTTACTGCACTCGGTGGCGGCGCGGTTTTCCGCCCAAGTCAGCGAACAGGCGGCGGCGAAGGCGGTACCGGTGGTCGGCGCGGTTTTCGGCGCGGCGGTCAATGCGATCTTCATTTCGCATTTCCAGGACATGGCACACGCCCACTTCACCGTACGGACACTCGAACGCCAATACGGTGAAGCGGCGGTCAAGCATGCCTATGCGTATGACGCTTGATGAAACGCGCGGCCTCCTCGATGGCACGGCGTCCCTCCGGTAGCACCGGTGCAAACATCTGCCAGGCGTGAGGCACCCGCGGCGTCATCGAGAGGGTGACCTCGACGCCCGCCTCGCGCGCACGTTCAGCCACGCGGCGCGCATCGTCCAGCAGCATTTCGCTGTCGCTGGCCTGTATCAATAGCGGTGGCAGACCGTGGAAATCGCCGTAAAGCGGTGAGATGCGCGGGTCCCGCGCATCCAGGCCATCCGGCCCCAGTACGAGGGACGTGGCATCCCGCAGCCCCTGCCCATCCATCAAGACATCGCGCTCGGCATTGCTGACAAGCGTCGCGCCCGTCAGCGCCAGATCCGTCCACGGCGAAAACAGCACGCCGGCAGCGGGCATCGGCTCGCCGGCGTCTCGCAGTGCCTGCAATAGCGCCAAAGCCAAGCCACCGCCGGCGGAATCACCGGCAACGACAATCTGTTCGGCGCGCTCGCCCGATGCCAGGATCGCATGCCAGACGCGCAGCGCGTCTTCCAACGCGGCCGGGGCCGGATGCTCGGGCGCCAGCCGGTAATCCGGCGCGCATACCCGCGCGAGCGCGCGACGGGCCAGTTTGCAGGTGACCGCACGGTGCGTGCGCGGCGAACAGAAGAAATAACCGCCGCCATGCAGATAAAGCACGATGCGCCGGCTCGTTTCCAATAATCGCGGCGAGCTGGGACCAATCCATTCGCCTGGTATCGCCGCGCCGGTATCTGGGGCCAGATCCTGCGCCGTCTTGATCGCCCAGCCAGTTGCCGGCCGCGCCGACCAGACCATTTTCTCCGCACCGGCACGTACCGACGCCACATCCAGCGGCGAATGCCGCAAGGCCCGAACACGGCGCTTCAGAAACCCACTCAATAAGACATTCTGCCAACTCATTGCGACGATCTTCCTCGATAGGCTGGTGCTGATTGTATCGATACGGCAGGCGGCACCGCATCTCACCTTAGCATCGCAAGACTATTCTGCTCCAGGCAATAAGTCGTTTCTGAATCTTGAGACGCGTGAACGCCCGCAAGCTCCTACAATGAGCAGGCGAGAAGGTGGCCCATGCTGTTGGGGTCTCCATTCCTTTGGCGCGGCCTGTTGGTCGCGCTTTTTTTATGTGCGCGTCGCGCCACTCGCGCGCGCGAAACCGGCCGCACCAATGCAAAAAAGGGATGCCGACACGCGGCATCCCTTTCTCTGTCCCAACGGCAGGCTGGTATCAGCGCTTGCCGTTCTGCTGCGCCATTGCATCGGCTACGACTTGGCAGATTTGCAGGTGTTGCTGCAAAGCCAGACGCGATTGTGCACGTACATAAGCGATGCCGCGGCCGAATACACCGTTTTCACGAATCAGAAATTTTGCAATGGCGGTCATGATGACGTCCTTGACGTTCAGGGATCTCCCCTAAGGGTTATCCCTAGAATACGCCTCGACGCCCCCGCATGCAAGTCGTCATACCACTTTCCGTCCGCTACACCCGCAGAGCGCCCGCCTACACGAAATTTTCCAGCCAGGCGTCGGTATTAAAGCAACAAATCCCTGCGCTGAACGGTGGCGCAGTCATCGTACAACTCAGGCATCACGGTCGCGAAGGACCTGCGCGAAGCTTTCGCCGACGTAGGCGACATTCGCTTCGCTCAAGCCGGCGACGCACATCCGCCCGGAACGGATCAGATACACGGCAAACTCTTCCCGGAGGCGGTCGACTTCCTCGCCCGTCAGCCCGGTGTAGCTGAACATGCCGTTCTGTTTGATGAAGTAGCTGAGGTCGCGGCCCGGCAATTGTTCCGCCACCACGGCATGCAGCCGCTCGCGCATCGTGCGAATCCGCACCCGCATCGGCGCGACTTCCGCCACCCACTGCGCGAAAAGCGCCGGATCGTTCAGCACCGTCGACACCAGCGTGCCGCCGTGACGCGGCGGGCTCGAATAGTTGCCGCGGACCGTGGCCTTCAGCTGACCGAGTACCGCATCGGCGGCCGCCGGCGTCTCGGCGACCACGGACAGACTGCCGACGCGCTCGCCGTACAAGGACAGGTTTTTCGAGAACGACTGCGCGACGATGATCGGCAGCCCCGCATCGGCCATCATCCGCACCGGGCCCGCATCTTCGTCGATGCCCGCCCCGAATCCCTGATAAGCCATATCGAGGAACGGAATGACGTTGCGCGCCTTCAGCACTTCGGTGATCTGTGCCCATTGCGCGGACGTCGGATCGACGCCCGTGGGGTTATGGCAGCACGGATGCAGCAGCACGATGCTCTTTTCGGGCAGTGCCGCCAAGGTGGCCAGCATCGCGTCGAAGCGCAAGCCGCCACTGGCTGCATCGTAGTAGGGATAGGTATTGACCTTGAAGCCTGCCGCGCCGAACAAGGCCACGTGGTTGTCCCACGTCGGATCGCTGACCCACATCTCGCTGCTAGGGAAATAGCGGCGCAGGAAGTCCGCACCGATTTTCAGGGCGCCGGACCCGCCGACGGTCTGCACCGTCGCGATGCGGTTTTCCGTCAATGCCGGGCGATCCGCACCAAATATCAGACGCTGCGCGCCGGTGCGATAGCCGGCCAAGCCTTCCATCGGCAGATAGACCTGCGGCGCCGGCTTGGCGTCGATGCGCACCTGCGCCTCGCGGACGCAGTCCAGCACCGGAATGCGACCCTCCGCGTCGTAGTACAGGCCCACGGATAGATTGACCTTGTTCGCGCGTGGATCGCGCTCGAAGGTTTCAATCATCGACAGGATGGGATCGCCCGCGTAGGCATCGACGTGCTGGAACATACTGTTTCTCAGAATTGTGCGCGAGGCGTCAGTCTAGCGTGTTTGCGCCGCCGCGACATCCTCATGGACCCCGTCGCGGCAAGAATGCGCTCCACCCGCTGTCTTTTGCCGCTGTTTCGCGCTCAAAACCGGTCTTTTGGAGAAATTCAGGCCGCGCCGATCGATGCGTGCCGGCGCGCCACCGCCTGGGTACACGACGCGGTAAAACCCCTTTCGTGTTGCACGGGAATCGTGCGTGATTTGACAGCGCATAGATATCGATATATCTTTTCGCAATCATCTTTAGATATATCTATATGAAATTCTCCTTCCGTTCTGGTTTCCGGTCCCATGGACCGGCACGTTCCCGGGAAGACGTCCCGGGTGGCGATAACACTGACGCGCCGCGTGGTGAAGACAACGGCCGCGGCCGCGAACGCGGCCGGCATCGGGGCGACGCTCCCGGCCTCGACGCCGCCGACGGCGGTCCGCGCGGCGAAGGTCACGGCCATCGTGGCCGCCATGGCCATCATGGCCGTCCCGAGGGCGAAGACTGGCGCCGCGAACGCGACGGCGAGGGCCGCGGCGGCCGGCACGGTCGGCAAGGCGAAGGCGGTCGCGTGCTGGGACGCGGCGAGCTGCCCTTGGTGATGCTGTCGTTGCTGGTGGAAGCACCGCGTCACGGCTACGAGATCATCCGCACCATCGAGGAACGCACACGCGGCGGCTATGCGCCGAGTGCCGGTGTCGTCTATCCAACGCTGACCTTGCTCGAAGAACAGCGTTGGATCGCCGGACTGGGCGCGGACGAATCCGGCAAGCGGCGCTTCTCGGCGACCGATACAGGTCGCGCCCATGCTCAGGCGAACGACAGCCTGATCCGTGGCGCCTTCGCGCGCCTCGATATGGTGGCACGGCTGCGCGCACGTGAGTCCCTGCCGGCACGAGTACGGCAGGCGATGGAGACGCTGAAACAGGCGCTACTCGCACCGGGCGCCCGTTGGGACGACGGTGAAGCGGATCGGGTGGCCGCGGCCATCGAACTCGCCGCGATGACCGTGGTGGATCCGACGGCGCGCGCGTCGGCTGCCGCATCGACGTCCGCTTCCGCGGCGAACGCCGGCATGCCGCCCCCGGTTTCGCCTGATCTCGCCAGGGCGACGGCCGACATCGCGGCGGCTCCGACCGTGGCCGACATCGGCACCGCACACGTGGACGCCGACCGCTTCGCCGCGCAGCGCGTCCGGCACACGCTCACGGCCCGCCTGCTGCAAGTGAAGCGCGTTACGCAAGTGGCGTCGCACCTGGTTCGTATCACCTTGACCGGAGACGCGCTCGCCGGCTTCGTCAGCGCGTCGTTCGACGATCATGTGAAGGTGTTCTTCCCACGCGCCGGAGACACCTCGCCAATCATGCCGGACGTGAGCGACCTGAAAAAACGCCACGATGATCCGGCAAAGCGCCCTATCGCGCGCGATTACACGCCGCGCCGCTACGATCCGATCGCCAATGAGCTCGACATCGAGTTCGTGCTGCACGACGAGGGACACGGCGCAACGGCGTCGGGCGCAGCCCCGCACATGGACGACGGACGCGGGGCCGGATGGGCGGCAGGGGCGCAGCCGGGCGATTTGCTCGGCATCGCGGGACCACGCGGCTCCTTCGTTGTGCCGAACACCTTCGATTGGTATCTGCTGGCGGGCGACGAAACGGCGTTCCCGGCAATCGGCCGCCGCATCGACGAGTTGCCCGCGCATTGCACGGCCTTCGTCTTCGCCGAAGTCGGCACGCTCGCCGATTTGCCGCAATGGCAACGTCGCGCAAACGTCCACGTGACGCCCGTGCTGCGTGGCGAGGTACCGGCCGGCGCGAGCGATGCGCTGCTGAAAGCCGTGCAAGCGGCGGATCTCCCCACCGGCATCGGTCACGGCTGGGTGGCCGCGGAATCGACGGCGGCACGTGCGCTGCGCAGCCATCTCATCGACGAACGCGGCTTCGACAAGCAACACGTTCGCGCGGCGAGCTATTGGCGCAAGGGCGCCAGCAATCAGCACGAATCGCTGGACGGTTGATGCCGGACGCGGGATGCGGGATGCGAAGGCGTCGCGACGTGCAAGCGGCATGCGTCGCGGCGCCGCGCGTCACCGACTGATCCGCACGTCATCCAGCAAGGACAGCGGCGGCATCTGCTGCATCCTCCTGGCCAAGCGCCCATCAAGGCGTAACGGCCCCTGCGGCAACGCTTGCCACAGCGGCGCTTTGCCCCCGGCTGGCACCGCCGTCCGCGGTGACAGCAAGATCTGCGATGCCAGATAAGCGGCCATCGACGGCGCCGCCTGGCGTAACGGCGTCACACGCAACAGACAGCTTTCCGGCACAGCGATCATCGACGCGGTATCGGCATCGCAAAACGTGCCGATATCCGCATTAACCGCCGCCTGCAGTACGTCGGGCGGCGTATGGGCATCCGCATACAATAAGCGGACTCCGGCGTGACGCCAGCGCGCGATCGCCTCGGCAGGCGGCCCCGTCGCCGCCACGATCTCGATCGCGCCCCCCTCCTCGTCGACGCGATCGCCGACCGCCCTTTCGTCCATCTCTTGCGGCACGGCACCGAGCCGTTCGTCGTTCGATGCCAGCCCTTGCGCGGCATCGCGCAAGGCGCGCAACCTCTGCTCCGGCGTAGGCCGTTGCATGGCGATCCGCGTGGGCGAGTCGGGCACGGCTGCCATTTTCGATTTCGGCGCGGGAGACGGCGCGGGTGTCCCGTCGGTGCTCGCGGCGACGTCGCGCCAATAGCCGATACGCACGGGCGACGCCTGCGGCAGATAGCGGTGCGCCCATCGCAACTGCGTCGCCAGCGCAGGGGCGGCGATCACGCCGCGCACTGTATAGCCCACGCGCTGCGCCGACGGGACCAGCAGACGCGCATCCATTTCATCGATGTCAGTGAAAATCAACGGCACGCTGCCGGGCGTCCCGCGGTCTTCTTCCACGACGCCGACCCGCAAGGCTGCGATACGCTGCGCATACTGCGCCGCGGCGATTGCATGCTGCAATGCGCAGGGGCCGATCACATAAAGCATCCGTCGCTGCGTGCGACGCGCTGACCGGCCATTCGATGCCTGCAATAAAGGCGCCGATGCCACACGACAGGGTGCGGTTCCCGGATCCGGACCGATCAACACCGTGTCGAATTGCGGATAAAGACCGGCATCGGTCAATGCGTCGACGAAGCGCTGCGCCGTCGCGGCGGCGTCGGCTCCCTCCGGCCGCACGATCACGATTGCCGGGAAAGCCGCCGCGACCGTCTTGCTCAATGGCGACGAGCCGCCGACCGCATCACGCGGTGCCGACGCGCTGCCCGCGCTCCCACCCGGCCATAAGCGTTGCAATAAACGCGTGGGGTCCGGGGTCTGCGTCCACCACAGTACCGAGACCGATATCGCCGCGCCCAACAGCGTCAAGCCGATCCGCCAGCCCACGTCGCGTAGGCGCATTCGCCGTCGTAATCGTTTCATCGCATCCCCGAGGAAGGGGCCTCCGAACCAAGCGCTACCGTGTCATCTGCGACGACGCCGGTACCACGCAAGAAGGTCGCATCGGTTTCAGTCCGAGGATCCCAGGCCAGCGCGATGCTGGTGATATCGTCCGCCTGTTGCGCGCCCTCGGCGAACGCCTGAACGGCTGCCAATACGGCATCGCTGACGCAACGCGCCGTGTCCGCACCGGTAGGGCGCACAGGTGGCAAAGTCGCCCGACCAGCACGCCTGTCCGCGGGGCTGCCGGCTTCGGCAGGCAGCGCATCCAATGTGATGACGGCGTCCACGATCACGTCGTGCAGCGCTTGCTCGCCAAAGAAGGCATCGCCGCGATCGCAGGCTTCGGTGACGCCATCGGTATAGAAGAACACGATGTCGTTGCGATCGAGCACCTCGCGATGCTGCGTATATCGCGCGTCCGCGAGTACGCCCAAGGCGATGCTCCGACCACGATCGAGCCATACGGCCTCCGCGGGCCGCGCGCGTCGCACGCGCAGCGGACAGTTATGTCCGGCATTCACATAGTCGAACGTCGCCGTACGAAGATCCAGCACGCCGAAGAACATCGTGACGAACATGCAGTCGGGGTTGTCCTCGCACAGCAGCGCGTTCAGCCGCGTCAACACCGCCGCGGGCGCGTGCAACATGCCGGCGGTGTTCTTCAACAAGGAGCGCGCCACCGCCATGAAAAAAGCGGCCGGCACCCCCTTGCCCGAGACGTCGGCAATGACGATGGCCAGATGCGAGTCATCCAGCATGAAATAATCGTAGAAATCGCCACCCACTTCGCGCGCCGGCAGGATCGTCGACACCAAGGCAAGGCCGGCGGCGTCACACGCCGACGGGGCCGCGTGGGGAAGGATCGACATCTGCATCTGCCGCGCGATCAACAGCTCCTGATGCAAGGCGGCGAATTGCACCTCGCGCACCAGCGCCGCTTCTCGCTCCGCAAGCAGACCGCGCAGCCGATCATGTTGCCCACAGACGAGCCCGGTCATCTGCGTGAGAACGGCCGCCAGGTCGATAAGCGAATCCGATGGCGCTTTCAGCGCGTCCAATGTCTGCTCGATGTGCAGCCGGTCGTCAGTGTCCAGCGTCTCCGCCAATGTGCGCAATTGCGCGCGTAGCAGTTGTCCTTGCCGCTGCATGCCGCGCGCGCGTTCGTCGCGGAGGACCTGAAGCGCCAGCAGATTCGTGCGCAAGGCCATCGCGGCGCGCACGATCGCGCCGGCTTCGTCGCTGCGATCCCGATCGGCATCGTCGGACAAAAAATCGACCCGACCTTCGGCAAGGCGACGCAGGCCGCCCATCGCCCGCCGCAACGGCGCGAAGATCACGCCGAAGGACCAGCGCAATAGGACGACGCACAATATCGCCAGGAGTCCGATCGATAGCATCAGCACGATGCCGATCACGACCTCGTGCAGGCGACCCGGGTCGATGCGTGCCATGAGGCGCCGATCGTCGTCGTGTGAAACGACGGCGGCATCGGAAGGAGCGGCGGGCGTGGCAGCGTCGACGCTGACGGCGTCCGTGCGCCAGACAATCCACGCGATCTGCCGCCCATCGGGCCCGGCGAGCGGCGAGGCGATCTGCCAATATCGGCGGCCGCCAATGCTCAGCCGCTGCACCGCGTTCCGGCCATGGCGCAACGTCGGCCAACGATCGTCGGCCGGCCAGGCGTCGGCATCGTCGGCTGCGGCGTGGCGGCCAAGCCGTCCTTGCGCGAACGCCGAGGCCGTGGTGATCGGCGACGGCGCGGCAGCCGTTGCACGCCGGGGACCGTCGCCCTCGCGCTGAACCGGCGCGAGAAAAAGGTTCAGCAACAGCACTTCGCCGCCTAGCTGCCGGCCGAGTCGTTCCAACGGCATCGACGCCGACATCATCGTCGGCGCCGGAGACAGCGCCGCCGTGGCCAACGCCGATGCCCTAGGCCTGACCGTGTAAGGCGTGATCCCCGTCTTCGGTTGACCAGTGCGCGATGACGCTTCGCCGCAAGGGAGCCAGCCGTAATGCGCACCGTCCAACCACTGCAGCGCCGGCATCGGGGCATCGGCATCGCACTGGCCTTCACGCCCGGCCTCGGCTAGCTGCGTGCGCCAGCCGCGCGTCAGCAGCGCATGCAGCATCGCGTCGTCGCCCTCGCTTTCCCCTTCATCGCGGCCGCTCAAGCGATTTCCGATCGCCGAGAGCGAAAGCCATCGAACGTGCCATGTCCCGTTGCCCGACACGCCGCTCCCGCCTCGTCCGTCGTGCAGGGCAAGGACCAACAACACCGTTGCAGCCGCCATGCCCAGCATCGCGATTACCGTGACCGCCAGCACATTGCGTTCTATCCGCGTACGCGAGAAACGGTGCGCGCCGATCATGGCCGATTGCGCTGTGGATCGGCGTCGAATGGCGCCTCCGCCAGACGCCCCGAACGTTGCCAGGGACCGGCCTGGGATTGCCAACGCCAGGCCTGCACGGCGGCCAGGATCGGCAAACAGACAACAGCCGATGCCACGACGAGAAAGGGCCAGCCCGATGCCAACGCGCCGCTCAAACCCGGCCCGACCAGTGCGACGCCGATCACCGTCGCGAGGGGCGACGATGCTAGCCGCCTGGCCTTGCCCTCGACGTGATCGACATCGAGATATGTCCGATCGTCACGCGTCGTGCATTGCAACGCCCACACGAGCAGCACGGCGGCACGCAGCAGCCCTCCCACGCAGACCGACAACATCGCCGGCAGCAGCACTGCGGGCCAGGTCGTCAACGCGGGCCAGGCTTGTGCGGCGACGATCGATGCCAAGGCGACAGCCATCCATAGCGCGACACCGCTCGCCCGCATGCCGACCGACGCCACGCCGGCCATCGCGCTGTCATCGACGTGTTTTTCATCCTCGTTATCCAGGCCGGTATCGGCGTCGCTAGCGTCCGCGTGCCAAAGCCGGTGCACGCCCCATCCCGCGACGAGGCAGAAAGCGCCATAGATCCCCTCCCATATCGATGGCGCCGCATACGCCAGCAGCGCCGCCACGCCGCCGGCGCCAGTGCCGCATAGCAGACTGAACCAGCGCGCTTGGGCACCCACGGCCACCACATGGCGGATGTCCGGCGCCGCTGCCGGATAACGCGCATTGCCCGCCGCATCGGCGATACATCGCGCGCGCCGTGCCGGAGCAGTCGGATCGGTTTCAGTCCGGTCCAGGACATCGGCGCGGACGCGCAACGCCTGACGATGCGCGACGAGCCGATCCAGCACGCGCGAGACGATCCCCGCATAATCGATGCCGCCGCGCGTCGCCCCGCCGATGGCGCTTCCCGCGCCTGCCGCCCGCCATCGTTCGCGATAGTCGGCACGCACCAGCGCATCGACGCCGCGCATCGTCACGGTATCGCGTACCACCGGACCGACCCGCCAGGCGTACCGCCAGGCAGCGATGCCTAGGAGCAGCATCGCGCAGGCGAACGCCAGCAAGCCACGCCAGAAAACGCCGCCGCGCCGCAAGCCGTCGGCGAGAAGCGTTGTCGGCCCCGACAACGCCTGCACCGCCAGGTCACCCTGCGCATAGGCGACGACGTCGCCGGTCTCGTTCTCGACCGTCAAGGACAGCAGCGGCGCGAACGTGCTGCCCGGCGGCACCGCGCTCGCGACGATACGACCGACCGGGTCGACGAGTCGGATCGCCGTGCCGGCGTCGCCCCGCACGCGCGCCTGCAGTTGGGCCGACAAACCGTCGACGCGATCGATCGGCATGATGCCCGCGGCAGCCGCGCTGCCCCGTGCCACGTCGACCACGATCGCCTCCATCCGATGATGGCGTACATCCTGTTCTGCCTCATGACGCTGCATGGCGCCATCGGACAGGATCAACATGCCGACAGCCGCGGTCCACGACAGCGCCGCGATGGCAAAGCCGATCAGGGCGGCGACGATCCACCACCGGGCACCGAAGCGCTCCGCGAGAAGGGATGCGCCTTGCATCATGTCGGCCGCCCCGTGGCGGACGTCGCGGGCAGGGGCGGTGACGCCGCAGCGCGGGACGTCCTGCCGACCTCGACCGTCTGGTCGACCGCGGGCGCGGGCACCGGCGCCTCGGTCAGCGTGCCTAAAGCCTTCATCAGAACGCGTTGGCGTTGATGGGCGCGCGTCCATTGCGCACGCCAGATTTGCGCGAGCACCCGATGACGACGCGCACGCCGATACGCGAACACCGACAGCACCGCAGCCAGCACGCCCGCTGCCACGAGGTACTGCGAGCGCACGCGGAAGGTGTCGGCGACCGATACGGCCCGCGCCGAACCGGCCGCTTCCCGGTGCGACGTGTCCACGCTGGCCTGACCATCCGGTAACGTGCCTACTTCGTGTCGGCGCGGCACGAACCGCGCATCGACACCGATGACGGCGAACGCGACGACCTGACCGAATGCATCGTAAATCGCGGTACCGATCACGCGCTCCCCCGCAGAGACGACCGACCACTCGGACGCGATTCCCCGACGCCCGCCCGGATCGGAGAGCACGCCAGTTGGCGCATTGCCTGGCGAAGCATCGACGTCGACACCACAGGCAACGCCGGTCGACGTGCCCTGCGGTCGTCCCGGAACACAATCCGCCCATTGGCGGCGCAATACGCGCCGCACGTCCGACGGCAGCGCGGTGCCTGCCGCCGTCCTATCGCTGGCGGCGCGGATGACGCCGTCGAGATCCACCACGGCGATCCAGTGCAGCGATGTCTCGTCCTGATAGGCGCGAGACAGCGCCGCCGTCACGCGCGAAAAATTGCCCTCTTCCGGTTCGGCAACGACGACTGCTCGCCCCGCCCGCGTTGCCGCGGCGCCTGCGGCTTGCGTCCGGGGCAAGGGCTCGACCGATAAAAATGTCGCATCCCATGCGGCCAATCGCGTCAGTTGGGAGGCGGCGACCGCGAGCGTCACCCGTGCCCGCGCATTAGCCATCCCGTCCAAGGCCGCCCGGTCGTGCGAACGAAACATGGCCGACATGACACTCACCGCGAGGACGGCCAGCAAGGCCGGTAATCCAAACACCTCGCACCACCCGAATGTCGCCTGCGCAGCGGACTTGATCGCTCTAGCAGCCGAAAAACCGGGATAACGAACGATCCGCAGAATGCGACGATGAATTGACATGAGCGTGCAGTCCCACCCCTTCCGATTGACGTTCGATGCCGCCCGCGAGCCGGGCGCCTCGGTATTCCATATGCGCGCACCCGCCACGCTCCACAACGCCGCGCGATGTGTCGAAGCGATGCACGTCTGGCTCGACCTTAGGTCACCGGGTTCACGCGACGGGTTCCACGCGGCATTGATCGTCGACGAACTGGTTCACAATATCGCCATGCATGGCCAAGGGCGCGAACATCGGCGCCGCGCCTCGGTCTGCTTTTCTTTATGGGTGGAACACGGCGCGCAAGGCATTCGCATCGCTTTGCACGACACCGGCGCGCGCTTCGATCCGCTGGCCGCGCACACGCGGCACGGCCGAAGCGCGACGCTGGACGATCCGGTGGGCGGATTGGGCATCACGCTGCTGCGGACCTTGCTGCATGCCGCGCATTATCAGTACTGCGCCGGCGAGAACCGCTTGCGTCTTTTCGTGCCGCCGCACGACGGATCGGCATGAGCCGCATCGGCGTCTGGCGTGGCATCGGCCGCCGCAGGCGTCGCGGCCGATGCCAAGGCCGCCGCCCGCAGCAAGGCAACGTCGATCTGCGCGTCTCGACCCAAAGGAAGCTCGACGGACAAACACATCCAGACCTGGCCGCGCGGCCAGTGCAGATTGATCGTTCGAAGATCGTCGAGCAACAGACTGCAGTGTCCGCGTGCGTCTAGCGACAAGGCATCGATGCCGCACAGACGCCCCAATTCGCCTAGCGGATCGCATGCTGCTGTCTGACCATGGTCAATCCCGTTCCGATAACGCACAGCGGCACTCCCTTTCAGACGCTTTATCGCAGCAAAACGATCTGCTCCTTACGCACATTGCGCGGTATATCAAGATGAATCCGACGTAAATCCCTCGGCAAATCGGCCGGCGATCGACAGTACTCATTGCAAGCGCTCGTTAATGCATGGCGAAAGAAATCTAGTATCGAAATAAATACCAAAGCAGGCATTAATATTCACATCTTAAAATAACACGCGGATCTTTCAAACGATCGATTCATACAGTCAATCATCCATATCTTCATGACATTTCACGTCGCGCACCGGACGTGTATCCATAGAACATCGCCCAAACACGACGGAAGCGATTGCGTGGCAAGATGACACCACAATTGATCAGGCCATTTAGCCAACTTAGTGGAAAAATAAATACGAAAATGCGTTTCACCAAGCGAACATTTTTTAAACGGACGCCCCTATCACGGAAAAACTTCCAGATAATCTCAAAACTACTTAAATCTAGGTATCGATTTTTTGAGAAAGTTCGTTTCTAATAACCTCAGATCGCTTCTTCATCTCGTCTCTTCTTTTCCTGGGATTACCCTCCCAGGGGAACAGTCGGCCTCGACCCGTTACCCAGCGGGGAATAACCGAAATGAGGACAGATGCAATGGCGCATCTTCGCAATGCGACAAACACGACGGCTGTCGTTCCCGTCCTGCAACTGGCCGATTTCCGCCGTCAAGCCGAAGACGGCGCGACGGTGGCGGTGGTACGGGACCGTGCAACCATCCGGGTGATAGCACTCGGCACGACGCCCGATGGTCGAAGCATTGCATGGCTGCGGTCGAGTGAGGATACGGCGGCACATTTCGTCTCCTCGCTGGGTAATGCATTCGGTAAGCAAATCGCGGAACATACCGCGCGCGAACTGAAATTGACGTCTCGTGGGGGCGTGCCGCTGCATGCCTCCTTGGTACAGCGTGCGATCCGTATGGCAGAAAGTGCGAAGGCGTCGCTCGACGGTGTGGCATTCATGGATGCGCTACTCGCCGGGCGACCACCCAAAGCACACGACAAAGCCTAAACGGATCGGCCTGCCTGTCCAAGGGGGTGGCCAACGCCGCCATGACAAAAACTGCCTATCAATGCTTGCGCTTACCGCCGCGTCGGTTGCGCGTGCCGGCGAGCGCCGGTTCCGGGGAAACAAAATGAATCACACAATTTGTAGTCCTGATCTATTCCACTATAGCGCGTCGATGCCTGCCGTTCCTCCCCCTCTCCTGCCCGAAGCATTGTTGATCGATTCGGCCGACCCCGAAGCCGGCTGCAGCGTCGACGATGACTTTCACGTCGAGATCGATGCGGCACATTTGCTACCCGTCGCGACGCCGGCTTGGACGGAGACCGAGCCCTTGGCGGCGGCGGCCGTCGCGCATACGATGCCTTTCACGGGCTATGTCGACGAAAACGCCCTGTTCAGAGAGCTAATCGACAAGCATTCCTCGCGTTTATACCGTTTCATCCTGAAGCATATCGGCAACGCCTCGGACGCCGAAGAGCTTGCGCAGCAAACGTTTGTCGAAGCGGTCCAAGCGTATCGCACCTTTCGGGGCGACTCGCAGCTGTCGACCTGGCTGTACGGTATCGCGATGAATCTCGTCCGTAACTACCTGTCACGGGCGCCGCATCGCCGACACCACATGACCGACGACTCGATCCTGGACGATATGCCGGAAAGCGATATCGCGGGACGCACCGTCCATGACCCCGAGCAACGTTTTGCGCAAACGCAGTTGTTCGCGCAAATGGATGTGGCACTCGCCGAGTTACCGGAACATATGCGCGAACTGTTGATACTGGTGGGGGTGGAGGCGCTGTCGTACGAGGAAGCGGCCGTGATGCTGACCATTCCTATCGGCACGGTGCGAAGTCGCTTGTCCCGCGCCCGCAAGGCGCTGTCCGAAAAATTAGCGGCACGCGGCATCGTTCCCTGATGCTTCGGCTAGGTGCGCGATACCCATCGAGCACGCTATACGTCACACGCCTTACGCCGCCGGCCTCACCGCCGCGCGGCGCCGCTTCGAGCCGGTCTCTTCTGTTCGCGAGATCGGCTTTTTTTCGTCCACTACTGCGCGGATGATGCGGACGGCACGGCGATGCCGATCGGCGAAGGCGCGGTCGGCACTTCCCCATCGGGTGACGGCGACGTCGATCCATAAGGGCGGTACGCGGGGCCGTCAGGAATGCTGATCATCGTCGGGCGGATGATGAACAGGCGCTCGGTATTCGTCGCGTTCGTCTGACGACTGCGGAACAGCACGCCCAGCAAGGGGATCTTGCTCAACCAAGGCGTGCGTTGCAGATCCAATCGTTCATTGCTGCTGTTGTATCCGGCAATCACGAGCGCCTCGTTGATCGACAGCCGGGTCTGCGTGCCGATCGTCGTCTTGCGGATACGCGGCAAGCCATTTCGACCGATCTCGAGAATGGTTCCGTCCTCGATGTCCACCGTCAATTCTATTTCGCCGAAGGGTAGATGCGCGACGTAGCGCGGCGTGACGTTCAAGGTCGTCCCGACGGTGACCGGCGTGACCGTCGCCACATCGCGCCCCGTGGTCTGGATATAGACGGTGTCGGAGAGGTCCATCACCGCGCCCAGGTTATCGAGCGTCAGGATCGACGGACTCGCCAGCACTTTCGCATCGCCATCGGCTTCCAGCAGGTTCAGCCGCGACGCGAACGCGCTCCCTGCATTGCCCACCAGCGACAGGACACCACTGGTGCCGGCAACGGCGTTCAACAAGCCGGCTCCAGTGACCGCGCTGGTGGCCGTCGTGCTGCCGAAGCCGATACCGACATTCCCGGTACGCGCGCTCCAGTTGATTCCCAGCTCCTGGATGCGGCTCTTGCTGACATCGATGATTTCCGCCTCGATCTGCACGATCGCCGTGGGCACATCCAATTCGTCGATCAGTTTCTGGTAGATCGGCATCCGGTCCGGCACATCCTGCACGATGATCGCATTCAGGCGTGCATCGGCCCGGATCGACGGTTGAATCGTACGCGGCAAATTGGCCTGCAGCGCCGCCTCGCCGCTCGTACCGTTCGCACCACTCGCGCCGTTGCCGGCCGATGCGCCCCCGCGCGAGCCGCCCGTCGCCAGCGCCTGCCCGAGTCCCGCCGCCGACGCGACGTTGGCCGCCGACGACAGGCCCATCGGCGGTAGCGGCGGCATCCCCCCTTGCAAGCCGGTCAATGCCTGGCTGCCACCGCCCTGGTAGACCGGTGCATAAGACGAGGCCGCCCCGCCTTCTTGAAACGTCGGCGGGTTACCCCGCAACGGCGCGCTCAGCGCCGACATCACCTCGTTGTTGCCTCGCCCCCCGATACCGCTGCCATCGCCCTGGATCAACGCCCGCAATGTCGTGGCGAGACCCGGCGTGACGATGCTCCGATCGCGATATTGAATCGTCCGATCGAGCACCGACGCGTGCTTGAGGCGGAATACGCGCACTTCCTGCGCACCGGCAGCGCTCGGCAGTTGCGCGACCAGATGCTCCACCAGTTCCACGTAGCGACGCGGGCCGGACACCAGCGCCACGCCCCGCTCCGCCATTTCGCCCCAGCCGAAACGGGGATCCAGGACCCCCAGCGTGTACAGCGCGTCGCGCAGCCCGCCGATGCTGCCGCCGCGTGCGTCGACCACGCGCGTGACTACATCCGAGGCGCCGCTGATGTAGAGCACACCGGCATAACCGAACCAGGAAAAACCGTAGACGCTGCCCAACTGATCCAGAAACGCGGTGGGATTCGCGCTGTTGAAGCGCCCGTTGACCCGCGCCCCCAGACGGGAATCGGCGCGCGACGACACCGCACCATCGATGTCCAGCCGCAGGCTGAAGTTTCGCGCGAAGTCCTGCAGGACCTTTGTCACCGCCACGTTGTTCGCGTAATACGTGAAGGGGGCATCGTCCCACCGGGGCGCCGCGTGCGGACTGCCGTGCGCGGTAAGGAGCATGCCGGCCACCGCCAGGGCGAGCAAACCATTCCATAGACGAGAGACGGACGCCAAGGCGTGAACGCCGACGGCCGGTGACAGGACAGACAGCTTCATAAGGCGCATGACGAACTTAAGAAAAAGAAAGGACCGACGCGGGGCCGGTGATGGCGTAGCGGCCGCGCATTGCAACCGTGCATACGCCTAGACATTGGGCAAGAGAAAGGGAAACGCGCCGTGTGCCACCCGTTCGGCCGCGACGCTTTCCGGACGGGCGAGGATGTCACGCCATCGGGCGAACATATCGACGAAGCGACCCAGCGCGTGCGCCAACGCGTCGACTTCGGCGTCGGTGATGGCCGGTCGCCCCGGCGTCGCGCCGGATCGGCTCTCGGAAAGCGTCGTCAATGCAAGACCACCCGTTGCCGCATTCGCCGCCAGCGCCTCGACGTGCCATTCCAGCCAGGCAGCGCGCGCCGCGGTATCGACGGCACAAGACAGCGGCGAACGGCTCGCGGACCACAGCGCGATCCGGCCGAGCCGCAGCACCGCGGCATCCCGTTGCGGCCCCGGGAACGGCAAGATCATCAAGCGGCCGCGTATCAAGACGCCCCCTTGGCGCGACGGCGAGAGTTCGATGCGATAGCGTCGGTCGAAGACTAGCACCGTCGCCGTCCGATCGCGTAGCGGCACGTCGGGCAAGCCGCGACGTCGTCGATATTCCGCGATCAGCCCGATCGCGGCGTCGCTTTTTTCCGTCATGGCAACGCTCCGTCTGCGTCCTGTGCCAGCATCTCGCGCACGAAACGCAATACCTCGGCCACCGGCTCGAGGAAGGCCTCGGGGATATACTCGTCGACCTCGGCGCCGGCCAGCATGCCGCGCGCAAGGGGAATGTTCTGCACGATCGGTACGCCAGCGTCGCGCGCCTCACGAATCATCGCTTCGGCCACTGCCCCTTCCCCCTTCGCCAAGACGAGCGGCAGCGGCGAATCCGGATCGTCCTGCTCGTAGTACAGCGCAATGGCGACGTGCGTCGGATTGGTCACGATGACCGTGGCATTGCGTGCGCGCTTGACCGCACCCTGCGTGGCCATCTCGCGCTGCAGACGGCGGCGCATGCTCTTGACGTGGGGGTCGCCTTCCATTTCCTTGTATTCCCGTTTGACGTCGGCCTTCGTCATCATCAACTGCTTGCGATGCTGGAAACGCTGCCAGGCGAGGTCTGCCAGACCAATGACCAGATAGGCCAGCGCGACATTGATCAACAGCGTCAACATCAGCGCGCCGATCGCGCTGAACACCCCCTCCAGGCCGGCGCGTGGCAAGGTGAACAATTGCGGCAACGCGCCCATCAATACCTTCCAGACCAGCACCGTCAGAAAGACGATCTTCAACGTGGACTTCAAAAACTCGACGAAATTTTTCTTCGAGAAAATCTGCTTCAGATTGGCGATCGCATTCAGCTTTTTTCCACTCGGCTTCAACTTCTCGAAGGCCAGCAACAAACCGGTCTGAATCGTCTCCGCAAAGATGCCAACGACCAATACGATCACCAGGAACGGCCCCACGATCAGTGCCACTTCGCGTGCCGCCATTCGGACAAAGGCCGACACCGCCGAGTCGAATGGCATATTCATCAACGAAGGGGGCGTCAGGATCAGACCGGTCAACGATTCGTACATCGCATGACCGCGACCGATCAGATAACCGAACAAGGAAAGGATCAGCAACGTCTGCGTGAAGTCCTTGCTCTTGGGAACATCGCCCTTTTTTCGCGCATCTCTGAGCTTTTTCTGTGTGGGTTGCTCGGTTTGTTCGCCGCTCATGATGGCCGCCTCACCACTCTTTGTTGAGGAACGGCAGCAGGCCGCCCAGTTCCGTCAGCACCCCTTCGAGCTGAAAGATCAAGGTGCCGACGTACAGCACGAGAACGAAAAAGGCGATGGCGCTCTTGATTGGCATCGCGATGAAGAACACCTGCAGTTGCGGCACGAAACGACTGATCAGGGCGATTCCCACCTCGGCGAGAAACATGACGATCATCACCGGGCAGGCCAGCAGGATGGCCGTTCGTACCAGCGTGCTGAGCATCCCCAACATCGCCGGCACGCTGTCGCCGCGCAGCGACGGATACCACGACGCCGCCGGCCAGAGATGGAAGCTGTCGTAAAGGCAGGTCAGCATCAGTTCCGGGCCGTTGGCGATGACGAAGAAAACGACGAAGGCCTGCAGGAAAAGCTGCCCTAATGGCGAGGAATCGTTGCCGGTCAAGGGATCGAGCGTGGCGCCCAGACCGGCACCGCGTTGGTTGTCGATGAAAAAACCGACCGCTTCGAGGATCCAGAACGGTACCGCGAACGCATAGCCGAGTACCAGGCCGATGAACGCTTCCTTGAAGGCCCAGGCAATGAAGCCCGCGACGTCGCCGGTGGTTACGTTCACCGCACCCGACAACAAAAAGGCGACGCCATCGAGTCCCGGCAGCGCCGTTTGCGAGCCGTCCGGGGAGCCCGACAACAACACCGGCATGACGAGAAAGCCGAAGGTGGCCGAGATCGCCATCCGCATCGTCATCGGGATCGCTTGCTTGCCAAATAGCGGAATGATCGCGAACATCGCCAACATCCGTGGCTGCGTGGCGAGCCAGGCCCACAGCATGCGCAGGATGCTCTCGAATGCCGCGCTGCCCGAGCCCACGATCAACGTCGACATGGTCCCCGCCCCTTGATCGCGCCGCCGCGCCCCGCCTTGCCCACCGCGCCGCACGCATCACGGCCGATCACCGGACGATGTCGCCGAACCGCTCGAACAACAATACGGTGAAGTTGTAGAGTTCCGTACCGATCCAGCCACCCATCAGCATCAACGTCGCGATGACGGCAATCAACTTCACCGCGAAGGAGAGCGTCTGCTCCTGGATCTGCGTCAACGCCTGAAACAAGGAGAACAAGGTGCCGACGATGGCGGCCACCGCAATCGGCGGCAATGACAACCACAGCGTCAGCATCATCGCCTGCTTCAGATACCCCACCAGATCCACGGTTTGCATCGTATGCTCCAGCGTCTACAGGTAGGACAGGACAAGGCCCTGAATCAAACGGGTCCATCCGTTCACCATGACGAACAGAAAGAGCTTCAACGGCAGTGAGATGGTGACCGGCGACACCATCATCATGCCCATCGCCAACAGGATGTTGGAGACAATCAGATCGATCAGCACGAACGGCAGGTAGAGCAGGAAACCCATCTTGAACGCCGCGTCCATTTCCGAAAGCACGAAGGCCGGGATCAGGATCAGCAGGTCGTCCTCCTTGACATCGGCCGCCAGCGTGTTGGTCCACATCCGGCGTGCGGTATCGACGAAGAAGGCGCGATGCTCGGGCCGGCTGTTGTGCATCAGAAACCCTTTGAAGGGATCGACGCCCGCCGCCACCGCCCGCAATAGCGTGTCCAATGTGATGCTAGGCGCTTGCGCGGCAGTCTGCCGCGAGGTGCCGCCCCCGATGCCGGCCGTGCCAGCCGTGCCCGGCATGCCGGCGGTTCCGGGACGGGGCGCCGTGGCGCCGAAACGCGACTGCGGCGAACGCGCATTGCCACCATAGCCATTCACCACGCTCGGCGGTGCCGACATCGACGGCGCGCTGCCACCGATGTCGGCACTCGCCGCCGTGGCGCCGGACGTCATGCCACTCCGGTCGCCGTCCGCCGTGCCGCCGTTGCGCATGACGACGCCGGTACCGGCAGGCAAGGTCGCCATCACCGCGTCGTACACCCGGCCGCCGACAGGGGCCATCACATAGGCCGACAGGATCAGCGCCATCCCGTAGATGGCGATATTCGGCGGGGCCTGCTGCACGCCCAACGCGTTGCGCACCAACAGCATCACGACCGAGATTTTCAGGAAAGACGTGGATACCACCGCCAGGGTCGGGATCAAGGTCAGCGACGCGAGAATCAGAGCCAGTGCAATGGGATCGAGATTGCTCACTGCCGCGCCTCTGTTACGGCGCGGTCGATGGCGTCGCTCGCATCGTTGTCATCGATGTCACGGCCATCGCCCGCGCCGGCCACGAACAAGCGCAGCACCGACACGCCCAATTGACCATCGATATCGACCAGTTCGCCAACGCCCAGCGGCGCGCCATTGACACGAATCCGCACCAGGACCGCCGGGAGGTCGTCAGGCTCGGTGGCGTCTTCGGTGGTTTGGCCATCGTACGGCGCCTCGTCCTGTGCTTCGTCATACGCCACATCCGCGGCAGCGTCTTCGGCGCCGCGTTCGCCGAGGGTGTCGGCACCTGGAGCGAGATAAGCCGCCCCCGCCGACGGCCCGGCGTCGACTGGCGACGGTTCGGGCGCGCGATGGGGCGCACGGAACGACAGCGGAACGGGGAAGGTCAGGATGCTGCCTTCGCGCCACCGCTGCAGTTCCGCGAGGGACACCGTCTTCGCCCCCAGCTCGAACGTCACCCGCACCGGCACACGATCGGTCCACGCATCGCCGATGTCTGCCCCATCATCGCGCGCGGAACGTCCACCCTGACCAGCGGACGCCTCCCCGTGACGCGAGCGATTCGCACTGCCATTGAAGTCGTCCATTGCCTCGTCTGCCACACCGAACTCCTGATTGATCAAGCGCACGCGCCAAGCGGCCGCGCCCTTATCGCGCGATGGCGCAACGACCATGCGCCAGCACGACACGTCGTCGATTGCGACGAAGCCAGACAAGGCGATGTCTTCGCGGTCACCGCCGCGGATCGCGTGCATGCCTTCCGATACGTGGCTGGCCGCCTGCGTGCCGTGCGCCGAGGACAGACTCGGCACGCCCAGCAAGACGATGTCGCCGGCCGATAACGCGCGCACGTCGACGATCGGCAACGACACCGGCGGCAGCACGAGACGCGTCCGCATCGACAGAAAGCGGTGTCGGGACGCGCGCATAGCGTCATCGGCCACCGCGTCCGCGCCGTCGGTCTCGTCCGCACCCGGTATTGCGATCGACGCCGGGTCGCGTGCGGCGGCAGGCGGTCGCTCGCGTCGGTTCTCCAGCAGCGCCGCCAGAAGATTCACACCGAATGCATCCGTTTCGAGCGCCGCCAGAATCGTCGTCCTGGCATCGTTCAAGGGCTGAAGCAGCACGACGAACGAGAACACCGACGATCCCGCGTCCCGATGGCCTGTCGCGATCGTCTGGTCGTGCACCACGTGCGGCGCGCCCAAACCGGTCAGGGCCAGACGCGCCATCAGATCGTCCAGGGCAGCACTGCGAAGCGATCGTGCCGATGCGTCGTCCAGCGGCGTACCGCCGTCGATGTTCAAGCGCGCGGCCAGCCAGGACAGCGCCGCCGCATTGCGATAGAGCAGTCGCATCCGTGCACCGGACCAGTCGATCAGTGCTTCACGATCGAATTGCTCGCGCAGCGTTTGCGAGACGCCGGCGGACAAGCTCAGGCGCCAACCGGCTGGCGTCTCGCCCCGACCCGTCGCGTGCCCGGCGCGCGGGGCGCGGGTATCCTTATCGTGTGCGATCACGCCGATCGGGCCGGTGTGGGCGCCGTTCATGGCGATCAGACAATCGATGCCGCGTTGACTGATCGTCGTCAGTGATTGCGCCACGTCCGCGGAGAGCCGGCGCAATGCGACACGCGCCGGTCGCGCGCGACCGCGAGCGAGTGGCGGTGGCGGTGGCGGTGGCGGTGGCGACAGCATCGGCGCATCGACGGATGCCGGCGCCGAGGGCAATGTCCCCGCCTCCGCCAGCGCGGGCGTCTCTTGCCCGAACGATGGCAACGATGCAGCCATCAGACCGGCTCCCCGCTCGGCGCGGGCGCATAGGCTTCGGCCACCACGCTGTGTGCCTCGGTGCCGGCGTGTGCCGTCATGCCGCGCGCCATGTCTGCCGGTGCGCGGTTATCCGCTCCCGGCGCGGTCTCGATCCGCACCCGCGCAGCACGCGCGAACCGCGCGGCAAGATGGCTCGCGAGCTTCTCGACGCCTGGCCGCAGCCGCATGGCGTCGTCGGCATAACGGCACGACACCGTCGTTTGCAAGCAGCCGTCCTGTTCCTCGACACGCACCGTCACGCCCTGTTTGCCCGCCACCGACACGTCCATCTCCACGCCACCGCGTCCGTCGATGTCGACGCGCAGCGCATCGATCGCATCCAACATGCCGCGCAACGCCGCTTTTTCCGCATCGCCCTGCGTGCCGTTTCTTGCCGCGTCCGCATGCGGTGCTTGCCGTGCATCGACAAAAGCGCCTGCCGCCGCGGGTCCGCCATGCGACTTCGGCCCCGACGACGTCAGCGCCGCCAGCAGGGCCGCCTGCGTGTGTCGCGCCATGCCATCGCGATCGCCGTGCCCTTCCTCGCCCCCTCCGTTATCGCCACCGGACGCGTTATCGCCATCGGCGGACCTGCGCGTGTTGGCAGGCAATGCCGCATCGCGCGATGCCGACGCGGTCCCCGATGCGTTGTTTGTCCCCTCCGCCTCCTCTGCGTCCTCCGCACCGTCCTCGCCCGCTGCGCTCGGGCCCGCATCGTCCTGCGTACCGCGCCCTTCCTCGATATCGCACCGTGCATCGCCATCGGCCGCCATGCGCGCCGCCACGCGATCCTGATCCTCGACGTCGCCCTCACCGTCGTCAGCGATGGCCTGGAAAGCGTCGGCCGGGTCGGTGTGATCATGGCGGTCCGCGCGATCGCCACGGTACGCTTGCCTCGATTGATCGGCCCGCCCGGCGCCGGGGGGCTTGTCCGCTTTATCGCGGCGGCCTTCCTCCCTGACTTGCTGCCGCGCGGACAGCAAGCCGCCGGACAGCGGGCTGGGTCGCGCCGGTGGTGGCGTCGATGGTGGCGTCGATGGGGAGGTCGGCTTCGACGTGTCGCGACGCGCCAAAGCGGCCTCGAACGATCGCGCCTGACCCGTGGTATCGCGTGCCGTATCTCGTGTATTGCCATGCGACGCGCGCTGGTCGCGATCCCCGCCCGTGATGCGCGTCATTGTCATTGCATGCATTCCTTTGGCAGCCTACCGAATGGAAAACGGGCTCGTTCCATGACGCTCAGTCACCGGCCAGGTGGTCCGCGTTCCATTCCGCCTGCGCTTCCCGATCCGCGCGATCGGCGCCATCGCGTCCCTGCGCGGCGGCCTCTTCCATTTCCAGGTCTTCGAGCCGTTGCGCTTCCCGGGCGGCAATGCCGGTGTAGCGATGCGCCAGATCGACGAACTTCTCCTTTGCCCGTTCGGCCCGGCGTGTCGTATCGCGAACGTCGTCGAGTTTCTTCTGCGCCTGCGTCAGTGCGCTGGCCGCCTGTCGCGCCAGTCCGCCCAATCGATCCGACTCCTGCCGCATCGACTGCACTTCCCAGCGCGTATCCTCGATCTCCCGCACCCGCCGCAGACCGCCGATCATGGCGCCGAACAGCGCGATTTCGCGCGTGTGCGCTTCCTTGCACTGATGCTCCCAAGTCCGCTTCGCCTCGTCGCGGGCCTGCAGCGACTTCGCAAACACCACGCGCTCGCGCATCAACGCCAGTTGCGCCCGCGATTCACGCAGGTTCTTGATCCGCAGCAGATCATCGATCATTCGCATGGTTCAACGGGCCAGGGCGATCAAGCGCTTCACGGTATCGTCGAAGCTGCTGTGCTCATGGACGTCCTGACGCAGGAAGGCGACGATCGCATCGCGTTTGGCGATGGCCTCGTCGGTGACCGGATCGCCGCCGCGTTGGTACTCGCCGATCTTCAGCAATAGCGCCACCTCGTCGTACTTTGCCAATAGCTCGCGCACGCGTGCAGCCGCGGCGCGATGTTCGCGCGAGGTGACCGAATTCATCACGCGACTGGTGGAGGCGAGCACATCGATCGCCGGGTAGTGATTCATCGTCGCCAGCGAGCGCGACAGCACGATATGCCCGTCGAGGATCGAGCGCGTTTCGTCGGCGATCGGCTCCGTCATGTCATCGCCTTCGACGAGCACCGTGTACAACGCCGTGATCGAGCCCTTGTCGTTGGTGCCCGCGCGCTCCATCAACTTGGGCAGCGTGGCAAACACCGATGGCGGATAGCCGCGCCGCGTCGGCGGCTCCCCGGCGGCCAGGCCGATTTCACGCTGCGCGCGCGCGAAGCGCGTCACCG